>WRBL01000459.1 GCA_009784565.1 Streptosporangiales bacterium | reverse complement strand
TTGCCGCCGGCCCGCACGATTCCCTTCTCGTACGCATAGATGACGGCGTGCACCCGGTTCCGCAGTGCGAGCTTCTCCAACATGCGCTGAACATGGGACTTAACCGTGCTTTCACTCAGGAAAAGCGCTTCTGAAATCTCCGCGTTGGAATATCCGCGGATGATGAGTTCAAGAACATCACGCTCCCTCCGGGTTATTCCATTGGCTTCTAGATCCGGTTCCGATAAGCCCGCCTGAACGACTTCGGCGGGCTCTTCGGCCTTCCGCTCCTCACCCTCGCAAGTCGGCACGACCAGCCGGTAACCGGCGCTGATCATGCGGACGGCGGCGACGATGCGCTCGGGGCTGGCCCGGTTGTCCAGCACCCCCCACGACCCCGCCGTCTGCCAGCAGTGCGCGGCCTGGTCCAGCCGCGGCACGATGGCCAGCACTTTCGGATTGACATCGGCAACGCCGCCGATGAGCAGCCGCATCTCTGCGGACGAACAGGGCTCGAGGTCCTGGCTGTCGATGATGACGACGTCCGGCGAGAGTCTCGCCAGACTCGACAGGGCACTTGCGAGATCGGCAGCGGCGCCGACCACGTCCAGACCGGATTCCCGGCCCAGCAGGACGCTCAGACCCACTCTCGAAACAGCTCTCGAATCCACCAGAAAAACTCTGGCGGCTTCCTCCTGCATCGCTAGCCCCCGAACTTCAGCTGCCTACAGCGGAAACTGACCCTAGCATGGCCCATCTGCCCCTACAACCACAGCCATTCGAATTACCACTGTCCGGTCGGCCAAACTTTTGTAAGGACCTGGACACCATTCCGGGTAACGCCGTAAACGCATCCGCGCACCTCGTACGAGCAGCGCCTCATCCATACGGCGGACCCGCACGCCAGTGACCTGCGAGGAGTGCTGGTCGACGCCGGCGCTACCTCCGAAAGGAGGAATTCTCGCCGAGCCGCGGGTTCCTTCTTTCGGCCCGGATTCCGCGTCCCGACCGACCATCGGACGCCGCGCGCGAGCCGGGGTTTTCATCCCAACTGCCGTTACCGGCGGGGCACCGGACCGGGCAGCATCTCAGTCTGCGCGCGCAGGCACTCCGCACCGGCCGTCCTCGCGTCCACGCGGCGGCGGACCGCGGACCTTCCGCCGCCGCGGCAGACCTCCCCGTTCCCTCCAGGCAGGAGTCCCCATGTCCGCGTGGTTCCGAGACCTTCCGCCCGACTGCGTGGCGCTGGCCGACGTGGCGATCGCGGTCATCGCCGGCGCGGCGCTCATCCGGGCCACCCGGCGGCTCCGCCAGCCCGCGGTGATCTGGGAGATCGCCACCGGCATCATCCTGGGCCCCAGCGTGCTGGGGCTGCTCCCCGGCCACCTGGACACCCACCTCTTCCCGGCGGCCCAGCGCCCCACGCTCACCGCGATGTCCGAACTGGGCCTGGTCTTCTTCATGTTCCTGGCCGGCTGGGAGATGAACCCCCGGCTGATGCGCAGCGGCCGCTCCGCGGTGGCGGCCACGGCGATCTCGGCGATGGCCGTGCCGTTCCTGATGGGCGCCGGCCTGGCCTTCGCGCTCGCCTCCGACCACCGCGGCCACACCTCGACGTCCGCGTTCGTGCTCTACTTCGGCACCACGATGGCGATCACCGCCTTCCCCGTGCTGGCCCGCATCCTGCGCGACACCGGCCTGGACCGCACCCCGGTCGGCGTGATGTCCATGGCCTGCGCGGCGGTCGGCGACGGCATCGCCTGGTGCCTGCTGATCGTGGTCGTCGCGGTGGCCGGCTCGCACGGGACCGGCCAGATCTGGCACACGCTGCTGATGGCCGCGCTCCTGGGCGCGCTGCTCTTCGGCCTGGTGCGGCCGCTGCTGGCCCGCTGGGCGGCGGGAACCGGGAAGACGGGGCCGCGGGAGGACGAACCGGGCGAGCACCGGCCGGACATGGCGGTCGACACGGCCGGCAACCGCGCGTTCCTGCTCGCCGGCTCCTTCGCGCTGCTGTGCGGCTGCGCCACCGCCTGGATCGGCATCCACCCGATCCTGGGCGCGTTCGCCGCCGGCCTGGTGATGCCGCGCACCGTCGGCCCCCGGATACGCCAGGCCGTCGAGATACCGCTCGCCCGCGCCAGCACCCTGCTCCTGCCCGTCTACTTCATCGTCACCGGCCTGTCGGTCGACCTCAAGACCGTCGGCTGGGCGGGCGCCGGCGAGCTGTGCCTGATCGTGCTGGTCGCGGTGGCGAGCAAGTTCATCGGCTCCGTCGTCCCCGCCCGCCTCTTCGGCATCTCCTGGCAGGAAGCCGGCGCGCTGGGCATCCTGATGAACACCCGCGGCCTGACCGAACTCGTGGTCCTGGGCGTCGGCCACGACCTCGGGGTCATCGACGACCGGCTGTTCTCGATCATGGTCATCATGGCGCTGGTCACCACCGCCATGGCCGGCCCGCTGCTGCGCCTGATCGGCATCCAGGCACCCGGCATCCCCGAGTCCCCGGCCGAACTCGCCGACGCCCCCGCCCTGTCGGCCACCACACGGACCACC
>WRBL01000458.1 GCA_009784565.1 Streptosporangiales bacterium | reverse complement strand
GTGCTCGGGCCGCAGCGGCTCGGCGAGCAGCGGATTGTCGAGCAGGTAGATCTGCCCGACGGACAGGTAGTTCGCCGCTCGCCACCAGGCGTCGAGCGATTCAAGTTCGGCGGCGGAGGCCGGTCCCGGGCTGGGGGCCGGCCGGGGCCCGGGGACAGAGCCCGTGACCTGATCGGTGTCTGTGATCTTGTGGAGTGACATGGCGGTTTCCCTTCGCGCGTATGTCACTACCCAAAGTAACCTCAGGCGGCGGAGGAACGGATCTTGGGGTACCTGCGGCGCGACCCGGACCCGGGCCTCGACGGCGACGGCCCCGTCCGGGCCGGCCAGCACCGGCCGCAGTTCCAGTTCGGCCACCTCAGGGAGGTCGTCGGCGAGCCGGGAAACCCGCAGCAGCAGGTCCCGCAGGGCCGTCAGGTCGGCCGCCGGGCCGCCCCGGTAACCCCGCAGCAGGGCCGCCGAGCGGATGGAGCCGGTCATCGCCTCCGCGTCGGCCTCGGTGAGCGGGCCCAGCCGGGTCACGCGGTCGTCGAGTACCTCGGCCGCGGCCCCGCCCGCCCCGAACGTCACCAGCGGCCCGAACATCGCGTCGTCGGTCACCGTGACGAACACCTCGGTTCCCCCGGCGCCCGACGGCTGCACCCGCACTCCCTCCAGCCGGGCCCCGAACTCGGCCTCCAGCCGGTGGTAGGCCGCCCGCACGCCCGCCTCGGTGCGCAGGTCGGACAGGACCGCCGGCTGGCTGACCGGGTCCGTGAACGGGATCCCGGCGACGGCGGCCCGGACGGCGACCGGGTATCCCGCCGTCTCCGCCGCCGAGACCGTGTCGTCCGCCGAGTGCGCCATGACGGCCCGGGCCAGGGGAATCCCGTAGCAGCTCAGCACGGTCCCGGCCTGCTCGGGGCCGAGCCATCCGCCGCCCGGGGAACCGGAGAAGAACTCGCGGACGACCGCGTGCGCGCGGTCGGCGTCCGCGTCGGGGAAGGCCGGCACGGCGCCGGCCTCCGCCGAGCGGAACTCGCCGTAGCGGGCGGCCCGGATGAGGGCCGCGGCCGCCGCCTCCGGGTAGCCGTAGGACGGAACCCGCCCTGAGCGGGCCTCGAGCATCCGGACCGACTCGGGCTGGTTGAGCACCACCGCGGCCAGGGGCACGTCCACGTCCGCCTCCGCGATCGCCCCCTCCAGGTCGCCGCTGGCGGCGGTCGGCAGCACCAGCGCGATGACGGCGTGTACCCCGGGATCGGCGGCCAGGACCTCGATCACCTGGCGGAAAACCTCTCCGGACACCGGCGCCGTCGTGTCCACCGGCCCGTCGGCCACGCCGCCGTCCGGCAGCAGGGCGTGCAGCAGGTGCCGGGTCTCGCCGCCCGGGCGGTGGACGGTCAGCCCGAGGTCCGTGCAGGCGTCGGCGGCCAGCAGGCCGGCCCCGTCCACGTTGGCCACGATCGCGACCGTCCGGCCCTCCGGCGCGGGCTGCGTCGCCAGCAGGGCGGTCGCCTCCACCAGTTCCCCGAAGGTCGGCGTGGCGATGACGCCGGCCTGCTCGAACAGCGCCGCGCTGCTCACCCGCGGCGCCGTCTCCGGCCGGCCGGAGGCCGAGCCCCGGCCCGCGTGGACGGTCAGCACCGGCATTCGCCGGCCGACCCGGCGCGCGGTCCGGGCGAACTTGCGCGGGTTGCCGAACGACTCGATGTAGAGCACGGCGATCGCGGTCAAACCGTCGCGCTCCCACCACATCAGCAGGTCGTTGCTGGACACGTCGAGCTTGTCGCCGACCGACGCGAACGAGGAGATGCCGATGCCGAGCCGGGACAGGTGGTCGATCAGCGAGAACCCGAGGCCGCCGGACTTCATGACCAGTCCCGCCACGCCCGGCAGCGGCCGCTCCGCGGCGAACGTGGCGTTCAGGCCGGTGCCGGGGACCGCGATGCCGAAGCAGTTCGGGCCGATCAGCCGCATCCCGTGCCGGCGGCAGGAGGCCAGCAGGCTGGCGGACTGCCGGGTGTCCAGCCCGGCGGTGACCACGACCAGGCCGCGCACGCCGCGCTTGCCGCAGTCCTCGGCGGCGCTCAGCACCTCGTCCGGCGGGACCGCGACCAGGGCCAGGTCCGGCGTCTCGGGCAGGCTGGCCACGTCGGGGAAGCTCGGCACGCCGCCGAGACTGCCGGAGTTCCGGTTGACCGCGTACAGCGTCCCGCGGAAGTCGCTGCCCGAGATGTTGTCCAGGACCGAACGCCCCACCGTCCCGGGACGGCGGCTGGCCCCCACGACCACCACGGTTTCCGGGGCCAGCACCGGGGCCAGGCTCTTGACGCTGGCGGCCCGCTCCCGCTTGGCGACCGTGTCCAGGTACTGGTCGAACTCCCCGCCGGTGTCGTCGGCCGGCAGGGGGATGGTGACCTCGACCGTCCCTTCCTCCCGGCGGGTCCGCACCGGCAGGCCGGCGTCGCTGAACACCCGCAGCATCCCGGTGTTCTCGCTGAGAGTGTCCGCGGTGAACGCGGTGAGCTTCCGGGCCCGGGCGAAGGACACCAGGTG
>WRBL01000457.1 GCA_009784565.1 Streptosporangiales bacterium | reverse complement strand
TGTCGGCGTACGAGTCCAGGTGCAGAGGTAAGTACACGTGAACGTGCAGAGGCGTTACCAGTCGTAGGGCCATCTGCTGTCGGCGACTGGGGAGTCGGGGCTGTAGCGGAGCTCGGCTTGTTCGGGGCTGGTGGCGAGGGCGGTGGCGATGTCGTGCCAGGTGGCTTCGTCGTCGAGGGCGAGCAGGACGTGCTCGGGGAGCATCCGCTCGGCCTGGTCGATGAGGCTCGCGATCAAGGTGATCGCGGCGAGGGGGTCGCCGGGCCATTTCCCGCGGCGCCCGGCGAGCTGGCAGAGGGCGTCGTCGATGAGGTCGAAGGTGTCGTCGCCGCTGTGCGGGCCGGCCGCGGTCACGGGGTTGCCCGCGGGGTCAGGCGGTCGCGGTCTTGACGGCGGTCCCGACGGCCGCGAGGCGGTTCTTCAGCCGGTAGCTCGGCCCGTTGATCGCGATGACCTCGCAGTGATGCAGGAGGCGATCCAGTATCGCGGTGGCGAGAACCTCATCGCCGAAGACCGATCCCCATTCGCTGAAGGCTTTGTTAGAGGTCAGCACGATGGCGCCCTTTTCGTACCTTTTCGAGATCGTCTGGAAGACGAGGTTGGCCTCGTCGCGGGCCAGCGGCAGGTAGCCGACTTCATCCAGTACGAGGACGTGCGGGCGGAGGTAGGTGCGGAGCTTGGTGGCGAGGCGGCCGATGGCGTCGGCGGCCTTGAGCTGGCGGACCATGTCGTCCAGGGTGGTGAAGTAGACGCTGTACCCGGCCCGGCAGGCCGCGACCGCGAGGGCCACGGCCAGGTGCGTCTTGCCGACGCCCGGCGGCCCCAGCAGCGCCGCGTTGGCCTTTCCCTCGACGAATGCCAGGGCGGCGAGGTCCTTGATCTTCCGCGGGTCGAGCTCGGGCTGGTAGGAGAAGTCGTAGTCGTCGACCGTCTTGTGGTGCGGCATCTTGGACGCGCGCAGCGCGTGGTGCAGGCGGCGCTCCTCGCGGACGGCGAGTTCCTCTTCCAGGATCAGGTCCAGGAAGTCCAGGTAGCCCATCTTCGCGCCGTCGGCGCGATCCAGGTGCCCGGCGAGGGCCTCGGCCAGGTGGGGCAGGCCGAGCTTGCCCGCGGTGGCGCGGATCCGGGCGGTGACGAGCTCGCTCACGCATCATCCTTCTGGTCTGGGCCGGCGGCGAAGGGCCGGGTCCCGGTGATCTGGTCGTAGACCGACAGCGGCCGGCGCCCGACCGTGACGTCGGCGGCGTCGGCGCGGGCCAGCAGGAACCGCAGCGCCCCCGACGGCCCGCCCAGGCTGCTCCCGCAGGCCGGGCGGCCGGGGAGATGGTCCTCCCGGCTGCTGGTCACGGCCCGGGTGTGCCCGTCGGGCAGCCCGTCCCAGTGCGCGGGATCGATGATCCGGGCGCCCCGGCCGACCGCCCGCTGGTGGACCGCGAGCAGGGTGACGCCATTGCCGTCGGCCACGGTGGAGTGCAGGCTGACGGTGCCGGAGGAGGCCCGGACCTCGACCAGCTGGCGGGGGAACACCTTCGCGGCGGGGACGGAGTACAGGTTGGCCTCGAACGCGACCAGGCAGTCCTTGCCGACGTGCCGCAGGGACCGGTTCGCCACGATGTACGGCCGGGCCGGGGCCGGGGCCAGCGCGGCGTGATCACGCTGCGCGCGCACCCCGATGACCTCGCCGTGGGTCCGGTGGACCGCCGCCCGGCGGACCGGGACCCAGGCCGCGAACGCCCGGTCCATCGCGTCGACCGACGAGAATGACCGCCCGGCGAGCACGTGGTCGCGGACGATCAGCACCTGGCGCTCGACCCGGCCCTTGCCCGTCGGGCGGTAGGCGGCGAGCACGTCGATGTCGAAGCCGTAGTGACCGGCGAACGCGACGGCCTCCGGGTGCAGCGGGACCGCCTTGCCCGGCGCGACGTGCCGCCGCACGACGGTCTTGGTGCGGTCGTAGACGATCACGCCGGGCACGCCGCCGAAGTGCTCGAACGCCCGCCGGTGGCAGGCGAAGAACGTCCCGATGTCCTGGCTTGCCGTGTAGCAGCAGAACGGGTCCCGGGAATAAGACAGCACCATGTGGAAGGAGTAGACCTTCGGGATGCCGGCATGGGCGAGGACGCCGCCCTCGTCGCCCCAGTCGACCTGGGCCTGCGCCCCGGGGACGACCTCGAACCGGCGGTGCAGCCGGGCCAGCTCCGCCGGCGTGTAGCCGAGCTCGGCCGCGATCCGGGGCCGGGCCTGCTGCAGGTACATCTTGACCCGCTGGTAGTTCGCGGTGAACCCGTACTCCTGCACGAGGCGCTCGTAGATGACCGTGCCCTTGAGCAGGATCTCCGCCCGCAGCCACGCGTCGATCACCGGCGCGTACGGGGCAATGGCCTGCTTCCCGCGGCACACGTTCGGCGGCGGCTCCGGCGGCGCGGCCGGGCCGTCCTCCTCCAGGTACTTCTTGACGGTCCGCCAGTTCAGCCCGGTTTCCCGGGCGATCTCCGACAGGCTCGCCCCGGACTCCCGCAGCACCCTGAACCGGCGCAGCTCAAGCCACCGCTCCGCTTCCAGCACCACCGGCAGCCCTCCTGGTCACGACCGTCCCCTGGACACCGGAGAGACTCCCATCGATCACAACAGGTTACGAGACGCCACGCCGTGAACTCTGCACGTTCACGCGTACATGGCTATGCACGTCGAACCGTACGCCGACAC
>WRBL01000456.1 GCA_009784565.1 Streptosporangiales bacterium | reverse complement strand
TCCGACCGCCACGCCCTGAACGCCGCGGCCGCCGGGGCCACCGGACTGCGCCACGCCACGGCCACCCACGCGTCCACCACCAGCTGGCCGCTGGTCGTCGCCGCGGGCGGCGTGCTGCTGCTCCTCGCCGGCCTGCTCGCGCTGCGCTACGGGCAGCACTGGCCGGCGATGTCCAGCCGCTACGACCGCAAGGGCGGCACGGCGACCGCTCCCCGCCGGGCGCCCGCCCCCGTCGACTCCGACCGGGCCGAGGACCTGTGGAAGGCGCTGGACCGCGGCGAGGACCCGACGCAGTCGCCCGGCTGACCTCGGCGTACAACGGGCCCCCGTGCACGGTTCGGGAGCCGCACGCGCAACAATGGACATGTAGGGGGCGCCCCGGGCGTCCGCGACCGAACGACCCGACCGCGAACCTCTGAGGGAGCACTCATGGCGGCACAGCACGACCACGGACACACCCCCGCCGCCTGGACCGGCGTGATCATCGCCTTTGTCGGCTTCTGTGTGGCCGGCGTCTTCACCGTCGCCGCGCAGCCGGCCGGTTTCTGGGCCGGCATGGGGATCATCCTGCTGGGAGCGGTCGTCGGCGGAATCATGCGGACCATGGGCCTGGGCAGCAAGACCGAGCCCCTGGAGCTCACCCCGGCCACGACCGACGAGGAGCCGCGCGTTCACGCGAACGCGTGAACTCCCGCAGCTGACCGGCCCCGGCAGCCCGTGGACCGGCCCCAGCCGGCCGGGTCTGCCGAGTACGGCCGTACCAGGCCCTGATGGGCCGTCCCGCCGGCACCGGAAGGTGCCCGCACCCCAGGCGCAGCCGCCGGACCCCAAGGTCCGCGAGCTGCGCCTTCGCGCGTCCCGGCGCAGACTCGACGCGTGAACCCCCAGCGCACGCCCGGCGTGGCCGTCCCGCCCGAACCGCTCGTCCCGCCCGCGGCACCGGCAGGGCGCGGGCCGCGGGCAAGCGACGGACAGCGGCCCTGGCCGCTCGTCCCGCCCGGGCCGGCGGCCGTCCGGGAGCCCGCGGGGCCGCCCGCCCGGCCCGCCGCAGCGGCCCTGCGCCGTGCCGCCGTGCCCCTCGCGGTGCTGGGCAGCGTGGTCGCCGCGTTCGGTTACGTCGCGGCCGTCGACCCGAACAGCCCCGGCCACTACCCGGTGTGCCCGCTGCTCCACTACACCGGCGTGTACTGCCCCGGCTGCGGCGGGCTGCGCGGCGCCCACGCCCTGGCCCACGGCCACCTCGGCACCGCCCTGCACGACAACGCGCTGGCCGTCGCCGGGTACGTGGTCTTCGCCGTCGTGTGGACCGGCTGGTGCGTCGCCGCGCTGCGCGGCAGGCCGTTCACGCCGACGCTCACCCGCAGCCACCGCTGGGCCTTCTGGGCCCTGCTGATCGCCTTCGGAGTTGTCCGGAACCTGCCCTTCGGCACGGCGCTCGCACCGTGACGACGACGCGCCCGCCGGGACCGCGGGCAGTGGCATCTGTCCAGGTGATGGGACCCGGCAGTGGTGGATTCGGGCACTCCGCCCCCCTCCCGATACCATCAGGAGTGCCGGCGGATCACGCCGCTGGCTTGATCGTTTCGCTGCTCGTCCCGGCCGGAAAGGGAGTTCTCGCGTGAGTGTGCTCGACGAGATCATCGACGGAGTCCGGGCTGACCTCGCCGAGCGACAGGCCCGGGTGTCCCTCGACGAACTCAAGGAGCGGGCCGCGCGGGCCCGCGACGCGCAGGACGGCGTCGCGGCGCTGAGCGGGGACAGCGTCAAGGTCATCTGCGAGGTCAAGCGGTCGAGCCCGTCCAAGGGCGCGCTGGCCGCCATCGCCGATCCCGCGGGGCTGGCCGCCGACTACGAGGCGGGCGGCGCGGCCGCGATCAGCGTCCTCACCGAGCAGCGCCGCTTCGGCGGGTCGCTCGCGGACCTGGAGGCCGTCCGCGGCCGGGTCGACATCCCGGTGCTGCGCAAGGACTTCATCGTCACCGCCTACCAGCTGTGGGAGGCCCGCGCCTACGGTGCGGACATCGCGCTGCTGATCGTCGCGGCCCTGGACCAGCCCGCGCTGGAGTCGCTCATCGAGCGCGCGGAGTCCATCGGGCTCACCCCGCTCGTCGAGGTCCACGACGAGGAGGAGGTCCAGCGGGCGGTCGACGCGGGGGCCCGCGTGATCGGCGTCAACGCGCGCAACCTCAAGACGCTCGAGGTGGACCGGGGGACGTTCGCCCGGGTCGCCCCGGAGATCCCGGACCACATCGTGAAGATCGCCGAGTCGGGTGTGCGCGGGCCGCACGATCTGATCGCGTACGCGAACGACGGGGCGAACGCGGTGCTTGTCGGGGAGTCGCTGGTCACGGGGCGCGACCCCAAGGCTGCGGTCGCGGATCTCGTTGCGGCGGGGGCGCATCCTGCTCTGCGGTTCGGCCGCAACTAGCCCCTCGACGGTTCCCCGTCCGGGGCTGCCTCCCGCCCCCTGCGCGGGCTGCGCCCACCCTCCGGCCTGCGGCCCGCGGTCGATGGGCGGCGCTCACCCTCTTCCGGGCCCGGCCCTGTCCCGGCTCACCTTCCGGTGCAGGGCGCCCCGTCAGGGGCGCGGGGAACTGCGCGCTCAGCCACGACGGCGGCCCGCTGTCCGCACGGCGGGTTGCGCCCCGTCAGGGGCGCGGGGAACTGCGCGCTCAGCCACGGCGGTGGCGCGCTGTTCGTAACGGCGGGTTGCGCCCCGTCAGGGGCGCGGGG
>WRBL01000455.1 GCA_009784565.1 Streptosporangiales bacterium | reverse complement strand
CGGTGTTGTCGGACATCAGCCCGGGAAAGGCCACCACCGCCTGCGCGCGCCCCGGTCGCCGGGCTCAGCCATGTAGATCAGCCACAGCCCCACCCCAGCCGTCATAATTCGGTTTGTGCCTGGTCCGGTGAGGCAGACCTGAAGGAGATCCATACGTCCGGCGGCAGGTCCGGCCGGTTGGGGACCGCCCGGCGCTCCTGTCTCCAGTCGTCTCCGGCGATGTCGGTCGCGACGCGGCGCCAGAAGCGCCCGGCTCCCGCGTTGACGTCCTGAAACGCCACCTCCCACGGGCCCGGATGCGCAGAAACGACAGCGCGCACGGCCTGCAGGCCCACCCCGGCCCGTCGCGTCGACCGCACGACGAAGAAACTGTTCAGGACTCGCACGGGGCCGTTGAGCCCGCGGACGAGCGCGAAGCCCACGGGCCTGTCCTGCGGCCCGGCGAAGACATATGCCGCCCAGTCCGGGTCTTCGAAGGCCGCGGCGAGACGTTCGGCGCGGAAGGTGACGTCGGGGCTCGGCAGGTCACCGTCGAACTCCGACAGGTCGTGGCGGAACAGCAGCCACAGGCGTTCAAGCAGCGGACGGTCGGCGTCGCCCGCCCGGCGGACGGACAGTCCGGTCACCGGGTCTTCTTCACCGGCCAGAACGTTACAGGGACGTGGCTCGGGCCGGAAATGAAATTAGAGGCGGACCAGGCTGGCTCGCCGGCCAGTGCGAGGCCGTCCAGGCGGGTCAGGACCTCCCGCAGCATGCTGGTGGCCTCGATGCGGGCGAGGTGGGCGCCGAGGCAGTAGTGGGGGCCGTGGCCGCCGAAGGCGATGTGCGGGTTCTCCTCCCGGTCCAGGATGAACTCTTCCGGGTCGGCGAAGACCCGCTCGTCACGGTTGGCCGCGCCGTAGAAGAGGAGGACCTTGTCTCCCTCGGCGATCGGCTGGCCGCCGAGGACCGTGTCGCGGGTCGCGGTGCGGCGCATGTGAACGACCGGGCTCTGGAAGCGGAGGAGTTCCTCCACGGCGGCGGGAAGCAGCGGGCCAGGATCGGAGCGGAGCCGGGCCAGGTCCCCGGGGCGGCTGAGCAGGGTCACGATCCCGCCGCCGAGCAGGTTGCGGACCGTGTCGCCGCCCGCGTTGAGCAGCAGCATGATGAACAGCCCGTACGCCTGCGCGTCCAGACGCTGCCCGTCGATCTCCGCACGGGCCAGCGCCGAGGCGAGATCGTCTCCGGGATCGGCGCGCTTGGCCGCATGCACCTGGGCGCAGTAGCCGAGCATCTCGCTGATCGCCGTGCGGCGCTCAGACTGGGTCACCTCGTCCGGCGCCGCGTGCATCGTCTCGGTCAGCGAGTACAGTCGCTCGCCGTCCGCCAGCGGAATACCGAGGAGCCGCGCGATCACGCGGGACGGCAGTTTGCCCGCGATGTCGGTGACGAAGTCGCACTCTCCCCGCTCGCGGATCTCGGAAATGATCCTGGCCGCTTCCGCTTCGACCGCGGAGGTCCAGCGTGCCGCCTGACGCGGGATGAACTGCCGGGACACCAGCGCGCGGTGCGCCGTGTGCCGCGGCGGGTCCATGATCAGCATCATCTGCTGGAAGAACGGCAGCGAGCCCGGCGACAGGTCGCCCATCGTGATCCCCAGGCGGTTGGAGTACGTCTCGTGGTCCCGGCTGGCCTCCCGGACCAGGTCGTAGCGGGTGACGGCCCAGAACCCGCACCCGTCCGGCTCGGGATGCCAGTACACCGGCGCGTTGTCGCGGAGCCAGCGGTACTGCCCGGCCGGGTGTCCCTGGCGGAACGAGGCGGAACTCCACAAGTCGATCGTCTGTGCGGCAGCGGGCATGGGGGCACCTCCGCAAGGAGCGTAACCCGGTTCCGCGCCGCCGGCGACAGCTCCGCTCACGACGCACCCCGATGACAACGGCGGTCGATGTGGGAGCGTTCCAGTTCGCCAACGCCATCGGGTCCGCCCTCGGTCTCACCGTCGCCGGACTCACCCTGCGGCCGCGATCGGAGCCACCTGCGGCCGGGCGATTCGCTGGTAGTCGGCGGTGGCGAGGCGGACGGACCGGTCGAGCCGGGCGGCGTTGAAGTACAGCCGGGGCTGTTTCAGGACGTCCGGGTCGGTCACCAGGTCGACCTGCGGGTCCATGGAGAACGGAAGGACGGTGCCGGGCGCTGTGCGCGCGAGACGCTCAGCGGTGGCCGGGTCGCAGAACCCGGCGTACCGGCCGTCGTAGAGCGCCTTGACCGCGGCGAGGTCCACGCTCCGGTCTCCGGGAACCACGGCGAGCACGTAGCGACGGGTCCGCCGGTCGACCTTGACCATGATCAGCAGGCACTTGGCGGCCTGCGCCAGCGGGTGGCCGCGCAGGGCGCTCACGACGTCGGTGGCCCCGGCCGGCTCGTGGTCGATCAGGGCGTAGTCGGCGTCGTGCGTCTCGAGCAGGGTGACGAGCGCGTCGTAGGCGGTTGCCGGGTCCGCCGTGTCCGCGTGGGTCATGGTTTCCTTTCCGGGCGGCCGCGGTGGGCCGCCTCGATTGACTGGCCCCACCAGCAGCTGGCGAGGATGAGGATGCACCCGGTGAGCGCGACGGCCGTGAGGTGCTCGCCGCCGATGGCGAGGGCGACCAGGACCGCCCAGACGGGTTCGGTGCCGAGCAGCAGGCTGGCGCGGGACGGCGAGGTGCGCTGGACGCCCCAGGTCTGGGCCAGGAACGCGAAGACGGTGCAGCCCAGGGCCAGGTAGGCGACGGCGGTCCAGAACTCCGCGCTCCCGGGGACGTTCGAGGGCGCGGCCAGGTCCGGTGCCGCGAGGG
>WRBL01000454.1 GCA_009784565.1 Streptosporangiales bacterium | reverse complement strand
GTGTCGTCGGCGATGGTGCGGGCGTAGTGCTCGACCGCGTTGCGGGCGGTCTCGAGGCCGTGCTCGATCTGGTGGGTGTGGTGGTAGACCCAGTCGGCGGCCATGAAAATCCCGGCGCCGACGCCCAGCACCTCGCCGACCAGGGGGATGGACAGGCCCGCGACGGCGGCGGCCGGGGCGATCGCGCCGAAGCCGACCCCCAGGCCGATGCCGTCCCCGATGACGGCGGCCGCGCCCGCCGCCCGGGAGACCCAGCGCATGGCGCCCTTGTCGTACTCGGGCGGGTCGATCATGGTGTAGAGGCCGCCGACGATCCCGGCCGTGTTGGCGAACAGGTCGAGGGCGTGCAGGCCGGGCAGGAGCGCGGACAGCTTCTTCGCCGCGTCGGACGCGCCGCCGAGATCGGCGTAGAAGGTGTTGGCGGAGGCGAGGCCGTCGTCGCTGACCTCGATCAGCTTGTCCAGCCAGGCGTCCCCGCCGAGCAGTTCCCACGGGCGCATGATCTTCTCGAGCCACTCATGGAACGGCCCGTCGTCATTCAGGAAGTCGCCAATCGACGACAGCGTGTGCCGCGTCTCCTCAACGGTGGCCTCAGCGTCGGTCATGGGCGACAACCGTAGCGGGTGGCCGGGGTCAGCGCCGGTAAATGCTAAGAAAAAGTTAAGATCGGATCCAGCCGAAACTTCCGGAGCTGTCGGACGGATCCGAGGGAGCATACTCCAGGCCGACCCGTCCCGCGTACCCGCCCTCGCTGAGCTGCTTCAGCAGCGGCTCGAAATCCAGGGTCCCGGTGCCGGGCGCGCCCCGGCCGGGCGGGTCCGCGACCTGCACGTGGGCGATCCGGCCCCGGTGCCGGGCGAGGGTCTCCGGGAGGGACTCGCCCATCTTGGCCAGGTGGTAGAAGTCGGCCAGGAAGCCGACGTTGCCCGCGGGGACCCTGTCGATGACCGCCGCGGCCTTGTCGCTGGTGTCGACCGGGAACGCGGGAACGTCGACCGAGTTGATCGCCTCGACCAGGACCGTGGCGCCGGCCGTCTCCGCCGCCCGCGCCGCGAGCGTCAGGTTCTCGATCGCGACCGCGTCCTGCTCGGCCGGGTCGATGCCCGGACGCCGGCGCCCGTAGGGCGCGTTGAGCCGGGTGCATCCGGTACGCCGCGCGACCTCGACGGCCGCGCCGATGTTCTCCCGGAACCCCGCCGCCCGGCCCGGGTCGGACAGGATGCCACGTTCCCCGGCCGCCATGTCGCCGGCGTGGAAGTTGAGGCTGACCAGTTCGACCCCGGCGTCGTTCACGGCGTTCACGAACGCGTCGGCGTCCCTGTCGCCCGGCACGTAGTCCTCGAACGGCCACCAGAACTCGACCGCGTCGAACCCGGCCGCCCTCGCCGCGGCGGGCCGCTGAAGCAGCGGAAGCTCCGTGAAGAGAATGGAGCAGTTCACGTCGAAGCGGAGCCCGAAAGTGCGCACCCGCTCAGTCTGGCATCGAGCCCGCCAGACCCTGGATGCGGGCGGCCGCGGCCGCGTGGGCCCGCAGCCGGCCGGCGACGCCGGGAACCGTGAGGGCGCCGTCGCGGACCAGCGGGCGGCCCGCGACCACCGTGTGCCACGAACTCAGCGGCCCGCAGCGCAGCCAGGCCTCCACCAGGTCGGTCAGCGCCCCGGCGAACCGGATTCCGTACGTCGGCCAGCACACCAGGTCGCCGGCCGCGCCCACCCCCAGCTCCCCGATCTCCCCGGACCGGCCCAGGCACGCGGCGCCGCCGCGGGTCGCCATCTCCAGGACCGCGCGCGCCGACATCCCGCCCGGGCCGCGCCGCTGGCGTCCGAGCAGCAGCGCGGCCCGCGCCTCGGTCCACAGCGACGCGCTGTCGGCCGACGAGGAGCCGTCGCAGCCCAGGCCTACCGGGGAGCCCGCGGCCCGCAGGTCCCGGACGGGAGAGAAGCCTCCGCCCGCCAGCAGCATGTTCGAGCTCGGGCAGTGCGCGACGCCGACCCCGGCCTGGCCCAGCCGGGTCACCTCCGGGCCGTTCGGGTAGACGCAGTGCGCGACCCAGGACCGGCCGGTCATCCAGCCCACCTCGGCGAACTGGTCGACCGGACGGCGGCCGAACCGGTCCAGGCAGAACCGGTCCTCGTCCGGGTCCTCGGCCAGGTGGGTGTGGAGACGGACGTCCAGGGTCTCGGCCAGCTCGGCGGTCCGCCGCATCAGGGCCTGCGACACGGCGAACGGGGAACAGGGCGCCAGCGCGACCCGGAGCATCGAACCGGGCGACGGGTCGTGATGGGCTTTCACCAGCCGCTCGCTGTCGGCGAGAACCTCGTCGTCGTCCTGGACGACCGAGTCCGGCGGCAGCCCTCCGTCCTTCCGTGACAGGGTCATCGACCCGCGGGTCGGGTGGAACCGCAGCCCCACCTCCCGGGCGGCGGCGATCTCCGCCGACCATACGTCCCCGGCGCCGCGCGGCGCGACGTACAGGTGATCGGCCGTGGTCGTGCAGCCGCCGAGGGCCAGTTCGGCCAGGCCGATCCAGGCCGACAGGTACGCCGACTCCTCGTCCAGTCCCGCCCACAGCGGGTACAGGGTGGTCAGCCACTCGAACAGCGTGCCGTTGAGGGCGGGCGCGTAGGAGCGGGTCAGATTCTGGAACAGGTGATGGTGGGTGTTCACCAGGCCGGGCGTGACCAGGCACCCGCTCGCGTCGAGCGTGTCGGCCGCCGCGGGCACCGGATCGGACGCGGACCCGATCCCGCTGATGACGCCGCCGGTGATCGTCACCCAGCCGCCGGGCAGTTCCCGCCGAAGCTCGTCGCAGGTCGCCACCAGCGCCGCCCCGGTCACCACCAGGTCCGCCGTGTCCCTCCCGCTGCCAGTCCCCATAGTCATGCCCTGTCCCATGCCC
>WRBL01000453.1 GCA_009784565.1 Streptosporangiales bacterium | reverse complement strand
TGTATATCTTAGGGTAACTAAGTGACTACAGCTTACGTCATGGATCGCCGCAGCGCTATGCCTCTGAGCAGGACTTCTGTCGATCGCGGCGCTCGGCTGAACCCTGCCTGCGGGTGTACTGTTAACACTCTGCTGATGAGTTGCCCCCCGGCACCGGAGAAAGTCGGGATATAACAGGACACTCGGCCGTTTCGGTTGCGGACGGCGGTCTCACGGGAGAAGAGTCGGCTTCGTAACTGCTACCGGCGCCCGCTACCTGGGTGAGCCCACTACCAGGACCAGCCACGACGACTAGACTCCGGACAACGTCCCCGTAGAACTCACAGGACTCAAGATTCTCGTGATGCCATGAATGAAAACAGTGACCTCCTGCCGAACCTGCTGCACGAAGAGTTTGAGATGCAGATGCGCGGCTACAGCCGCCGCCAGGTTGACGACTTCGTTTCACGCCGGAACAACGAGATCAGGGACCTAGAGCAGCGGCTGGCGCGGGCGCTCGACGAGTCCGAGCATCTGCGCCGCGAGCTTTCCGCCGTGCGCCAGCAGGCCCTCGCCGGCCGGCCCGCGCACGAGGAGGTCAGCGAGCGGATCGCGCAGATCCTCAAGCTGGCCGACGACGAGGCGAATGCCCAGCGGAACAAGGCTGACGACGAGATTGCGGCCCAGCGGGCGGAGGCGAAGCAGGACTCAGACCGGGTTCGCGCCGATGCCAGGGACCAGGCCGAGCGGATGCTGACGGCGGCCCAGGAGCAGGCGGAGCGGACCATCACCGCCTCCAGGGACGAGGCCGAGAAGACGCGCACCACCGCGCGTGCCGAGGCCGACCAGTTGACCGATGACACGCGCAAGAAGGCGGACCAGGCGCTGGGCCAGGCCAAGTCCCAGGCCAAGCGGGTCCTTGACGAGGCCACCGCCCGCGCCACGGCGATCCACGACGGCGCCGAGCGCAGGCTCAACCTGCTCAGCACCAGGCACGCGGAGACCGTGCGGCGGCTGACCGACATCCTGGACGGCGTGCAGGGCCTCGTCGCGGCGGAGTCCGCGCGGATGTCGCTTGAGGAAGAGGTCAACCAGGCGGTCAGCAGGGCGGTCAGCCTCGCGGAGGCCGGCGATGCCCCGGCCACGGCTGAGTCCGAGGGCGCGGGCGGCAACGGCGCCGCCGACCTCGCGTCGCTCGCCCCGCCGTCGCCGGAAACGGTCGCGGCAGGCCCCGCCGCCCCGCTGGGCGACGAGGGCGCGTCGCCGATGATGCCCGGCCGCCCGGGGCTAACCGGACGACTCAACCCGCCCGTCAGCGACCCCGGTTACGACCCGCTCACCGGGCCGGCCCCTGGTGGCCTCGGCAGCGCAGGCGGCCCGGCTAACGGCGGCGGCCCGGCTAACGGCGGCGCGCCCGCGATGCCGCCGGAGCTGTCGCACGCTTCGGGGGCATCGGGCTCCTTCGGCGTGCCAGAGCCCGCCCCGCCGCAGCAGCGGCCCATGGGAACCGGGACCGGCCCGAGCAGGTACATCGACCCCGGGGAGGACCGGTTCCCCGGCTCCAGGGGGGAGGACGCGCAGCGCCCTTCGGTCCCGATGTCGGCCAGCCCGCCGTTCAGCCAGGGATTCGGCGACGAGCCGCCGCGCGACCCGCTTGGCGAGCGCGACCCGCGTCCGTCCAACGGCATGAACGACCCCGACGACCCCAACGACGGCATCCGCCTGCTCGGCTAGCCCCAATACCGGGAACTTGGGGGGCTTGCAGGTCCATGAACGCGCAGTCTTGCGTTCTTGCCCGTGACGCCATGCTCAGCCGCCCGGCCAGCGGCGCGACCGGGGGCCCTCGCCGCCTTAGCGCCGCCGGCCAGGATAAGCCCCCGCAGCTCACCGGCCCGCATGCCGCGCCAGCGGGCGCCTGAGCCGAACCCGCGTGCTATCTCGCGACGCGTCCTTACCGGTCTGAGGCGAGCCCCGGCGGCCGGTTCCAGGAATCCAAGCGCTGGTTAACATGTCAATTCCGTTTAAGAAGTCAACTCTGGCATAGCCAGGGTGAGCATTATCGACTTGCTGAGCGGAATTGACATGCTAATCAGCGCCGTGCGGGGCCGCCCGGCGGCGAGGCGGCCCGGGATCACCCGGTTCCCGCCATAAGTTCCTGTCCTTGGGTACACATTCAGCCCGTGTACTTTCCGTGACCGGACAGGCGGTCACCGGGTCGCGCCGGACGCACGGCAGCGCCCGTTTCGCCCGGAATGTCACGCTCCGCTACCGTGTCGATCACCTAAAGTGAAGGATTTTCCGCTGATGAGCGGAAAATCCTTCACTCAGTCCCGGGCCAGGCGCCGCGTCGGCGGCGCCTGGCCGATTCCGCGCACGCTGCGTTGCCGGGGTGAATGCTTACGGTCAATTCTGGGCTGAAACGTAATCAACCGCGAACAGGCCGTTGGTGGTCAGTGGCGGTAACCTCGCAATGGTGGACGTGGACTGGGTACGGGGCTTGGGCCGGCGGCTCCGGGAGCTGACCGGCGGGGGAGCGCGGATCCTGATCGTCGGCGGGATCGGGTTCGTCGTCCCCGACGGCGGCACCAACCTGCTGCAGTCACCGCTGCACGGCTGGCTGAAGGCGAACACGCTCGCCACCCTGGCCGGCATGGTGGTGACCTACCTCGGCAGCCGGTTCTGGACGTTCAGGCACCGCGAGCGGGGCGACAGCACGGTCCGCGAGGGCGCACTGTTCGTCGTGCTCAACGGGGTCGGCCTGGCGATCCAGCTGGCCTGCATCGGGTTCGCGAACTACACGCTGGGCCGGTCCGACACCATCGCCTCGAACATCGCGCTGTTCCTCGGCATTGTGCTCGGCACGCTGTTCCGCTTCTGGTCCTACCGCAAGTGGGTATGGACCGCCCCGCCCGGGGACAAGGCGGACAGCGCGGAAGGCGCAGCGGGGGTGGCGCCACGCGAAGCAGCGGCCCGTTCTGAATA
>WRBL01000452.1 GCA_009784565.1 Streptosporangiales bacterium | reverse complement strand
CGGGGGGCCGGAGAGCCCCGCCGTACCGGGCCCGATCCCCGGACGGCCGAGCCCGGGTGCCGCCCCGGCCGGCCTCTGCGATCCTTGCCGCGAGGCTTCCCGAAGGGCCGCACAGGAAGGTTCGCCCGACCATGGCCGCACCTGTAAGGACCGACCCCGCGCAGAACTACCCGGGGTTCATCGTCCCGGCGGGGCACACCGAGCCGGTCCCCCGCCGCATCCGCGCCTACCTCGACGGACGCCCGGTGCTGGACACCCGCCGGGCCCGCTATGTCTGGGAGTGGCCGGGCTACCCGCAGTACAGCGTCCCGGTCGACGACCTGATCGACGCGGAGCTGGAGGACGAGGGCCGCTCGGAGGACTGGGCGCCCGGGCCGGTGCGGCGGCATGCGCTGCGGGCCGGGGAGACGCTGCGGCGGTCCGCCGCGTGGGTGTGGCAGGACGGCGCCGCCGAGGGCCTGCCGGGCACCGTCCGCTTCGAGTGGAACGCGGTCGACGCCTGGTTCGAGGAGGACGAGCAGGTCTTCGTCCACCCGCGCAACCCCTACACCCGGGTCGACGCGCTGCGCTCGGGCAGCCGGGTGCGGGTGGAGGTGGACGGCACGCTGCTGGCGGACGCGCCGACGTGCGTCACGGTCTTCGAGACCGGGCTGCCCACCCGCTACTACCTGGACCGCGTCCATGTGGACCTGACCAGGATGCAGCCGTCCGACACCGAGACGGCCTGCCCGTACAAGGGCACGACCAGCGGTTACTGGTCCGCGCACACCGCCGCGGGCGTCCACCGGGACATCGCCTGGGCCTACGACTTCCCCACCCGGCAGCTGCAGCCGATCACCGGGCTGATGTGCTTCTACAACGAGCGGGTGGACCTCACCGTGGACGGCGTGCTGCTGCCCCGTCCGGCCCCGGTCAGCCGCGCCTCGCTGCGCAGCTCGTAGGTTCGCACGAGCGAGCCGGTACCGCCGGATCGTGCGGTCTATGCGATGTGACAGATGACTTCCGCCTCGCAGATGCGGCACTATCATCGGCACATGCACACGTACCGGATCGGTGAGGCCGCCGCACTCATGGGGGTCAGCGCCGACACCCTGCGGCGGTGGGTCGACAGCGGCCGGCTGCCCGCCGAGCGCGACGAGCAGGACCGGCGCATCATCCCCGGCCCCGCGCTCGCCGCGTTCGCGCGCGAACTGGGGCGCGAGGAGAAGGCCCGCACCGGGTCGTCGGCCCGCAACCGCTTCGCCGGGATCGTCACCGAGGTGATCCTCGGCGACGTCTCGGCGCAGGTGGAGATCCAGGCGGGACCGTTCCGGGTGGTGTCGATGATCAGCCGCGAGTCGGCGGAGGAGCTGGCTCTGGAGCCGGGGGTTCCGGCGGTCGCGGTGATCAAGTCCACCAACGTGGTCGTGGAGACGCCGTGACCGGGCCGGGTCCGGGGACGGACCCGGCCGTGGATCCGCGCACGCGTGCGCGGCAGAGAGGGAGACGTCCAGTGACAACCCGTACCGCGATGCGCCGCCTGACCGGGACCGCGGCGGCCGGAGCCGCCGCCCTGCTCGCCCTGAGCGCCTGCTCCTCCTCGTCCTCCGGCTCCTCGCAGGCGTCGGACTCCGGCAAGCCGTCGGGCAGTTCGAGCGCCGGCGCGTCCTCGGCGCCCGCGAAGCTCTCCGGCACCGTCACGGTGTTCGCCGCCGCCTCGCTGAAGGAGAGCTTCACCACCCTCGGCGAGGACTTCCAGAAGGCGTACCCGGGCACCAAGGTGGTGTTCAACTTCGGCGGCAGCGACACCCTGGCGGCCAGCATCACCGGCGGAGCGCCCGCGGACGTGTTCGCGGCGGCGAGCCCGAAGACGATGAAGATCGTCACCGACGCCGGTGACGGCAGCGGGACGCCGACCACCTTCGTGCGCAACCAGCTGGAGATCGCGACCCTGCCGGGCAACCCGGACCACATCGCCACGCTGAAGGACCTGACGAAGTCCGGTCTGAAGGTCGCGCTGTGCGCGAAGACGGTGCCGTGCGGCGCGGCCGCCCAGACGGCGCTGACCGCCAGCAGCCTGAAGCTCACCCCGGTCTCGTACGAGCAGGACGTCAAGTCGGCTCTGACGAAGGTGGAGTTGAAGGAGGTGGACGCCTCGGTGGTGTACCGCACCGATGTGAAGGCCGCGGGCGGCAAGGTGGCCGGTGTGGACTTCCCGGAGTCGGCCGAGGCGATCAACTCGTATCCGATCGTGGCACTGAAGAACGCCCCCAACTCGGCGGCGGCGACGGCGTTCATCGCACTGGTGCAGTCCGCCGAGGGCCAGAAGGTGCTGGGCGAGGCCGGCTTCCTCAAGCCGTGACCCCAGGAACCGTGGTCCAGCGATGAGTTCGACGGCGACCCGCCGCGGCGCGGGCGAACGGCGCGGCCCCGGACGGGGGCCGATCGGCCGGGGCCTGCGCCGCGGGGGCGGCGGGGTGCCGCTGCCGCTGCTGCTGCCGGCCCTGGTGGGCCTGGTCTTCCTGCTGCTGCCGCTGCTGGCGCTGCTGATCAGGGCGCCGTGGCGGGGCCTGCCGCACCAGCTGTCGAGCCCGGCGGTGTGGCAGGCGCTGCGGCTCTCGCTGGAGACCGCCACCTGTGCGACGGCCGTCTCGCTGGTGCTGGGCGTGCCGATGGCCTGGCTGCTGGCCCGCACCTCCTTCCCGGGGCGCCGGCTCGTGCGGGCGCTGGTGACGCTGCCGCTCGTGCTGCCGCCGGTGGTCGGCGGTGTGGCGCTGCTGCTGGCGCTGGGCCGCAACGGGGTGGTGGGGCGCTGGCTGGACTCCGCGTTCGGCATCACGCTGCCGTTCACCACGGCCGGGGTGGTGGTCGCCGAGGCGTTCGTGGCGATGCCGTTCCTGGTGATCAGCGTCGAGGGCACGTTGCGGGCCGCGGACACCCGCTACGAGGAGGCCGCGGCCACCCTCGGCGCCTCGCGGTTCACCGCGTTCCGCCGGGTGACGCTGCCGATGATCGCACCGGGGGTGGCGGCCGGCGCGGTGCTGG
>WRBL01000451.1 GCA_009784565.1 Streptosporangiales bacterium | reverse complement strand
GCGGCGCCCGGCAGTTCGGCGGCGGCTTCGGCGGCGGGGGTTTCAGCGGCGGCGGGGGCTTCGGCGGTGCCGGGGGCGCTGGCGGCGGCGGTTTCGGCGGCGGTGGTGCCGGAGCGTCCGGTGGTGCTCCGGGCGGCGGTTTCGGGGGAGGCCCCGGCGGCCGCTTCGGCTACCAGCATGCCGCGTCGCACGCCGCGTCGACGGTGACCACACACCTGTCCGCGCCGGTCACGGCCGAAGCGATAGCGGTAGCGGTGGCCCTGGCCATCCTCGGCGGCCTGATCGCCGGCGGTTTCGGCGGATGGCGGGCGGCGCGACTGCGCCCGGCGGCGGCCCTGTCCAAGATCGGCTGAGGGAGAGAACGTCATGTACAAGCTCACCGGCGTTACCAAGACCTACTCCAAGGGCCGCGGCACCGTGCAGGCGCTGGCCGGCGTCGACGCGGAGATCGCGGACGGCGAGTGGCTGTCCATCCAGGGGCCGACCGGGCACGGCAAGTCCACGCTGCTGCAGATCCTCGGCGGACTGGACCGGCCGACGGCCGGGTCGGTCGAACTGGCCGGGCACGACCTGTCCCGGCTCCGCGAGACCGAGATGACGAAGGTGCGGGCCGCGTCGATCGGTTTCGTCTTCCAGACGTTCAACCTGCTCCCGACGCTGTCGGCTCAGGAGAACGTGGAGACCGCGCTCGTCCCGCTGGGGGTCAAGGGCGCGTCCCGCCGGTCGCGGGCGAAGGAGGCACTGGACTCGGTCGGCCTGGCCGACCGGGGGCGTCACCTGCCCTCGGAGCTGTCCGGCGGCCAGCAGCAGCGGGTGGCCATCGCCCGCGCGCTGGTCAAGGAGCCCAAGGTGCTCCTGGCCGACGAGCCGACCGGCAACCTCGATGAGGACACCCGGGACGAGATCATCGGCCTGCTGCGCACGCTCTGGAAGGACCAGGGCCTCACCATGGTCATGGTCACCCACGACAGCACCGTCGCGCGCCAGGCCCAGCGGCTCGGCAAGATGCAGAACGGCCAGCTCACCGTCAAGACCGGGTCGGCGCTGGAGGCCAGCCTCCAGGACACGCCCCCGGCCTAGCGCCTCCCCGCATAACGACGCCGGGCGCGCCTTCCTCGCAGGAGGCGCGCCCGGCGATTGTGCTTACGTGTTCCGGTTCCCGTGATCAGGACTCGGCCGGGCCGGAGCCGTCGGCGCTCGGGATGGTCGCGTTGTCCGCGACCGTCGTCGAGCCCGGGGCGTTTCCGGTGCCGATGCTCGCCGCGGACCCGTTGGCGGAGCTGCTGCCGTTGCGCAGTTCCTGCGCCGCGCGCCGCGCGCTTTCCTCGGCCTTGCGGACCGGCTCCCGCTGCCGCAGCCCCTGCAGGGCGCCCAGCGCCTTCTGCGCCCGCTCGCCCTGCCGGATGCCGTTGGCCTTGGCGGCCGCCTTCTTGGTGGCCGGGTGCTCCTTCAGCTCGCTGAGCTTCGCGGCCGCCTTCTTGGTGGTCGGGTGCTCGCGCAGCTCGCCGGCCTTGGCCGCCGCCTTCTGCGTAGTGGGGTGGTTCTTGAGCTCGCTGAGCTTCGCGGCCGCCTTCTTGGTGGTCGGGTGCTGCCGCAATTCGTTCACCTTGGACGCGGCCTTCACCGCGTTGTCCCCGCTCCGGATGTCGTTGAGCTTCGCCGCGGCCTTCTTGGTGGCCGGGTGCTCCTTCAACTCGCTGACCTTGGCCGCCGCCTTCTTGGCGGTGTCCCCCTGGCGCAGATCATTCACTTTGCTCGCCGCCTTCTTGGCTGAGTCGCTGTCTCGCAGGCCCGCAATGGCGTCAGAAGCCTTCCGCCCGGCGTTGCCGCCCCGGGCGCGGGCCTTGGCCCAGCGCCCCGTCCCGCGCTGGTCGAACTCACTCATGATTACCTCCTGAGTCAAGATATATCGCAATGACAGGCGCTGTCGATTCCCGCTTTTCGCACAAAAGCCTGCGAAGCGGGCATATTGCATGCCATCGCGTCGTTATACCCTATGGAATTTCGAAACTACCCGTAACGTATGTGATTGGTGTCATGCACGCCGAACGCGCATCCGCCCCTCGCCTATCTTTTTCCCCTACCCCACGCATTCGCAAGTCCAACTCACGGACAAGTTCCGGCGGGGCCCGCCCGGGAATGCGGCTGGCGCTTATCCTCGTGGCCGCCTTCATGGTCGTTCTTGATTTCAGCATCGTGAATGTTGCCTTGCCGTCAATCGAGAGTGAACTCGCTGTAACGACTACGCTCGCGCAATGGGTCGTCACGGGTTACGCGATCGCATTCGGCGGACTGCTCATCCTGGGCGGCCGCGCCGCTGACCTGTTCGGGCGGCGCCGGATGTTCATCGCCGGGCTGGCGGTCTTCTCCGTGGCGTCGCTGGCCGGGGGCCTGGCCCAGGACCCGGTGCTGCTCATCGTGTCCCGCGTGATCCAGGGCGCGGGCGCGGCCGTGGTCGCTCCCGCGTCGCTGTCCCTGATCACGACCAGCTTCCCCGAAGGCCCGCGGCGCACCCGGGCGATCGGGCTGTACGGCTCGATCTCCTCGGTGGGATTCGTGTCGGGCCAGGTGCTCGGCGGCGTGCTGATCGAATGGACGGACTGGCGCTCGGTGTTCCTGGTGAACGTGCCCGTCGGCCTCGTGGCGATGGCGCTGGCTCCCCGCCTCATCCGGTCCGACCGGCCGGGGGCGACGGGCGGCGGCGTGGCCGGGCGCCTGGACATCCGCGGCGCGATCGGCATCACCGCGGCGGTGTCGCTGGCCGTCTTCGGGATTTCGCAAGCCGGGGTACTCGGCTGGACGTCCCCGGTCGTCCTCGGCGCCTTCGGGGCCGCGATCGTGGCCGGCGCGGGGTTCGTCGTGGTGGAGACCCGCCATCCCGAGCCGCTGATCCCGCCGGGCCTGCTCCTGCGGCCAGGCCCGCGTGACGGAGCGGTGATAGCGGTCATGCTCGGCCTGTGGAACGGCGGCGAGATGCTGGCGCTCTCGCTCTACCTCCAGCAGGCCCTGCACTACTCGCCGCTGGCCACCGGCCTGGTCATCGCCCCGCAGGGAATCGCCGGGTTCACCTCCGGGCTGATGGGGCCGAAG
>WRBL01000450.1 GCA_009784565.1 Streptosporangiales bacterium | reverse complement strand
GGGGTCCTTGCGGTGACCCACGGGTTGGTCTGAGTTGCGCATTCCCGCCATTGCGTATTTACGCACAAGCGGAACATGGCCGTCAGCTATGGGTCTTTGCCATCCTTGATCCGAGTACGACCCCGCACGAGGCCCCCCCGAGTCTCCGATCCGAAGGACCACAATGTCGCGTTCCCGGCGCAAGATTGAGATAGCTGCGGTTGCAGCCTTGGTCCTCGGCCTGTCGACGATCGGCGCCGTCGCCGCGATCGCCGAAAGCGAGCCGGCCGCGCCGGCCGCCACAGCCGCAGACCCCACCCCGGACAACTGGATTCCGAACGCCGAGCCGGACAACTGGATCCCCAACGCCGAGCCGGCGAACTGGATTCCGAACGCGCCGCAGACCTCGGCCGATGACGCGTCTCCGGACAACTGGATCCCCAACGCCGCTCCGGCCAACTGGATCCCGTAGTCCGGCAGTTTCCTCGTCAGCTGTACGGCCCGCGAATCATCGCGGGCCGTACAGCTTTTTCCTGTGGGGGGAGTTCGCCCGCACACGTCGGAACGTACGGCGACGGATGCCGGGGCACGAGTGAGGCGAGCCGGTCGGAGGAGCAGCGAGGGGGCGACCAGGCGCGCGGACAGCGGGAGAGGGGTGGGGGGAAGGGAGCGGAAGGGGGGAAGGGGGTAGCGGCCGCTCAGGCGGCGTCGCGCCCGCCCGCGGCCAGGTTCTCCGGCAGGGAGCGGGCGATCACGAGCGACCGCTGCGTGAGTGCGTCGATCTCCGTCGCCGCCTCGTCCGCGGCCGGGTGAACGGCCAGCCAGCCGAGGTGGCGCCGGAGGAAGGCTGCGAGGGCCGGCACCGTCCGTAGGGGGAGACGGACGGTGCGGCCCTCGACTATCAGATCGGCCCAGGAGGCGAGAGTGCCTCGAATTGCGGCGCGCGCCTCGACAGCCGGCCCGTTCAGGGGGATGCCGGGCCGGGCAGTGCCGGTCCATCGGTCGCCGGAGTCCGGCGCCGGTACGAGCGCAACCTCCAACTCGCCGTATACCCGGGGAAGCAAGGCGAGTTGCCGATCCAACCGCTCCTGGCAAGGAACGCACAGGGCAGGGTCCGTGTCGACACACAGGTGTCCGCTACGGAACTCGATCTCCTGCACTGCCACTGTCCCTTCCTCGTCGAGGCGGTACTGAGAGCGTTCCAGGAAGGGGGTGATCCGGACAATGTCCACCGACGGGCCGGATTCTGCCATGGCGCGTTCGCGCATCTAGGGCACCCCGGGAGGGGACGAACCGCTGGTCACACGGGGTCACACGTGCCCCGGAGTGCCCTGCGGCGGTCAGTTCTCCAGCTGTGCCTCGATCGCCTCGGTGACCTCCGCCGCCTCCGGCTCGGTGCGCGGGCGGAACCGCCCGACGACCTCGCCGCCGGGGCCGACGAGGAACTTCTCGAAGTTCCAGGTGATGTCGCCGGCCTCGCCCGACGCGTCCGGGACCTGCGTCAGCACGTCGTACAGCGGGTGCCGGCCGGCGCCGTTGACCTCGATCTTCTCCAGCATCGGGAAGCTGACGCCGTAGGTGGTGGAGCAGAAGGTCTGGATCTCCTCCGCGGTGCCGGGCTCCTGGCCGCCGAACTGGTTGCAGGGCACGCCGAGGACGGTGAAGCCGCGGTCGGCGTACCGCTTCTGCAGCCGCTCCAGGCCCTCGTACTGCGGCGTCAGGCCGCACTTGGACGCGACGTTCACCACCAGGACGGCCTTGCCGCGGTGGTCGGCGAGCGAGGTGGCGGCGCCGTCCAGGGTGCGCAGCGGGATGTCGTACACAGTGCTCACGGGGTTCTCCTGAGGAGGGTGGGGTTGTGAAGCGGCGCGGGAGTGCGCACCCGCGCCGTGGTGCGGGAACGCGCATCCGTGCCCTGGTGCGGGAACGCGCACCGGTTCCGGGGTTGTTCCTGCGGCCGGTCCGACGGGCGGCCGGGCGGCCGGTTCAACGGTCCGCGACGGTGATGCCGAGCGTGGCGGCCAGCGCGGGCGCCAGGTCCAGCAGTTGGCTGGAGCTGATGACCGCGCCGCGCAGGCTGTCGTAGCCGTCCGCGAGGTCGATGGCCACGGCGCCGCGCAGGTCGGCCTTGGCGAGGGTGGCCCGGCCGAACCGGGCGCGTTCCAGCCGGCTGCCGGGGAAGGTCACCCCGGCCAGCTTCGCCTCGCCGAAGTCCACGTCGCGCAGCACGCAGTCCTCGAAGACCACGTCGTGCAGGGCGGCGCCACGCAGGTTGACCGAGTCGAGCTTGCAGCGGCGCAGCACCACGCGGCGCAGGACGGCCCCGAAGAACTCCACGCCGGCCAGCGAGCAGCCGGTGAGCGAGGAGTCGAGCCAGTCGGTCTCGGCGAGGGAGACGCCGGTGAACCGGGTCCCGGAGGCCCAGACGTCGTTGAAGCGGGTGCGCCGCAGGTTGGTGTCGGCGAACAGGCAGTCGGTGACGGCGGACTCCAGGAAGCGCGAGCCGTTGGCCGCTTCGCCGTCCTGGTACGTGAGGCCGTCGAAGTGGACCGTGTCGTAGTCGCCTTCGACGGTCAACGGGCCGGTGTGGGGCCGCAGCAGGTCCGCGTACGGCAGGTCGGCGAGTTCGTCGGGAACCATCACACCGGTCACCCTACGTCCGTACCGGCGCCCACCGGAGGGACAGCCCGGGGCCGCATGCCGCACCTAACGGACATATGGGTCACCGGTTGCTACCGTGGCCGCCCATGAGCGCCCCGTCGGCGACCGCGCCCACCGCTCCTCCCCCGCCGGCCCCGCAGCGGTCCCGCCGTCGCGGGGTCGAGCTGTCGCTGATCGTCGCCGCCGTGCTGGTCTCCATGTACGGGTACGCCGAGGTCGGGCTGGCCAGGAACGGCGCGGTGCCGCCCGGCACGCTCGGCTACGGCGCCGGGCTGGCGGGCCTGGCCCTGCTGGCCCATCTCGCGGTGCGGACCTGCGCCGCGTACGCCGACCCGCTGCTGCTGCCGATCGCGGTGCTGCTCAACGGCATCGGGCTGGTGCTGATCTACCGGCTGGACCTGGAGCCGTCGCTGGGCCCGCGGGCCGCGCCGGCGCAGCTGATCTGGTCGGCGACCGGG
>WRBL01000449.1 GCA_009784565.1 Streptosporangiales bacterium | reverse complement strand
TGCGGGTCTTCGGCCACGACGTGGCCAGGGAACGCATGGCGGTGCGCCGCCTGCTCGGTTACGTCCCCCAGCAGCTCTCCGCCGACGCGGGGCTCACCGGGCGCGAGAACGTCGCGCTGTTCGCCCGCGTCTTCGACGTCTCGCGGCGCGAGCGTGCCGAACGGGTCGCGCAGGCACTGGACGCGGTCGGACTCACCGACGCCGCGGACCGGCTGGGGAAGACGTACTCGGGCGGCATGGTGCGGCGCCTCGAACTCGCGCAGGCACTGGTCAGCGCGCCCCGCCTGCTGATCCTAGACGAGCCGACGATCGGCCTGGACCCCATCGCGCGCACCAGCGTGTGGGAGCACATCAACGCGGTGCGGTCCGCGACCGGCATGACCGTCCTGGTGACCACGCACTACATGGACGAGGCCGATCAGTACTGCGACCGGGTCGCGCTGATGCACCGGGGCCGCATCCACGCCCTGGGCACGCCGCAGGAACTGCGGGACGACCTGCGCGAACGCCGTCGCCGCGAGCCCGGCGGGTCCGACGCGGCGACCACGCTGGAGGACGTCTTCCGGGACGTCGCCGGCAGCGGCCTGGACGACCAGGGAGGAGAATTCCGCGATGTCCGCAGCACCCGCCGCACAGCGTCCCGTGTCGGCTGACGGCACGTCCGCGCACACCTCGGTGGAGCGGTACGGCCTGCTCCTGACGGCGCCGCCCGCCCGAAGGGGCTGGCGTGTCCTCGCCGCCAGAGTGGGCGCGATGTGCGCGGTCGAACTGCAGAAGCTGCGCCACGACCGCACCGAGCTGTACACCCGCGCGGTGCAGCCCGCCCTGTGGCTGCTGATCTTCGGCGAGACCTTCACGCGCATCCGGGCCATCCCGACCGGCGGCATCCCGTACATCGACTACCTGGCGCCGGGCATCATCGCCCAGTCCGCGATGTTCATCGCCATCTTCTACGGCATCATGATCATCTGGGAGCGCGACGCCGGGATCCTCACCAAGCTGCTCGTCACCCCCACCCCGCGGAGCGCGCTGATCACCGGGAAGGCGTTCGCGGCCGGGGTCAAGGCGCTGATCCAGGCCGTGGTGGTGATCGCCATCGCCGCCGTGCTGGGCGTGGCCCTGACCTGGAACCCGCTGCGCCTGCTCGGGGTCGCCGCGGCCGTGATCCTGGGCTCCGCCTTCTTCTCCTGCCTGTCGATGTCGATCGCCGGGATCGTCCTGACCCGCGACCGCCTGATGGGCATCGGCCAGGCCATCACCATGCCGCTCTTCTTCGCGTCCAACGCCCTGTACCCCGTCGCCGTGATGCCCGGCTGGCTGCAGGCCATCAGCAAGGTCAACCCCCTCAGCTACCAGGTCGAC
Source organism: Streptosporangiales bacterium (assembly GCA_009784565.1). Classification (GTDB taxonomy): domain Bacteria; phylum Actinomycetota; class Actinomycetes; order Streptosporangiales; family Streptosporangiaceae; genus Trebonia. Next base: position 1,796 of record WRBL01000449.1, on the reverse strand, counting down.
GCCCTGCGCGGTCTCCTCCTGGGAACCCACGCCCACCTGGGGATGGACTACCTGGTGCTGGTGGTCGCGGCGGCCCTCGGCATCACCGCGGCCTCCGCGCTCCTGCCGCGGCTGGCCCGGTGAGCGCGCGGCGGCGCCGCGGCTACGGGCGGGGTGGCCGGTCCGCCACGGGCGGTCAGCCCCGGGAACCTCTGCCGTCGTGGTGGCCGAGTTCGAGGTAGCGGGTGCGGGTGCTCCAGGCGCCGAGGTCGGGGGTGTCGGCCAGCACGTCGTGCCAGGGCCGGGCGCCGGGAGCGGCCGCCTCGCCGGCAGCCGCCTCACCCGAAGACTCACCGGCAGCCGCCTCACCCGAAGTCGCGGCGCCTGAACCGGACTTGCCGGAAGGTTCTCCCTCGCCGGGCACGGGCGGCGCAGAGCCGGGACGTACGGCCCAGAGCCGTACTCCCGACCGCGCCTCGTCGGCGGGGACCCGTTCCCACTCGCCGGCGGAGAACATGCCGGCAAGCTGGTTCATGGCGACGGCGCCGGCGATGACGGCGTCCTCGGGGTCCGTGCGGCCCAGGCGGCCGGCGACGGCATGCCGCAGGAAGTACATGCTCGGCAGCCGTACCGCGGGCCGGAAGCGGTACACCAGGCGCTCCAGCCGGATCGAGCCGACGCGCGGCAGTTGCAGCCGGGTGAGCGGGACGAGCTCGTGCCCGCCGCCGTTCCAGGTCAGCCGCTTGTTGCGGCCCAGGTAGCCGGGCTCGCAGAAGACCGTGACGTAGAGGCGTTCCCTGCGCTCCGGGCGGAGGTGGTGCGCCAGGCCCGCGCCGACGGCGCCGCCCACGGAGGCCAGGCCCGCCAACAGGACTGTGTTCCTGCGCTTCATCGCGACGCCGCACCTCGCTTCTGACGGGACGTGCGCTTCCCATCATGCGCCGCCCGGGGCCGCCGATCCAGGCTCCGGCTCTCCTCGACCCGGCCTGGGGAACGGGCAGTTGAGGCGGACCGGGCACCGGTGGCGCGGCAGCCCGTCGTGGACGGGCCGGCCCGGCGGAGCAGCCTCGCCCTCGACCGGACTCCGGCCCCCGCCACCGGGACCCTGGCCGCACACGCCCCGGCCCCCGTCGGCCGAGCCGGACGCGCACCGGTCCGGGCGGACCGCGGGGGCCGCCGTGATGCCTCCCCTGCGCCAGGTCCGGGGCGTCGCCGACCGGGCTCGCGGCGCTCACCGGCGTGTCCGGTTGGTGACTTTATGGTGGGGCGATGACGAGTTCGCCGGTTCCCGGGAGGCAGCCCGGAGGCAATGAGGGGACGCACCCCGGCCGGACGGACTACGCGGGCGCGGTCTACGGGTCGCTGCTCGCGGCGTCCGTCGTGGCCACCGCCGGTTCGGTCGGGGACTTCCCGCGGCTCCAGCTGGTCGTGCTGCTGCTGGTCACCGGACTGGTCTTCTGGGTGGCACACGTGTACGCGCACCTTGCGGGCGAGCGCATCCTCGGCCGGCCGATCGACCGCGGGGAGGCGCGGCGGGTGGCCCGGCACGAGTGGTCCATCGTGGAGGCCGCGGTGCTGCCCGCGGTGGCCGTGGCGATCAGCCCGCTCCTCGGCCTCGGCCTGCCGGGCACCGCCTGGCTGGCGCTCGGCGTCGCGATCGCCCAGCAGGTCGCCTGGGCGACCCTCGGCGCCGTCCGGGCGGGCGCGTCCCCCCGGTTCGCCGTCGGCGAGGGCATCGCCAACCTGCTGCTCGGCCTGGTCATCGTCGCCGCAAAAGCCGCGCTGGCTCACTGACGTCCGACCCCCCGCTGCCGACC
>WRBL01000448.1 GCA_009784565.1 Streptosporangiales bacterium | reverse complement strand
CGTCCCGGCCACGGGAACGACGGCGTCGGGCATGTCCGTGATCGCGGCCAGCGCGGGCACCCGCATGGCGGCCGCGCCTAGCCGTACCTGATCGCCGGCGGTGCTGACGGTGGATGCGTCCAGTCCGGACGCGTCGGTGTAGCTGGTGCTGGTCATGCCCAGGCTGCGGGCGGCGGCGTTCATTTTCGCCACGAACGCGTCCTGGCTGCCGGCGTCCCACCGCGCGAGTATCCAGGCCAGGTTGTCGGCCGACGGCAGCAGCAGCGCCTCCAGGGCGTGACGCTCGGAGATTTCCTCCCCGGGAGCAACGGCCACCACCGAGTCGCCGTCGCTGACCTGCGAGGAGTATCCGGATGCCTCCGACGGCTCGATCGTGATGTCCGGGCCCGACTCGTCCGCGGCCAGGGGGTGATCCCGCAGGATCACGTAGGCGGTCATCAGCTTGGCGACGCTGGCGATGGGCACCGGCCGGGTCGCGCCCGGGCCCTCCACCAGTCCGGTGCCGCTGATGTCGGCGGCCGAAGTCCCGTCGGCCGGCCACGAGACCGCGCCCACCCGCTCCTGGGCCGGAGTCGCCGTGACCTCCGGAATGCTCGTCCCGGGGAGAGAATCATGCAGCACCGCGATGGCGAGACCAGCGAGGCAGACGAGCGCGGTGAACAACGCCAGGATCCCCGGGCGCCGCTGGTGACCGGCCCGCCGGCGGGTCGGCCCGGGTTCGGGCCGGAAGTTCGTTGGATGCATGCCCGCGACGGTGCGACACTGGCTTCACGGTCCGGTCCGGCCCGGGTCACCACCGTGTTACAGCGTCCGCGGGAACCCTGGTTGTGACCCGCTGGTGACAGTCCCCGGACCGGTTCGTGACGCCCCTGCCGTGAAGTCGCAGGCAGAGGAACACCACACGCTCGCCGCGCGCGGCGGCACCGACATAATGGCAGGTCATGGCTACCGTACTGCTAGTCGAGGACGATCCGGCCGCCCGGCAAGGACTGGAGCTGGCCTTGCGTCGTCTCGGCTACGAGGTGCGCGCCGCCGAGACCGGCGAGGCGGCGCTGCACGACTTCCCCGGCGCCGCCGCGGACGTCATGGTGCTTGACGTGATGCTCCCGGGACTGGACGGCTTCGAGGTCTGCCGGCGGCTGAGGCGCGACAGCGACATCCCGGTCATCATGCTGACCGCGCGGGGCGACGACCTGGACATCGTCGTGGGCCTGGAGGCCGGAGCCGACGACTACGTGGTGAAGCCGGTGGAACCGCGTGTCCTCGACGCCCGCATCCGGGCCGTGATCCGGCGGACCGCCCGGGCCGGATCACCCGCGGAAACGTACGGCGATCTCATGATCGACCGCGCTTCCCTGATCGTCCGCCGATCCGGGACGGACGTCTCGCTGACGCCGACCGAACTGAGGCTGCTCCTGGTCCTGTCGGGTTCTCCGCGGCAGGTGTTCTCGCGGGAACAGCTGCTGGAGCTGGTCTGGGAACATGATTACCTGGGCGACTCCCGGCTGGTGGACGCGTGTGTGCAGCGGCTGCGGGCGAAGATCGAGGCGGACACCGCCCAGCCGCGCTATGTCCAGACGGTCCGGGGGTTCGGCTACCGGTTCGGGCCGGTGTGACCGGGGACAGGAGGAACGTCCCGTGCGCATGCGCCTGATCGTCGCGTTCATCGTGGTGGCGTTGCTGAGCGCGCTCGCGTCCCAGTGGGTCTTCGACCTGGTGCTCCCTGTCTTCCCTTCGCTGCAGGCCCTGGTCGCCCCGCCCGCGTGGGCTCATCAGTTGCTCTACACCCATGATCGGATTCCTGGCGGTTTCGGCCTCCGCCATCTCAATGGCGGGCCGAAGCCCCCGGTCATCATCGTCTTCAGCGTGATCGCTGCCCTGCTGCTCTTGGCGGTCATCACCGGACTCGCGTTCGCCGCGTCCCGCCCGGTCCTGCAACCGGTCCGGCGGCTGGCCCAGGCCGCGCGGCGCATGTCCGGAGGCGACCTGTCGGTGCGGATCCAGCCGCGGGGCCGCGACGAGCTCGCGCAGCTGGTCACGTCGTTCAACGACATGGCGTCGTCCCTGGAAGAGAAGGTGGAGGAACTGCAGCGGATGGAGGCACGCGCCCGGCAGTTCGCCGGAGACGTGTCCCATGAACTGCGGACTCCGCTGACCGCGATGACGGCGGTGGCCGACGTACTTCACGAGCATCCGGGACTGACCGGGGACGCGGAGACGGCCGCGCGCCTGGTCCAGCAGGAAGTACAGAACCTCAACCGGCTGGTCGAGGACCTCATCGAGATCTCCCGCTTCGACGCCGGGACCGCGCGGCTCGTGATCGATGAAACGGATGTCGCCCGCGCTGTCAGCCAGTGCCTGCGGGCGCGAGGCTGGTCGGACGTGGGCCAGGACGTGCCCGCCGGGCTGACCGCCCGGCTGGACCGCCGCCGTTTCGATGTCATCCTCGCCAACCTCGTCGGCAACGCCCTGCGCCACGGCGGCCTTCCAGTGACCGTGACGGCCGGCATCGAACCCGGAGACGAGGGCGGCCGGCAACTGCTCCTGGAAGTGCGAGACCACGGCCCCGGGCTGCCCCCGGCCGCGATGCCGTACATCTTCGACCGCTTTTACAAGGCCGACACGGCGCGGGCCCGCTCCGAGGGCAGCGGCCTGGGCCTGGCGATCGCCTGGGAGAACGCGCGCCTCCACGGCGGCCATATCCGCGCGGCCAACCACCCGGACGGCGGCGCGGTATTCGCCCTGAGCATCCCGCTGGCGCACCAGGATTGCCATGATGAGGGTGGCTCATGAGCCGATCCCCATGGCACTGGTTCGGTGTCCTCGTCCGGGTCGCAGTGGACAGTCTCAGTCAGCTCATCCTGACGTGGTGGAACAATGCGGGCATGCCCCTGAGCGACTACTTTTCGGCGCCGTCCGACAAGTCAGCCGCCTGCGCGGCCGAGTCCGACGTCTACCTGGGCAATCCTCCGTTTGACGTGCTCTGGATGAAGAACCTGATGCCGATCTGGCACCTGGTGTCGGTGGAAGTTTTCCTCACGGGACGCAGTGAGAAGGAAGTCAAAGAGAACCCGCGTAACGGCATGGTGCTGGCGAATGTCGAGGACACTGTCGTAGTGGTGACGGTGTCGGACGAGCTTACCGCCAGCGTCCGCCCTGG
>WRBL01000447.1 GCA_009784565.1 Streptosporangiales bacterium | reverse complement strand
TCTGCGCGCTGGCGCTCGGGGTTTTCGCGATCCGCGCCGGCGGCTGGCGGCGGGCCATGATCGCCGGCGTCGTGCTCGCCGCGGCGGCCGGCAGTCACCTGGTTCCGGTGGTGGTCGTGGTGTTCACGCTGCTCTCGGTGGGCGTCGCGGAACTGCTGCGCGGAGCCAGCGCCAGCGCCGGGGCCCGGACCCGGCTCGTGATCGTGCGGGACTTCGCGGCGATGGGCGGGATCAGCGGCGTCATCTGGCTCGGCATCAGGCTCTTCGCCGGCGGGACGCTCGGGCTCGGCGGTGCCAGCAGCCCGGGTTCCTACAACGTCATCGGGACCTGGTTCGACCCGACGGAGTACCTCTACACCGGGGACTTCGCGACCAGGAGCCCGGTCGAGCGGAGTCACTTCTTCCTGCCGGGACAGCAGGTACTCGGCACCGTCGTGGAGTCGGCGACCCGGGCGACGTGGCCGACCGCGGCCTGCGTGGCGCTGCTCGCCGGGATGCTCGCGGGCACCGTGTTCCTGTTCATCCGGTTCCGGGACGAGCTGGGCACGATCGGGATCGCCGGGTGCGGCACGCTGGCGTTCATCATCGTCCTCTGCCTGGGCTTCTCGTTCCACTACCACGTGTGGGTCGACGCGACCTTCGGCGTCCGGCGGATGGCGCCGTACACCTCGTTCGGCCTCGTCCTCGTCGGCCTGGGGCTGGCGGAGAGCGCCCTGCTGTACGTCGACCTGGCCAGGGTAAAGAGGCTGCTGGACCTGCCGAGGGGGAAGCTGTCTCTGGCCGAGGTACGGGCGAAGATCGCGGTTCAGGGATCCGCGGCGGCGGTCGTCCCCGTGGTCGCGCTCACCGCCTGGGTGGCACCCACCTCCCTGCCCGGCGCCATGTCCGTTGTCGGGCCGGAGAGGCACGTGCGCCAGCAGAACGTGGCTAACGCGATGGTCGCGTTCACCAACTGGGCCCGTGCCGATACCCCGTGCGGTGCCCGGTTCCTGGTCAACTCCCGGCCCGAGGGGACGATGACCGCGCTGACCGGGCGCTTCGACCTCACCGAGGGGATGGGCTCGTACCTGCGCCCGGGCACCCTGCCCTACGTCACCAGCCTGATGCTGTCGGCCCGTTCCTTCTACCAGCACCCCTGGAAGCACGAGGCGTTCCTGCGCCAGCACAACATCAACTATGTCGTGGTAACCAACCTTGACTACGTGCTCGGGTACCCGGGGCCGCTCGGCGTGACGAACCGCGCCTCGATGAGCACGGCGCCGTTCCTGCACGAGGTCTGGGACAACGGGACGGTGAAGGTGTACGAGGTCAAGAACGTGCCGGTGCTGCCGGTGTCACCGCTGCTGCAGGGTCCCTACCTGCACTGCGGGGTCGGCCAGGTCGGCTACTGACATGGGATACTCCGCACCTGAACTGTCCCGGCCCGCGGAGCCGGTTTCCTCCGCCGCGTCCTCCCGAAAGAGCCGGCGGCTGACCCTGGCCGCGTCCCGGGCCGTATGCCACGCAGCCGCCTGGGCGCCCTTCGTGCTCGCGGCCGGATTCCTTCTCCGAAGGGGCTGGCAGCCCGTGGCCGACGGGGCGGCCATCACGATCCGTTCCTGGGACGTGCTCAGCGCCCACGGGCCCCTCGCCGGGCAGGCGACCGAACTGGCCCACGGGGTGTTCGATCCCGGTCCTCTCGAGTACTGGCTGCTCTCGATACCGGTGCATCTCGACCCGGCGCACGGGTCGCTGTGGGGCGGCGCGCTGTGGTGCATGATCGCCGCTTCCCTGGCGATCGAGGCGGCCTGGGCCGCGGGAGGCAGGCTCGGCGGCCTGGTCGCCAGCGGGACGGTTCTCGCGATCACCGCCTGGATGCCGGGAATCACGCTGCAGCCGTACTGGAACCCGTGGTTCGGCGTGATGTTCCTGCTGGTGGCGGTGCCGGCGGCGTGGGCGGCCATGTGCGGGCACCGGGGCTGGTGGCCGGTCCTGGTGGTCGCGGCCTCCATCGCCGCCCAGGGGCACCTGCTGTTCGCCCTCTCGTCGGTGGCACTGGTCGTCGTGGCCGCCGTCGCCGGCCTGGCGGAAAGCCGCGCCCAGGCGGGCCGGTACCGCTGGCTGCTGGCCGGGCTGCTCGCCGGCGCTGTCTGCTGGAGCGCCCCGTTTGCCCAGCAGGTCTTCGGCGCTCGCGGGAACCTGCTGGCCCTGCTGCGGGCCGAGGGAACGCCCGGCCGCAAGACCGGGCTGGCGTTCGGCCTGAAGGCCCTCGCGGACGCGGCCGGGCCGCGGCCGCTGTGGCGGACGCCGTTGCAGTCGCTGCTGGACGTACGGGTGATCGGCCAGGGATCTGCCCCGCTCGGCGTCGCGATCCTCGTCGTCCTGATCATCGTGGCGGTCGCCGCCATCCGCCCGCTGCGCTCCCGGCGGCTCGCCGCCCTGGCCGGGGTCGCCCTGGTCCTCGACCTGGGGGCGCTGGCCGCCTATTCGAGCATCGCCGTTAGCAGCATTCCGAACGATCCGGGCCCTCTAGCCAATCTCAACTACCTCATGATCCTGCTGCTCCCGGTCGCAGCCGTCACCTGGCTCACCGTGGCCGCGGCCCTCGTGACCGTCGGCCGGATGGTTCTCGGGCGGACAGCCGTCAGCGGCAGGGCGCCGGGGCCAGCCGTGGCCCTCGCGGCGATGGTTGTCGTGCTGGCGGCCGGGGCCGTCGCCCCGGTGCTGGCGATGACCAGCACCTGGCTTCAGTTCCCGGGCGCGGCCGACCTGCCGGTCGTGCGCCTGACTACCACGTCGTTCCAGCAGATCGAGCGACGGCTGCCCCACGGGCCGGTCGCGCTATCGGTCGCCACCCGCGATCCCTCCTTCCACCCCCGGCGCCTGCTGCTCAGCCTTACCCTCGCGCTCCGGGCCCACGGCTACACCCCCGAACTCGGCGAACCCGGCTGGGAGCTCGGGCAGGCCTACACCGCTCCCGGCCACGGCCTGCCGCGGGCCCGGGTGCTGGTTACCCGAGGCCACGCCGACGTAACGATCGCCACCCGCCCGTGAGCTCGATGAAGGCCGCTGCGCGCGGAAATCTCTTGTTCTGCGCCGCCCTGGTCGCCGCGGCCGCCGTGCGGGCGGTCGCCATGCTCGGTTACCCTCCGGCGAAGTTCTTTCCCGACTCCTTCGCCTACCTGACCGACATGATGACCGGGCAGCCGGACAGCAAACGCGGGAACGGCTACGCGTTCTTCCTCGCGCTGCTAAGGCCGCTGCACAG
>WRBL01000446.1 GCA_009784565.1 Streptosporangiales bacterium | reverse complement strand
GCCGGGAGCATGATGCCGGCGTTGTTCAGCAGCAGGTCGGCGCCGCCCAGCTCGGCCGCGACCCGGTCGGCGGCCGCCTGGACCGCCGCCTTGTCGGTGACGTCCGCGGCGATCGCCGTGGCGCTGCCGCCGTCCTTCTCGATACGGGCGACCAGGTCGGTCAGCCGGTCGGCCCGCCGGGCCAGGACGACGACGTGGGCGCCGAGCGCGGCCAGCTTCGCGGCGGACGCCTCGCCGATGCCGCTGGAGGCGCCGGTGACGACCGCGACGCGGCCCTGGAGCGGCTGGGGGGAGGTCTGCGGAGACATGGTGGGCACCTTCCGGAACGGGGAACGGGGTGTGCCGCCGGGTGGCCCCGGGCACCTCTCCAGCACACCAGCCCGGCGCCCCGGCCAGGGGGCCGTAGCTGGCCCCGCTCCGGCTGGTACTCGCAGGGCCACGTTCGCGGGGGACATCCCCGCCCGGCGTGGTCACACTGGAGAGGTGGACCGCAGCAAGGAGATCGCCGACTTCCTCCGTTCCCGGCGCGCCGCCATCACCCCCGACCAGGCGGGACTGCCCGCCGACGGGCGGGTGCGCCGGGTGCCGGGACTGCGGCGGGACGAGGTGGCCCGGCTCGCCGGGGTGAGCACCGAGTACTACACGCGCCTGGAGCAGGGACGGGCCGGGCATCCGTCGACCGAGGTCGTGGCGGCCCTCTGCGACACCCTCCGGCTCGACGCGTCCGAGCGCGAGCACCTCACCGACCTGCTGATCCCGGATCCCCGGGCCACCCGGCGCGCGCCCGTCAGGCCCCAGCGGGTCCGGCCGGGGCTGTACCTGATGCTCGACACCCTCAGCCACGTACCGGCGTTCATCACCGGCCGGCGCACCGACGTGCTGGCGGCCAACCAACTGGCGAAGGCCGTGATCACGGACTTCGACGCGCTCCCGGCGAACCGGCGCAACCTGGCGCGCTACCTCCTGCTCGACCCGCGGGCCCGCGAGACGGTGGGCGACTGGGAGAAGATCGCCGCGGAGACCGTCGCCATGCTGCGCCTGGAGGCGGGCCGGTACCCGGGCGACCGCCAACTGGCCGACCTCGTCGGTGAACTCACCCTCCAGTCACCGGAGTTCTCCGGCTGGTGGAACGACCATCGGGTACTGCGCCGCACCCACGGCGCGAAGCGCTACCTCCACCCGGTCGTGGGGGAGATCCACTTCCACTACGAGTCCTTCCAGGTCCCCGGCGACGCCGAGCAGACGCTGTGCGTCTACAGCGTCGAGCCCGGCTCGGAGAGCGCCCGGGCCCTGGACCTGCTGCGCAGCTGGACCGCTCCGGCGATCGGCGCACCGGACGCCCGGCCCGTGCCCTGACCGCCGCGGTCCCCTCTCCTCCCATCGTGGCCCGCGCGCCCCGCGAAGAACAAGACTGCGATTTTCCCCGCGAAACGGCCACCATCGAGGCATGACGTCGCCTGCTGAACGCCTCACGCACGTCCGATGGATCGCCGGCGGGACCGGGACCGGCAAGAGCACGGTTGCCCGGTTGCTGGCCCTGCGCCACGGCCTCGCCGTCTACGACGGCGACCGCGCCGAGCACGCCTGGCTGCCCCGCACCACACCGCAGCGCCACCCGCACCTGTCCGCCGCGCGCAACCGCCCGCCGGGCGCGAACTGGCGGGACCGCACGCCCGAGGAGGTGTTCGCCACCATGGCGAGCCTGCACGGGGAGACGGTCGGCTTCCTCGTCGAGGATCTGCTCGCACTCGCCGCCGACCGCATGACCCTGGTCGACTACTTCGGCATCCTGCCGCGCCATCTCGCACCGCTGCTGATCGACCCCGCGCACGCGGTCTTCCTGTTCCCCACGCCGGACTTCCGCCGCCAGGTCCTCACCGCCCGCTACGCCGACCCCGACCGCGCCCGCGCCACCTGGGGCGACCTCGACCCGGCCGCCACCCTCGCCAAACGCCTGTCCCGCGACGCCCTCTGGGACCAGGAAGTCAGCATCCAGGCCGACCGCCTGGGCCTGACCACCCTCGTCGTCGACGGATCCGTCCCGGCGCCCGCGCTCGCGGACACCGTCGCACGGCACTTCGGCCTGTCCGGCCCGAACTGACCTTCTCCGCCGGGCTGTTCCCCCGCAGCCTCGCGCGGGGCGGCTGTCGCTACGGGAAGAAGCGGCCGGAACTCGGGTGGTCCTGGGCCGCGTCGACGCACACGTTGGCGCCGCTGATGCCGCTCGCGCGGGGCGAGAGCACGAAGCACGCGGTGTCGGCGACCTCCTGGAGCGTGACGAGCCGCCCGCGGGGAAAGTCCTCCCGGGCGAACCGGGCGAACTCCTCGGGCCGGTTCTCCCGCACCCAGGCCCAGCCGCCGCCGTCGAACTCCACGGATCCCGGGCTCAGCGCGTTCACCCGGATGTTCCGCGGCCCCAACTCCTGGGCCAGCGTGGCCGCCAGGTGGATCTCCGCGGCCTTCGCCACCGCGTAGGACGACCGCGGTCCGGCCTTCCAGCCGGTGATCGACGCGATGACCAACGCGGCCCCGCCGCCGCGCCGTTCGAAGTGCGGTACGGCGCGGCGGATCGCGTGCGCCGCGTGGCCGGCGTTCAGCGCGAAGGTGTCCGCCCAGTCCTGCGGGGTCGACTCCAGCAGCCCGCCGCCGAACGATCCGCCCGCGTTCGCCACGAGCAGGTCGAGACCCCCGAGCCGCTCGGCCGCCTCGTCCACGGCCCGCCCGAGCTGCTCGGGATCCTGGACGTCCGCCACCACTCCCGGCACCCCGCACGCCGCCAGCCGTTCGCGGTCCCGCCCGCACACCACGACCGAGGCGCCCTCGGCCACCAGCGCCTCGGCGATCGCCAGCCCGATGCCGTGACTGCCCCCGGTGACGAACGCGGCCTTGCCGCGCAGCCCAAGATCCATGCGGCACACGGTCTCACCGAGCCGCCCGCCGTTCAAGATCCGGCTTCCCCGTCCTCCTCGCCGGTGCCACGGCCGCCCCACCAGAAACAATCACGCGTGCATTTTCCTCTGGTATACCCGCACACCTCCCGTCCCTCCCTCTAGCCTGACGATCAGGAACGACCACGGACGGTCGTCAACCACACACATGTCGTGCGCGGTTGACGGCTGCCAGGAACCACGACGAGGTGGTACGGCATGACGGAAGAAGGTCGGCTGGCCGCGGAGCCCGAAGAGGACGACGACATGGAGTTGGACGACGACTCCGCGAACGGCCTGTTGCGCAGCTTCGGCCGCCAGGTCAAGGCCCTGCGCATCCGGGCGGGCATGTC
>WRBL01000445.1 GCA_009784565.1 Streptosporangiales bacterium | reverse complement strand
GTCCGCGACCGCGACCGCCAGCCGGTCGGCGAGATCGGCGGGGACCCGGGCGAGGTCCCGGGGCCGGACCATGAGGTCTTCGCTGCTGAACTGGCCGCGGCCGACGATCAGGCTGCCGAGCACGTTCTCCGGACGGGACGCGAAGTACTCGTTGACCCGCGCGGTGCCGCCCTCGAATTCTGCCGGAGCCGACTGCATCCACCCGGTTCCGGCAGGAGGCCGCCCGTCTTCGCGGCGCCGCAGGATCAGCAGGTCGGTGACCGCGTCGGTTCCCGCCGCCCGCTGGTGGGCACCGGAGGGCAGCCGGACCGCGGTCACGAGGTCGGCCCGGTCGGCGATGTCCCGGCGGGCCCCGTCGGAGACGGCGTCCATCGTGTACCGGGAGGTCAGCATGGCCACCAGCCCGCCGGGACGCACCGCGTCGAGGGACTTGACGATGAAGTGGTTGTGCAGCGAGTGGCCTGCCGGGTTGTGCCGCCGGTCGATGAGGATCGCGTTGCTGAACGGAACGTTCCCGATTGCCACGTCGAAACTGCCCGGCTGGACCCGGGTGTCGGCGAACGACTCGGCCCGGATCTCCGCGTGCGGGTACAGTGCCGCGGCGACTCCCGCCGTGACGGGGTCGAGTTCGATCCCGAGCATCCGCGCTGACGACGGGGCGAACCCGATGAAGTTGCCTGAGCCGCATCCCGGTTCGAGGACGGTGCCGCCGCTGAATCCCAGGTCCGAGACGGCGTCCCAGACGGTCCGGGCGATGGCGGCGTCGGTGTAGTGCGCGTTCAGCGTAGTGCGGCGGGCCGCCGTGTACTCGTCCTCGGTCAGCAGGGCCCGGAGCTGGCCGCGGTAGTCGGCGAACTCGTCCCTGCGTTCGTCGAAGATCTGCGGCACCGCGCCCCACCCGGACCAGCGGGCCAGGATCGACTGCTCGCCGGGCGCGGCCGGGCGGCGCTCGTCCTGGAGGACCCGCAGGACCCGGAGCGCTTCCAGGTTCGCCTGGATGCGGCCGATGCGTCCTGCGGGCGCCAGGTCCTCCTGCCCGGACGGCAGGAACCGGTCCCTGTCGGCCATGGGCTACCCGTCGTCTTCCGCGCCTGGCTCGGGGGCCAGCAGGACACGCTCGTTCAGGACCGTCTCTTCGGCCTGCTTCTTCAGCGCGTTCAGGCGTCCCACCCGGTCGGTGAAATCCTCGCCGGCCGGGTTCCCGGCGGCGGCCTGCATCTGCGCCCACCGGTCGGCGATCTCGGCGGAGACCTCTTCGCCCAGCTCGGTGAAGAACTCCTGGGGGTTCTCGATAGCCGCGTACCGCTCGGGCAGGTACTTCCGGAAGTGGGCTTGCGCCATAGTGCCGTACTCGTTCATGGTGTGCTCCTTGTCGTCAGATGAAGGCGTACTGTTCTTCGCTGCGCAGCCAGCCGAACGTCAGGCTGAGGTCCAGGTACCGTCCGGCCAGGGCGGCGGCGGCCACGTACGCGGGGGAGCGTAGCGGGACCTGCCGCCGGGCGAGATCGGCTTGGGTGTAGTGGCCCCACCGGGCGGGTTCGGTTTCCCAGATGCCCGTGATCAGGTAGGGGCCGGCCAGGCCGCGGAGCGAGACTAGGTACTGCGGGCCGATCGCGGGTGCCTGCCGCCACGTCTACGGCCAGCGGCCCAGCGCGAGCGGCCAGTGCAGGTCGGCGGTGAGGGTCATGGGGGTCTCGTCGCTGCCGCACAGCACCGCGAGCACGTCACGGGTGCTCTCGGGCCGGCTGCGAGGCAGGTCCAGGGCTTCACGGAGCACGGCGGCGGTCACCACCTCGCTGTCGGGGATGATCATGGCTGGTTCCTCTCGTCAGGGGATTCGGTGTTCAGGGGCGGAACGGGGCTGTCGGAGTGACGGCCGGGACGGCAGCCGCTCATCGGGCCGGTGTCGGCATCCAGGAGCGTCATCAGCGTCGGGTCCACGTGGTTGACCCACCAGGCGGAGGCGCCCGCTCCGGGATCGCCGCCCGGCTCGGCGGGGGCGGTCAGCTCGTACCAGGCCAGCCGGAGGGCATCGAGCCGCACCGCGACCTCAGGGTGGGCCCACCAGCAGCCGCACCACGTCCGGCCGCGGCCCAGGTCGACCCGCCGCTGGACCATCGGGGCGAAGACCTGCTCCACCCACTCCCGCAGGCCCATCTTCGGAGGAGACGGTTCCGGTTCCGGCTTGGCGCCAGCCTCGTCGTCGCCGACGGCGAACGGGTCGTCACCGGGCGGGCAGTCATCGCCGGCCGTGGTCATGGCCGCTCCAGCGTCCGCTTGGCCTGGTCGATGAGGCCCTTGACCTCTCCGGCGATGCGCAGGACTTCGCCGTAGGCGTCAGCGGTGCCCGTCGGCCTCGGGGACCACGGAGGCTGCCAGTCCGACCGCAGCCAGTCCCGGACCTCGGACATCTCGCCGCGGGCCCGGTCGAGGTGCTCCCGGGCGTGGCGCTCGATTTCCTCGAACGTTGGCAGTTCCTGTGGTTGCATGGCGGTTCTCCTCACCTGATGTGGCGGATGGCGACGATCTGGGATTTCCAGGACGAGACGGGTTCGAGCCGTACGACCTGGCCGGTTTCGGGGGCGTTGATGAGCATCCCGTTGCCGACGTACATGCCGACGTGGCCCGGTCCGGCCGGGGTGGCATCGCTGCCCGGGATGAAGATCAGGTCGCCGGGAGCGAGCTTGCCTATGGACGTCACCGAGGTTCCGGCGTGCCACTGCTGGTAGGTGGTGCGGGGGATGCTGACCCCGGCTGCGCGCCAGGCCATCTGGACGAGGCTGGCGCAGTCGCACCAGCCCGACGGGCTCCGGCCGTGTGGGGCGGCGCACGAGCCGCCGTACTGGTAGGGGGTGCCGAGCGCGGTTTCCGCGGCGGCGACCGCGGCCAGCCCGGCCTGGCTTCCGGTACCCGTGGTGACCGCGGCGTAGGTGGTGGCGGCCAGGTGGTCGATCTTCTGCACGTAGGCGGCTGCCGCGGCGGGGACGCCGCGGGCCTGCTGGACGGCTCCGGGCCCGGCGTTGTAGGCGCCGAGCGCGAGGTCGGTGGCGGTGCCGGATGCCTGGCCGTCGCTGATCAGCCGCTGAGCCTGCGAGGCCAGGGAGCAGTCGTAGCGGCCCTGGGCCATGATCGCGTCGCGGGGGTTGCCCGGGGTGACGTTGCCGGTTCCGTCGTCGTCACGGCCCCAGGCCGGCCATGACGACGGGAGGAACTGGGCGATGCCTTCGGCTCCGGCCCCGCTGACCGCCCGGGGGTTCCACGCGGACTCCGTGTCGTCCTGGGCGGCGATG
>WRBL01000444.1 GCA_009784565.1 Streptosporangiales bacterium | reverse complement strand
TGACGCAGGAGATGTTCGACCAGATGCTGGTGCGCCAGGGCAATGCCTGCGGGATGTGCCGAGAGCCGTTCAAGGACGGTCGGCGAATCTGTATCGACCACGACCACGCCTGCTGCCCCCAGGAGAAGAGGTCGTGCGGGAAATGCGTGCGCGGCCTGCTGTGCGTGCCGTGCAACATCACGCTCGGCTTCCTTGAGTCGGAGCAGAAACAGGACCAGGCGCGTCGGTACCTCAGCGAGTGTCAGAGGTACGTGAACGCAGAGGGGCCCGACTCTCCTCACGGGTCGTCGCGTCTCATCGCATGACGTCTCGATGACGCCGCGCTGTCCCACGCCCGGTGTCAACGGCCAGCGCCGGCCTGGGCTAAACGCCTTCGCGGTGGGCGATGGCGGCGGCTTCGGTGCGGCTGGCCGCGCCCAGCTTGGCGAGGATGTTGGAGACGTGGACGCTCGCCGTCTTCGAGGTAATGAATAGCTCGGCGCCGATTTCCCGGTTGGACTTCCCCTGGGCGAGCAGCGCCAGGACCTCGCGCTCCCGCTCGGTCAGCGCTGACAGCGGGCTCGCGTGGCCCGGCCCGGACCCGCTGGCGCCCTGGGACCCGTTCCGGGAATCCAGGCGCGCCCGGCGCGCCAGGTCATCGAGCGCGGCGGCCAGCGGTGCCGCCCGCAGCCGGGACGCGGTGTCCCGCGCGGCGCGCCACACGGCCGTGCCCTCGTCCCGGCGCCCGGCTTCCACGAGGGCCTCGGCGAGCCGCCACTGAGCCCGCGCCGTCTCGTACACGTAGCCGGGGCCGAACTCGGCGATGACCTTTTCCCACCGGGCCGGGGCGTTCTCCCCGGTCAGCCTTGTGTGCTCGGCCTCGCAGCGGGCGAGCCAGCCGCGGCCTTCCGGGCCGAGGGCCAGCTTGGGGCGGTCGGGGAAGCTGGCGCCCTCCCGGGCTACCGCGAGCAGCGCGGCGCCCGCCGCGGTCTCCGCGTCCGCGCGGCCGGAGTCACCCGCCGCCCGTGCCCGCACCGCCCGGTCGGCCCGCGCCGCCAGCGCGGTCGCCGTCACCCGGATCACCGACGGGGTGTGCGCGGGCCAGGCATCCGCGTCGATCGCGGCCTCCGCCTCCGCCAGCGCCCGCTCGTAGTCCCCTCGCCACAGGGCCTGTTCGGCGAGCAGGCCGCGCGCGATGTACGCGACGAAGACGTCGTCCCAGAACGGCTCCAGCCAGGTGCGCCGGTCATCGGCCGCCGGGTTGCCGCATGCCACGTCGATGAACAGGGCCATGGAGGACAGCATCGCCTCCGCCTGCCGGGTGACGCGGACCGGGAACCCGTCCGCTATCTCCTGCGCGTGATCCCAGCGCCCGTCCGCGAAGTGCGCCTGAAGATGCAAGTGCTGAAGATCCCAGCCGAACGGCGCGAGTCCCAGGCCCGCCTGCTCCGCCCATTCCACCCCGCGGTGGGCGGTCGCGGCGGCCTCCGCGAGATCGCCGCGGCTGAGAAGCTGCATGGCCAGCTGGTAGACGGCGCGCAGCCGGACGCCGGTCGACCCGGCCGCTCCCGCCTGTTCCACCGCGGCGGTGAACATGTCGATCGCCGCGTCGGAATTCCCGGCCCGGAGGGCGAGTTGCCCGGTGGTCACGAGCGCGTCCGCCGCCACCGAGCCAGACCCGGCGGACCGGGCCGCCTCCCGGGCCCGGTCGGCCCAGTCCCAGGCTTCGTCGTTGCGGCTCGCGGCCATCAGCGCGATCGCGTAGGTCGCCATGGCCCGGGCCCGGTACCAGGCCGGCGGCTCGGCGGGCACTTCACCGATCGTGGACGCGACCACTTCGAGTGCCTCCACGTACCACTGTGCGCTCTCACTCTGCAGCAGGTAGTAGGCGAGCCGTTCCCCGACCCGGCAGCGGAGCTCCGCGTCCTCGTTCGCGGGCCCCTCTCCCCACGGGGCCGTCCCGGCGATCCAGTCGCGGATGTGCCGGAGCAGGTGCACGGCGCGGGGCACGTCGCCGCTGGTCGCGGCGGCCAGGGCCGACTTCAGGCCGAGCTTGCCGCGCGTCATGCCCGCGAGCCCCTCCGCTCCGTCCACCCGGGCCCACAGCTCCAGAGCCAGGTCGTAGTGGCGGTGAGCCTCGGCGGGAGCACCGATCCGTTCGGCCTCGACGCCGGCCCGGACGGACGCGGCGAACGCCCCCGGGATGTCGTGGCTGGCCATGGCGTGGTGGGCAAGCTCGGCGGCGGAGCCGGGCACGGCGGTCAGCAGGCTCGCGAACCTTGCGTGCAACCGGACCCGCTCCCCGGGCATCAGGTCCTCGTACACAGCCTCGCGCAGCAGCGAGTGCCGGAACCGGTATCCGTTCGGGCTATCGGGTGTCAGAAGTTGGTGGCCGGCCGCCTCACGGACCGCTTCGTCATACGTGTCATCGGGCAGCCCGGATGCCGCGCGGACCAGGTCATCGGCGCCACCGCCGGCGACGGCCGCCACGCGCAGCACCTGCTGGGCCGCGTCTGACACCTGCTCCACCCGGGACAGCAGCAGCGCGGCCAGGCTGGTCGGCAGCGCGTCCTGCCCGCCGCACGACGACGCGGTCAGAAGCTCCTCCGCGTAGTAGGCGTTTCCGTCGGCCCGCTCGACGAGAGAGTTCAGGACCGCGGCGGACAGATTCAGCGGTGCGTGGGGGGAGCTGGAGAGGATTTCCGCCAGTGAGGCGGAGGAAAGGGAGGTGAGCTCGACCAGGCTGACCATCGGCAGCCGGACCAGTTCGGCGATGACGCCGCGCAGCGGATGGCGGCGGTGCAGATCGTCGGTCCGGTACGTGCCGAGGATGGCGACACGCTCGCGGTGCAGCATGCGCGCCAGGAACGTGACCAGGTGCCGCGTGGTGGCGTCCGCCCAGTGCAGGTCCTCGATGACCAGCAGCACCGGGGCCTCCGCCGCGACCTCGGCCAGCATGGAGAGCATCGCGCCGAACATCTGCTGGCGTGCCAGTCCCGCCCAGTCCGTCTCGGCGTCCTGCCCGCCGCCGTCCGGAAGGAGACGGGACAGCACCGGGCGAGCCCGGAGCGCCTTGTCCACCGTCGGCGGCGCCGCGCGGAACGCGTCCGCGAACGGGAGATAGGGGACACTGTCCCCGATCTCCGCGCACTGTCCGCACAGCACGGTGAAGCCGTCGCGCCGGGCGATCTCCATCGCCTCGGCGACCAGACGGGTCTTGCCTATGCCCGCGTCACCGCTGACAAGCCCGGTCACCGCGTGCCCCGCTGAGGCATCGGCCAGGAGACCCCGTAGCCGGGCTAGTTCCGAGTGCCGCC
>WRBL01000443.1 GCA_009784565.1 Streptosporangiales bacterium | reverse complement strand
GGGCCAGGCGTCGCGGGGCCGGCGGCCATTGGACCGGGCGTCATCGGGCCAGGCGTCCCGCGGCCAGCCGTCTTCGGGCCGGCCGTCACGGGGCGAGGCGTCGCGGAGCCGGCGGCCATCGGACCGGCCGCCGTGAGGCCAGGCGTCGCGGAGCCAGCCGTCATCGGACCGGCCGTCGACGGACCGACCGTCGTCGGACCGGCCGTCGCAGGGCCGGCGGCCATCGGACCGGCCGTCATCGGGCCGGCCGTCATCGGGCCGGGCGTCGTCGGGCCAGCCGTCATCGGGCCGGGCGTCGTGGGGCCGGGCGTGGCGGGGCCGGATGCGTCCCGGTGCCCGCTGTGCGGGCCGGCCGTCGGGCGCTGGGGGGTTCGCTGCGGGGCACGTTCCGTCATGGGCGGTGCGGTCCACTTCCGCTGGGAGGTCTCGGATCCGCGTGAATGTAACGGTCAGTGCCCGGCCACTCACCGAAGCAGCCGAACATTCCCCCGAACGAGCGACAACAACGGGTATTACCGGGTAAATCACCGTGTTCGGGTCAAGCCGCCGTGCTAAGGCCCGCGCGCGCCGGACGGTCCTGACACCGCCGTACAGTGAGGGAGGCGCGGAGTGGGACCCACGTCCGGCCGGGAGCTGAGGACAGCGGAGGAGTCACCGTGAGCGAGCTGCACTTCGTCCACCTGGGGTTCGGCGAGCAGGCGGTGGAGTACACCGAGGCATGGCAGGAGCAACGCCGGGTGCACGCGGCCCGGTTCGCGGACGAGGTGCGGGACACCTGCCTGCTGCTGGAGCACCCGCCGGTGTACACCGCGGGGCGCCGCACCGCCGACGACGAGCGGCCGCTGGACGGCACCCCGGTGGTGGACGTCGACCGCGGCGGCAAGATCACCTGGCACGGCCCCGGCCAGCTGGTCGGCTACCCGATCCTGAAGCTGCCCCGCCCGGTGGACGTGGTCGCCCACGTGCGCCGACTGGAGGAGGCGCTGATCCGGGTGGCCGCCGAGTTCGGCCTGGAGACCACCCGGGTGGAGGGCCGGTCCGGTGTGTGGGTGCTGGGCGACGCCGTCGCCGGGCGCACCTCCAACGGCCTTACCCTGGACTTCGACCCGCGACTGGCGGACGAGGAGTTCGACCCGCGGCTGAACGGCCCCGAGTACGCGCCGTCCAACGCCGGGCAGCGCGGCGAGGACCGCAAGCTCGCCGCGATCGGCATCCGCGTCGCCAAGGGCGTGACGATGCACGGCTTCGCTCTCAACTGCAACCCGGACAACACCTGGTTCGACCGGATCGTGCCGTGCGGCATCAGGGACGCCGGGGTCACGTCGCTGTCCCAGGAGCTGGGCCGGGAGATCACGGTGGCCGAGGTGCTGCCGGTGGTCGAGAAGCACCTGGCCGAGGTGCTGGGGTCCGCGGTGCCCCTGCCCCGCGCCGTCTAGGAATTCCGGGGCGTACCCTGGCGTTCACCAAAGAATCAAAGCCACAGGCAGAATCTCAGCTTTAGGGAGCCGGTCGTGTCCGCAGTCGCACCCGACGGACGCAAGATGCTGCGCCTGGAGGTCCGCAACAGCCAGACCCCCATCGAGCGCAAGCCCGAGTGGATCAAGACCCGGGCGAAGATGGGCCCCGAGTACACGCAGATGCAGAAGCTCGTGAAGAGCGAGGGACTGCACACCGTGTGCCAGGAGGCCGGCTGTCCCAACATCTACGAGTGCTGGGAGGACCGGGAGGCCACCTTCCTCATCGGCGGCGACCAGTGCACCCGGCGCTGCGACTTCTGCCAGATCGACACCGGCAAGCCGCAGGCGCTCGACCGTGACGAGCCGCGCCGCGTCGGCGAGTCCGTGCTCACCATGGACCTGAACTACGCCACCATCACCGGCGTCGCCCGCGACGACCTGGAGGACGGCGGCGCCTGGCTGTACGCCGAGACGGTCCGGCAGATCCACGCGATGACCGCGGAGCGGGCCGCCGGCCGCACCAAGGTCGAACTGCTCATCCCCGACTTCAACGCCGAGCCCGCGCAGCTCGCGGAGGTCTTCGGGGCCCGCCCCGAGGTGCTCGCGCACAACGTGGAGACGGTCCCGCGGATCTTCAAGCGGATCCGGCCCGGGTTCCGCTACGAGCGCTCCCTGGAGGTGATCACCCGCGCCCGCGAGGCCGGCCTGGTCACCAAGTCCAACCTGATCCTGGGCATGGGCGAGGAGCGGGAGGAGATCAGCCAGGCGCTGCAGGACCTGTACGACGCCGGCTGCGAGCTGATCACCATCACGCAGTACCTGCGCCCGTCGGTGCGGCACCACCCGGTGGAGCGGTGGGTGAAGCCGGCCGAGTTCGTGGAGCTGAAGGAGGAGGCGGAGGAGATCGGCTACGCGGGTGTCATGTCCGGCCCGCTCGTCCGTTCGTCCTACCGCGCCGGCCGGCTCTTCCAGCAGGCCGTCGACCGCCGCCAGCAGGGCGGTTCGCTCGCCACCGCCGTCTGAGACGGCGACGGGGCGCCGTCCGGGTCCGCCGGACGGCGCCGATGCGGCTTTCATACGAGATTGACCGGATGGTCACCGGCTGGTAACACATTGTGCCGAGGCTGGTTCCGTACAGCCGTCTCACAGCTCCCGTCCGAGGGGGACGCCATGCCGTCCGAACCGATGCACTCCCCGTACGTCCACACCCCGATGACCCGCGGTCTGCGCGCGGTCGAATCCTTTCTGCTGTCCGGTGGCCAGCAGACGGCCCGCAGGAACGCCTGGGCGGCCGTCGTGGCGGACCGGCAGCGGGCCAGGGACCGCCGGGACGCCCAGCACGAGATGGACGCCCTGACCGCCGGCCAGCGCATCTCAGGCGTCCTTCCCGACTGACCTCCCCCGGGCCGGCGTCCGGCCGCGGTGACGCCGTCCCATGCGGCCACGTATCCTTTGCCGCATGGCGAGGAAGGAAACATCCGAGAACCCTGGGCGGCTGGCACAGATCGCCCAGACCTACAAGATGACCAGGCAGGCCGATCCGAGGATCGGTCTTGTCATTGCGGCTGTGGGAATCGTCACCTTCGGTGTCGTCCTCGCCCTCGGCTTCTTGATCGGGCACCCCATTTTCGCGGGGATCCTGGGCGCGCTGCTCGGCCTCCTCGCGATGGCGGTGGTCTTCGGCCGCCGCGCCGAGCGGGCCGCCTTCGGGCAGCTCGAAGGCAAGCCGGGTGCCGCCGCGGCGGTGCTGCAGAACGTCGGCCGCGGCTGGACGGTCACCCCCGCGGTGAACATGAACAAGAGCCAGGACGTGGTCCACCGGGCGGTCGGCCGCGCCGGCGTGGTGCTCGTCGG
>WRBL01000442.1 GCA_009784565.1 Streptosporangiales bacterium | reverse complement strand
CTTGCCTGCTTCCACGCCTCCAGGATAGGGGCGTGCGCGGGCGGTGAGGGCCGCTCGTGGTATTGGATGGTTGCCATGAAGACGATCGCGCCGTACGGAACCTGGAAGTCCCCGATCACCGCCGCGGAAGTGGCGGGCACCGAGTCGCGGTACTCCTTCCCCGATTTCGCCGGGGACGAGGTGTGGTGGGCCGAGGGCCGGCCCGCCGAGGGCGGACGCACCACGATCGTGACCGCCGGCCCCTCGGGTCCGGCCCGCGACCTGCTCCCCGCCCCGTGGAACGCCCGCAGCCGGGTCCACGAGTACGGCGGGAAATCGTTCCTGCCGGTGCCGTCGGGGGCCCGCTGCGACCTGGTCTTCGCGAACTTCGCCGACCAGCGGCTGTACCGGCTCGCCGTCGGGGCCGGCGCGTCGTCCGGTTCGGGCCCGGAGCCGTCGCCGCTGACCCCGGAGGGCGCCGGCCTCCGCTTCGCCGACCTGACGCTTTCCCCGGACAACACGGAAATCTGGTGCGTGCGGGAGGCGCATTCCGCCGCCGGGACGATCACCCGGTCGATCGTCGCGGTGCCCCTGGACGGCGGCGCGGCCGCCGACGGCTCTCGTATCCGGACCCTGGTCACCGGGGCTGACTTCTTCGCGTTCCCCACGCCGTCGCCGGACGGGACCCGGATCGCCTGGGTCAGCTGGAACCACCCCCGGATGCCCTGGGACGGCACCGAACTCCGGGTCGGGCCCTCCTCCGGCACCACGGTGGACGGCAGCGCCCTCCTCCTGGGCGGCCCGTCCGAGTCGGTGCTCGCCCCGGCCTGGCGCGACGCTGACACGCTGTACGCCGTCTCCGACCGGTCAGACTGGTGGAACCTGTACGTCGTCTCCCTGTCCGGGACGGCCCCGAGGCCGGCCTGCCCGCGCGAGGAGGAATTCGCCGGACCGCTGTGGCAACTCGGCGCCCGCCCCTACGCGCTCCTGTCCGACGGCCGCCTCGCGGTCACCCACGGCACCGGCACCCAGCGCCTGTCCTTCCTCGACCCGTCATCCGGGGAACTGACGGACGCCGGGCTTCCCTACCAGGCCTACGGCACGGTCGCCGCCTCCGGCACCACGGTGGCCACCGTCGCGGGCGGCTCGCGGACCCCGCTGGCCGTTCTCGCGGTTTCCCCGGGCGGCCCGCCGGCTCTTCTCCGCGAGGCCGGGATCCCGGCGCCCGGCGCCGACTGGCTGCCCGAAGTCCGCCAGATCGCCCTGCCCGCGGGACCGAACGGATCTGCCGTCCACGCCCTCGTCTACCCGCCCTCGTCCCCTGATTTCGAGGCACCGGACGGGGAACTGCCCCCGTACATCGTCTGGATCCACGGCGGGCCGACCGGCAACTCGTCGCCGCTGCTCGACATCGAAAAGGCCTACTTCACCAGCCGCGGCATCGGCCTGATCGACGTCAACTACGGCGGCTCCACCGGGTACGGCCGCGCCTACCGGGAACGGCTGCGCGGCCAGTGGGGCGTCGTCGACGTCGCCGACGCGATGAACGCCGCCCGCGCCCTCGCCGACGCCGGGGAAGCCGATTCCGCCCGGCTGGGCATCCGCGGCGGTTCCGCGGGCGGCTGGACCGCCCTGGCCGCCGTGACCAGCGGGATCGCCCCGGACGAGGGGCGCCCCGCGGTCTTCTCGGCCGCCGTCTCCTACTTCGGGGTCGCCGAGCTCAAGTCGTTCGCCGAGACCACCCACGACTTCGAGTCCCGGTACCTCGACGGGCTCATCGGGCCGCTCCCGGCCGCGTCCGGCCGGTACGACGAGCGCTCCCCGATGGGGCACGTGACGGCGGGCACCTGCCCGATCCTCCTGCTGCAGGGCCTGGACGACCCGATCGTGCCGCCGTCCCAGTCCGAGGCGATCGCCTCCGACCTCGACGCCCACGGCATCCCCTACGCCTACATCGCGTTCGAGGGCGAATCCCACGGGTTCCGCAAGGCGGAGACGATCATCCGGGCCCTGGAGTCGGAACTGGCCTTCTACGGCCAGATCATGGGCTTCGCTCCCCCGGCCGTGCCGCCGGTCAGGCTGGAGGGGAACTAACCGGCCCTCCGGGCCTAGCGGCCGGACCTGCCCAGCTCGAAGGCATGGGCAACTTCCGGGGCAACGACGATCCGGGGCGCAAGTTCGGCTCCGAGTACGCGCACGCTCAGTCCAAGCTGCTCTCGCTTCTCGCGGTCGTGGCCGGCGAGGTTGAGGGTATCGGGGACGGCCTGGTCAAGATGGCCGACCGGTACGGCGTCGCCGAGCAGGGCAGCCCTTCCAACGTTCAGTCCCTGAAGCAATTGGCGCGGGAATCGTCGGGGCGCACAACGACACCAGCGGATCTCTCAGTGCGCCACGCTACCTAATGGCGGCGGCGAACCTCGACCACGCGGCGGCGGTCATGGTCAGGATGGCGCCATCGCGGTTGGCCGTGTCCCGCACCAGGACGGTGCCCGCGCCGGTCCCGCACTCGACGCAGGCGTTGCTCGACCCGCCGCTGTAGGAGGATTTACGCCACTCACTGCCCATATCTGGCCTCCCGTACCTGTCGCATGAGTTCGATCGAGTCTACGGGGGATAGCGCCGCGACCCGGACCTGATTAAGGGTCTGCATCGAGCGCATTACCTCCCGTTTGTCGTCGGACAGCCTGCCCGCCTTCGGCCCCTCGGTGAACCAGATGGAAGGCTTGTCCGAGTACTCGATTACTTCCAGGGGGCCATCTCCGCCGGGATGCCGGGTGTGCGTAAACGGCATTACCTGGATATCGATGTTCGGATGGCGGGCCATTTCTTCCAGATACAGGAGCTGACCTCGCATGACCTCCTGGTCACCGTAGACACGCCACAGCGACCCCTCATCGAGGATGAACCAGCCTGTGACAAGCGACCCCAGAATGCGCTTCCGGCCTCTCCGGATCGCCACCTCCCGCTCCAGTCGTTCGGGCGGCACGGCGGTGGACAGGTGAGCGCGCATGTACTCCTCGGTCTGGAGGATGCCGTGGATCCGCCATTCCCAGCTCGTCATGGCCAGCGCGTCGTGCTCGGCATCGGCGACGATCGCGGACTCCTGAATGCCGTTGCTCACCAGGTCGAGCAGGTCGCCGAGGACGCCGTCGGTGTCCAGGGCCTTGTCCATGAGCCGGATCTCGCTGGCCGTGGGCAGCACCCGGGCCAGCTCGATGTCCGAGATATGGGACTTGGAGCAGAGAACGTGGTGCGCCAGCTCCGTCTGGTTCATCCCCGCCCGTTCCCGGAAGCGCCGTATTCGCCGGGCCAGCATCGTCGCGACTGGTTCCATCGTCAGACCCCCTCTGACACCAGACTCTCCCGTCTGACAGGCCAGTATGGCACCG
>WRBL01000441.1 GCA_009784565.1 Streptosporangiales bacterium | reverse complement strand
TACCGCCGTACCGCCATGCCCCGGGGCTGCCGTGCAGCCCGGGCGCCGTTCCCGCATCGCTGCTTTCCGTTCCCGCGCCGCTGCTTTCCGCTATTCCACAGGGCCTGCCGGACCCCCAATTCCGCTCACCCACCGTGGTTTTCCCCTGCATTTTCCGTGAGGACGGAGGGGGTCCCGTGTGATCCCGTCTACGTAACCTGGCTCACATACGAATCGCATTAGTAAAAGCGCTGGCCACCGGCCCCCTCAAATCAGCGGGTTCCGGCGCTCCGGAACTCCTCTTCCGGCCCCATCTACGAATCAATCCGTAGATGAGGGCTTTGACCCGTGAATTCGAAACCCCTAACAATTCACGAGTCCCCAACGGAAGAGGAAAAGCGTTATGCAGCTCCCCGCGATCCCGAAGAAGCTCCCCACCTTCGCCACGTTCCAGCGCATGAACCGGAAGCAGAAGATCACCACGGCCGGCGCTGCCGCCGGTGCGGCGGTCGTCCTGGCGGTCACCGGTCTGCAGGCGACGGCCGGAGCCGGAGCGGCGACCGCGGCGGACGCACCCACTGGGTTCAGCGTCACCGCCGGGCAGCAGCTGAAGCAGCCGGTCTCCCTGACCGGTGCCAAGACCGACCTCGCCACGCAGAAGACCGTGACCAGCACTCCGCCGAAGAAGGACCTGGCCGCGAAGCCGGCCGCCAAGGCCGCGCCGGCCCCGCAGAAGGCCGCGCCCGCTCAGAGCAAGCCGGCCGCCGCCGCCCCGGCGAAGGCCAAGCCGGCCGCCGCGCCGGCCCCGAAGACGTACGCGAACAACCTCGACGGCTGGATCCGCGAGTCCCTGGACATCATGCACGCCAAGCACATCCCGGGTACCTACGAGGGAATCCACCGCAACATCATCCGCGAGTCCAGCGGTAACCCGCGCGCGATCAACCTGTGGGACATCAACGCCCGCAACGGCATTCCCTCCAAGGGCCTGCTGCAGGTGATCAACCCGACCTTCAACCGCTTCCACGTGGCCGGTACGTCGTGGAACATCTACGACCCGGTCGCCAACATCACCGCCGCGTGCAACTACGCGGCCGACCGGTACGGCTCGATGGACAACGTGAACTCCGCGTACTGAGCCCGACCCGGCGCAGCCCGGCAGCGGTGGGCCCGCCCTCTCTTCCACGAGAGGGCGGGCCCACCGCCTTTTTCCTGCGCGCCTGCGGACGCTCGCGGTCAGAGCATGACCACGGACCGCAGCACCTCGCCGTCGTGCATCCGCTGGAACGCGGCCTCGATGTCGTCGAGCGCGATCGTCTCGGAGACGAACGCCTCCAGGTCGAGCCGGCCCTGAAGGTACAGGTCGATGAGCATCGGGAAGTCCCGGCTGGGCAGGCAGTCCCCGTACCAGGAGGACTTCAGCGCGCCGCCGCGGCCGAAGACGTCGAGCAGGGGCAGTTCCAGGGTCATCTCCGGGGTCGGCACGCCGACCAGGACGACGGTCCCGGCGAGGTCGCGGGCGTAGAACGCCTGCCGGTAGGTCTCCGGGCGGCCGACCGCCTCGACGACCACGTCGGCGCCGAACCCGCCGGTCAGCTCGCGGATCGCCTCGACGGGGTCCGTCTCCCGCGCGTTCACGACGTGGGTGGCGCCCAGGCCGGTCGCCCACTCCAGCTTCCTCGGGTCGACGTCGACGGCGATGATCCGCGCCGCGCCGGCCAGCCGGGCGCCGGCCACCGCGCCGTTCCCCACTCCCCCGCAGCCGATGACCGCCACGGTGTCGCCGCGGGTGACGTTGCCGGTGTTGATCGCGGCGCCGATGCCGGCCATGACGCCGCAGCCGAGCAGGCCGGCCACCTGCGGCGCGGCCTTCGGGTCGACCTTGGTGCACTGGCCGGCGGCGACGAGGGTCTTCTCGGCGAAGGCGCCGATGCCCAGCGCCGGCGACAGTTCGGTGCCGTCGCCGAGCGTCATCTTCTGTGACGCGTTGTGTGTCTGGAAGCAGTACCAGGGGCGCCCGCGGCGGCAGGCCCGGCACTGGCCGCACACCGCGCGCCAGTTCAGGACGACGAAGTCGCCCGGCGCGACCTCCTCGACGCCCGGCCCGACCTGCTCGACGACGCCGGCGGCCTCGTGGCCGAGCAGGAACGGGAACTCGTCCGTGATGCCGCCCTGCTTGTAGTGCAGGTCGGTGTGGCAGACACCGCAGGCCTGCACCCGGACCACGGCCTCCCCCGGCCCGGGATCGGGGACGGTGATGGTCTCGACCCGCACCGGTTCGTTCCGGCCCGGCGCGATGACGCCGCGTACCTGTTGGCTCATGGCCCGGTCACCCTTCTGTCACGTCCTGCGCTCTGTCGTGTGCAGTGGTCCGCCGAGTCCTTCGACCGGTCATCGGCGGTGGTCCGTCCAGTGCAGTGATCCCCCGATCCGACCGTTCCCACCCGGTGACTTTCCGTGCCCGGCCGGGGCCGGCGGGCCCGCACGTCAGTCGAACCGGATGTGCTTGACGCCGATCCAGGTGCGGTGCAGGCGCCCGCGCAGCGCGGACTCGGTGCTGGGCGGCAGGGGCAGTCCGGCGGAGGCGGCGATGCGGTCGGCGACCTGCGGGACGGTGAGGTGGTCGGTCCACAGCTGCTCGGCGAACTCCTCGCCGCGCAGGCGCTCCAGGCACAGGTCCAGCTTGGCCACCGCGAAGCTCTGCCGCCGCAGCGGGGCGTCCTTGCCGGCGACGACGCGCAGCGCGTGCCCGAAGCCCCGCTCCCGCAGCCGGCGCAGCACCGTGTCCCGCTCGGCCAGCAGCGCGAAGTGGCGCACCTCGTGGCCGCGCTCCCGCAGCCGGCCGACGGTCTCCCGGAAGTAGGCGGGCTCGACGACCGTCATGGGGGCGATGACGGTGCCGTCGTGCCGGGAGAGGGCGAGGTCCAGGACCTCGAAGACTCCCTGGCGCCAGGCGGGCAGGTCCTGGAAGTCGCCGCGCAGGTGCGGGGGCGTCATCCGGTGCAGTCCGAAGCCCACGTGCTCGGGGTCGCAGACCACGCTGCCGGGAAGCCGCCGCCGCAGTTCGTACGCGCTCTGCGTCTTGCCGCCGCCGAAGGGT
The DNA here is from genome assembly GCA_009784565.1 of Streptosporangiales bacterium. GTDB lineage: Bacteria > Actinomycetota > Actinomycetes > Streptosporangiales > Streptosporangiaceae > Trebonia. Next base: position 298 of record WRBL01000441.1, on the reverse strand, counting down.
CCGTTGATCCACAGGAGCATGGCCCGACCCTACGGGAGCGCGGGGCACGCCGGCCGGAGCGCGACGTGCCGGTCACAAGCAGTCGCTGCGGGCGATGATCGTGAACAGTCCGCCGTCGGGGTCGCGCAGTTCGGCGTACTCGCCCTGCGGGCCGGTGCCGCGGCCGACGAGCGTTCCGCCGAGCGCCTGGGCCGCCTCGACGCGCGATCCGACGTCGTCCACGGCGAACTCGACCGCCCAGTGCGGGCGGAGCACCGGGTCGGGTGCGGCCTCGACCGCGCCGGAACCGAGGCGGGCC
>WRBL01000440.1 GCA_009784565.1 Streptosporangiales bacterium | reverse complement strand
GGTGCCGGTACGGCGCGGGAGCCGCTCCCGCGGGGATGTCGATGATTTCCAACGGCACGCCTGCCGCGGTGGCGGCCGATACCAGCCCGCTGACGTCGGCGGCCGGATCGAACCGGAGCAGGGTGTACCCCTGGCCGAGGCGGTCATACAGCGACACCCCGGGGTCGAGCCACAGATGCGGGGCGCGGCAGCCGGGGACCGTGCTCGGCGTGTAGAAGCCCATGCCGTACTCCGGTGCCGGCTCCCCGTCGTAGCTGATGATCGGCGACGCGTCGTAGGAGTAGCCGAAGTTGAGCCCGGCGGCGGCGAACTGCTGCACGTTCAGGTCGTAGGCTTGCCGCCCGAACTCCTCGCGGGCCAGCCGCCCGTCCTCCGTGTCATCCTCGATGGCAGCGGGCAGCGCGCGGCGGTTCGCCACCACCCGCTCGGCGTGGCTCATCGCGTACTTCGACACCTGGGCGGTGATCGGCAGCCGCTCGGCCTCGTAGGCGTCGATCATCCGCGGGCCCGCCCAGCCGCCCAGGAGGGCGCCAATGGTCCAGGTGAGGTTCAGGGCGTCGGCGATGCCCGCGTTCATCCCGTACCCGCCGTAGGGGACCCACAGGTGCGCCGCGTCCCCGGCCAGGAAGACCCGCCCGTCGCGGAGCCGGTCCGCGACCAGCCGCCGGGCGGTCCAGTCTTCCTCGCTGAGGATCTCGTAGCCGAAGCCGTCGTCCACCCCGAGGATGGCGCGGATGCACCGGTCGCGGTCCGGCGGCCCGCTGGCGGCCTCCTCGGCGGTGAGATGGTTGTGCACGAGGAAGGTGTCCTTGCCGTCGATAGCGTAGACGTGTCCCTTCCGGCGGTGGTTGAACGTGTAGTATCCCCAGGCCCGGCGGCCGGGGGCCAGGTCGTACAGGCCCGGCGCCCGGATGCAGGTCGACTGGACGCGCTGGAGCACCGGGTCGCCGGAAAGCGTGGCCCCGGCCTGCTTCCGGACCGCGGAGTGTCCCCCGTCGGCGCCGATGAGGTACCGGGCCCGCAGCACCCGGCGGCCGCCGCCGGCGAGGGTGACGGTCGCCTCGACGCTGTCACCGGTCTGCCGGAAGCTCTCGTAACGGGTTTCGCTGAGCAGGGTGACGTGCGGGAGTCCGGCGGCGTGCCGCATGAGCAGCGGTTCCAGGAAGGTCTGGTTGATGCGGTGCGGCGGTTCGGGCGTCGCCCAGGTGGTGTCCGGGCCGACGGCGGAGGTGTACCGCTCCCCCGCCGGCGGGACGGGAATGCGGGCCATCTCCGTGCCGGTCAGCGTGGTGCGGAACGCGATGTCGTGGGGGTAGTCCGGGGGCAGCCCGGCGGCCCGGACCGCTGCGGCGACGCCCAGCCGGCGGAACCGTTCCATCGTCCGGGCGGCGACGTGATTGCACTTGACGCTGGGAGGCTGAAGGTAGGGGCGTTCCTCGATGACGATGACCGGGATGCCCCGGGCGTCCAGGTCCATGGCGGCCGTGAGGCCCACCGGTCCGGCTCCGACAATGATCACGTCCGCGTCGCGGCCAGTCATGCACCCTCCCTTCTCCAGGAATCTAATCGCCGCCCGCGCCCCGGGTCCAGGGGTCGCGGGCGGCCGCAGAGCGGCGTAGCCGCCGGGGCTGCCTATGATGGGGTTCGTGGCACAAGGTCGCAGCGCGCCGAAGGACGGCACAGTGCCGCCGGGGGCGGCCGAGCGGATACTTGAGGCGGCGATGCGCGAGTTCGCGGAGTACGGGTACGCCGGCGCGCGGGTGCAGCGGATCTACCGGCAGGCGGACGTCAGCCCGCGGTCGATCTACTACCACTTCGGCAGCAAGCGGGGGCTGTACGACGCGGTGCGGGAACGGCTGCGGAAGCAGCACTTCGAGGATTTCGTCAGCGGCGCCACCGATGATCCGCTGGTGGAACGGCTGCTGGCCAACCTGGACGTGGCCCAGACGACCACCTGGCAGCAGTGGTCGCGGATGCTCATGTGGGAAACCCTGGACGGCGGCGACGGCATCCCGCCGTATCCGGAGGGCACGGTGCCCGGTGACCTGCTGGCGTTCCGCGCGGCGCAGGAGCGCGGCGACATCGACCCGGGGATCGATCCGCACGTGCTCACGCTGGCGTTCACGGCCATCACGTTCTGGCCGGTGATGTTCCCCCGTTCCGCTCAGCGGCTGGCCGGGGACCTGACCGAGGAGGAGTTCCTCGCCGAGCGCCGCAAGCTCATCCGGGAACTGGTCACGCGGCTCGGTGCCCCCGCGCTCGCGCACGAGGGCACCGACACCTGAACCCGCCGGGAAAGCGTCAGTCGAACGGGTCGCTTTCCGTCACGCCGCTGTCCGCGGCCAGGGACTCCTGCACGACCGGATCGCCGGCGGTTCCGAGGACGCGCCAGTCCTCGCCGGGCTCGAGGATCTTTTCCGCGCCGCGGATGTTCCGGAAGTCGCCGGCCAGGCCGGGGGGCTCCTGGCCCGCGGCCAGTTCCTTCGCCGCGGTGAGCAGGATGTGCCGCATCCGGCTGATCGCCTTGTCGGTCGTGCCGAGCTTCTCCTGCGTCCGGTCGTAGACCGGGCCCATCGACTCCGTCACCATCAGGTCCTGGCTCACGAAGTCGTCGACGCCGCTGAAGATGGACTTCTTCTGCACCTCCCGGTCCATCTGGTAGTCGTTCTCGGCCGTGTACTCGCGGGGCGTGATGCCGTCCGGGTTCGAGATCGGCGTGGTGAACGGGGCGTAGGTGTAGAGGTTCGCGCCGCCCAGGTCACGCGGATTCCGCCAGGTCGTGGGCGCGTTGAAGTACCGCCAGCAGTTCTCGTCGTCGATCGGCACGAACATCCCGTGACCGACGCTGAACGGCACGTTCGCCACCATCGTCGAATACGGGATCGCGTAGGTGGTGACGCGCACGTGGGTGTGACCGTTCGGGGTGGTCCGGATCCCGGCGTACTGGTAGCCGTACCAGGTGTCGTTGACCTCCAGGCGAGGTGCCCGGTCGTGCCGCCAGAACTTCCACGTCATCGAGTTCGACGGGTACCCCGGCTTGTCCGAGCCGTCGTCGGGGATGTCATCGATCCCTTCCCACTGGTGCAGCCAGGACACGTGCGCGGTGTCGATGTTGCCCTCCATCGACTGGACCCAGTTGCAGGTGGTGTGCTGCTTGCGCGCGAGCACCTGGCCTCCGGAAAGGCCGTCGGTGCCGAAGTCCCGGAACGGGGGAACCTTGTCCTTCGGACCGAGGTAGGCCCAGACGATTCCGCCGGACTCGCGGACCGGGTAGGCCTTGATCTTGACCTTGTCGCAGAACGGGACCGGCTCGCTCGGCATGTCCGTGCAGCGGCCGTCGGCGTCGAACGCCCACCCGTGATACACGCACCGGATCGCCGCGTCCT
>WRBL01000439.1 GCA_009784565.1 Streptosporangiales bacterium | reverse complement strand
TGGTCATAGCGTTAGGGAAACGCCCGGTTACATTCCGAACCCGGAAGCTAAGCCTTTCAGCGCCGATGGTACTGCAGGGGGGACCCTGTGGGAGAGTAGGACACCGCCGAACAAATATTGAAAGCCCGGGTCCTCCGATTTATTCGGAGGACCCGGGCTTTTCTGCGTTGTACCGTCGGCTCATGCGGTACGAGATACGGCCGGTGGCGCCGGCCGAGTGGCGAAGGAGCAGGCAGCTGCGGCTGGAGTCGCTCCAGGACCCGGTGGCTCCGGTGGCGTTCGCCCGGACCTACGCCGAGGAATCGGCGATGACCGACGAGGAGTGGCGCCGGCGGGCCTCCGGCGTCGGCGCCCAGCAGTTCGTGGCCGTACAGCCGGCTGCCGAGGCAGAAGTCGAGCCCGAAGCCGTAGCCAGCGCCGGGGAGGATGCGACCGGCGCCTGGGTGGGGATGGCCGTCGTGGTCGTGGAGCGTCCCGACTACCTCAGCATCAACGCCGTGTACGTACGGCCCGAGCTCCGTGGCACCGGCGTGGCCGAGCAACTTTTCGATGCCGCGGTCGCCTGGACCTGGGGGCGGGCCGACCGCCTCCACCTGTGGGTGCACGAGAAGAACCCGCGGGCCCAGGCGTTCTACCGGCGGCTCGGCTTCGTCCCGACCGGGGAGTCGATGGCGTCCCCGCTGGATGCGGGCATGACCGAGTTCGAACTGGTGCTGCTGCGGGACGAGGAGGGCTCGGCGTCCTGAGTCCGGCGGCCCGGCAGCGCGGTGGCCGCCGCCGCGCCGACCAGGGCGAGTCCGGCCGTGACGGCCATGGCCGCCCGGAACCCGTCGCTGAACGCGGCGGGGGAGGCGTACGAGCCGGCGGCGCTGAACGCGGCCGCCGGGATGGCGACACCGAAGGCCCCGCCGAGCTGGCGCATCGTGCTGTAGGCGCCGGACGCCTTGCCGATGTCGGCCGGTGCGCTGGTGCTGACCACCGCCTTGGTGACCGCGGGGATGGCCAGGGCGAAGCCGACGCCGCCCAGCGCCATCGGGGCGACGAGTGCCGCATAGGAGGCGTGGGCGGTGGCGGCGAGCGCGACCCCGCCCATCCCCGCTGCCTGCAGGACCATGCCGGCGGTGATCAGCGGGCGTTCGCCCACCCGGTCGGCGAGCGCGCCGGCCCGCGGGGCGATGAGGAACGGTGCCACGCCCCACGGCAGCATCCGCAGTCCGGCCGCCAACGGACCGTGGAGAAGCGCCACTTGCTGGTACTGCGTCATGAAGAAGACGGCGCCGGTCATCGAGGCGTTGAGCAGGAAGATGACCGTGTTGCCGGCCGAGAAGGCCCGTGAGCGGAACAGGCGCAGCGGCAGCATCGGCGTGCGGGCCCGGGCCTGCCGGGCGACGAAGCAGACGGCCAGGACCGCACCGGCCGCGAGCGTGCCGGCGACCTCGGCGCTGCCCCAGCCGGCCGTGTCGGAGCGCACCAGGCCCCAGACCAGGCCGACGGCGGCCAGGGTGAACAGCAGCAGTCCGGGCAGGTCGACCGAGGTGCCCTGCCCGAAGCCCTCGGTGATGCGTCGCAGCACGAAGGGGATCGCGCCCAGGCCCAGGGGCACGTTCAGCCAGAAGATCCACTGCCAGGCCAGGCCCTGCGTGAGCGCGCCGCCGAGGACCGGTCCGAGCAGCGCCGCGAGTCCGGTGACGCTGCCGTAGATGCCGAGCGCCCAGCCGCGCCGCTCGGGCGGGAACGCCGCGTTGAGCAGTCCCAGGGCGACCGGGATGATCATGGCGGCTCCCGCGCCCTGGACGGCGCGGGCGGCGATGAGCGTGGCGGCGTCGGGAGCGAGGGCGCAGCCGGCCGAGGCGAGCGAGAACAGGGCCAGTCCCGCGGCGAAGACGCGGCGCCGGCCGAAGCGGTCGCCGAGCGAGGCGATGGTCATCAGCAGGACGGCGAAGCTCAGCGTGTAGGCGTTGACGGTCCATTCCAGGTCGGCCATGGACGCGTGCAGGTCCCGCTGGATCGCGGTGAGCGCGGTGGCGACGACCAGCATGTCGAGGATGACCATGAACGAGCCGAGGGAGGTCAGCGCCAGCACCCATCGCTGGCGTCCGGTCGGGAACCACTGCTGCCGGGCGGAGCGCGTCGGGGCGGAGCGCGATGGGGCGGGGGAGTTCGAAGCCGCAGCGTTCGGAGCGGTGCTGTCCACGAGGGGCCTCCCGGCGGGGCGTGCGTGTGTCGCGGTGTATCTGCCTGTCGTTCGTTGGGACACCGGCCCTGGCCGGAACCGGGCGGCGTGCACCGACCATTTTTCGGCGGCGCGGGTGTCTCAATAGGTGCGAGACGGAGTGGCCCGCCGCCGATCCGGGCCGCGCGACGGAGGTGCCCAGGCATGGACGCGACGCAGGACCGGGAGACGCTGGCGCTGGCCCGCGCCGGGGACGGAGAGGCGTTCCGGCGGCTCACCGAGCCGTACCGGCACGAGTTGCAGGTGCACTGCTACCGCATCCTCGGCTCGGTGCAGGACGCCGAGGACCTGCTGCAGGAGACGCTGCTGGCGGCGTGGCGCGGGCTCGCCGGGTACGAGGGGCGGGCGTCGGTGCGGGCCTGGCTGTACCGGATCGCGACCAACCGCTGCCTGAACGCGCTGCGGGACAGTGCCCGCAGGCCGCACGACCGGGCAGCCCTGCATGTGGAGGTCCCGTTGCCAGAACCGACCCGACGGCGCGGCGAACCGACCTGGCTGGAGCCGTACCCGGATGTGCTGCTGGAGGAGCTGCCCGACGGGGCGCCGGGGCCCGAGGCGCGGTACGAGATGCGGGAGTCGGTGTCGCTGGCGTTCCTGGTGGCGCTCCAGGAACTGCCGCCCCGGCAGCGGGCGGTGCTGGTGCTGCGCGACGTGCTGGGGTTCCGTGCGGCGGAGGTCGCGGAGATGCTGGAGACCACCGAGAACGCGGTGGCCAGCGCGCTGAAGCGGGCCCGGGTGACGCTCGCGTCCGAGATGCCGGACGCGGACCGGGAGCAGGCGCCGCTGCCGGACTCCCCGGACGAGCGGCGGATCGTGGAGGGCTTCGCGCGGGCCTTCGAGCGCGGTGACGTGGACGCGCTGCTGGAACTGCTCACGGACGACGTGTGGGTGACGATGCCGCCGCTGCCGCTGGAGTACCAGGGGCACGCGGCCGTCGGGCACTTCCTGTCCACGATCGCGCTGCGGGACCGGCGCAGTTACGTGCTGGTGCCCACGCGGGCCAACGGCCAGCCGGCGTTCGGCGCGTACCTTCAGGACCCGCGCACGCCGATCCTGCACGCGCACGGGGTGCTGGTGCTGACGCTGCGCGGGGACCGGGTGGCGGCCATGACCCGGTTCATCGACACCGGGATCCTGTCCCGGTTCGGCCTGCC
>WRBL01000438.1 GCA_009784565.1 Streptosporangiales bacterium | reverse complement strand
TCACCGACCCCCCGCGGGCCTGCACGTTCGCGCCCCGCTGCCGTTACGCCCGGGACAAGTGCCGGGCGTCTGAGCCGCCGCTGGACGGGGACGGGCACCGGTTCCGCTGCTACTTCCCGGTCGACGGCCAGCGACCGGGACCGGAGATCTCTCCGGCCGAACGGATCGTCGCTCCTCCCCCGCCGGCCGCCGAGCGCCCGGTACGGTCGCTTGCGACCGGGCGCTCATCGGGGGGCTCCGGGGGGTCGTCCCCCCGGGCTGGCACAGCCCTGCTGTCGGTGGAGCACGTGGTGAAGGACTTCCCCGTGACCTCGGGGGCGGTGCTCCGGCGCCGGGCGGGCGCGGTGTCCGCCGTCGCCGACGTCAGTTTCGAGGTGCCCCGGGGCGCGACGTTCGGCCTGGTCGGCGAGTCCGGGTGCGGCAAGACGACGGTGGGGCGGCTGATCGTCGGCCTGGAGAAGCCGAACGCGGGGACGATCTCGCTCGGCGGGACGGACCTCGCGTCGCTGCCGCGCCGGGACCGGCGCTCCCGCGCCCGCGGCGTCCAGCTGATGTTCCAGGACTCGTACGCGTCGATGGATCCGCGGATGCGGGTGGGGACAATCCTGCGCGAGCCCCTGGTCATCCAGCGGGACGGCGGCGGCGCCGCCCAGCAGCGGCGGATCGAGGCGATGCTGGACGAGGTCGGGCTGCCGGCCGCGGCGGCCGCCCGCTACCCGCACGAGTTCTCCGGCGGGCAGCGGCAGCGCCTGGGCCTGGCCCGGGCCCTGATGCTGCGCCCGGACATGATCGTCGCCGACGAGCCCGTGTCGGCCCTGGACGTGTCGATCCAGGCCCAGATCCTCAACCTGATGCGGGAACTGCAGCGCGAGCACGCGCTGACCTACCTGTTCATCTCCCACGACCTGTCGGTGGTCCGGTACATGGCCGACACGATCGGGGTCATGTACCTGGGCAAGCTGGTCGAGGCCGGCCCGGCCCGCGAGGTGTACGCGATGCCGGTCCACCATTACACGAAGGGCCTCATCGACACCGTCCCGGTCGCCGACCCGTCGGCCGAGCGGGCCAAGGAACGCGAGGGGGTGCGGGGCGAGCTTCCGTCGGCCGTCTCCCCGCCGTCGGGCTGCCGGTTCCGGACCCGCTGCCCGGCCGCCCAGGACCTGTGCGCCGCCGAAGAGCCGCCGCTGCGCCCCTTCACCGCCTCCGGCCACCTGGCCGCCTGCCACTTCCCTCTCCGCCAGCCAGAGGGCTGACCAGGGGAACGAAAAAAGGCCTTTGATCTTTCTGTGATTGCCTCCACCATGATGGGGTGACCCCTCATGAGCAATCCGCGCTGCGCCTGGTGAACGGTGATCCCGCCGACGGCGATGTCGCGGCCCAGATCCCGTATGTGCTTGGCATCGATGACGCGGACACGCCGACCGACATGGTCGACGCGCTGCTGCTCGCCCCGTTCACGTCCGGCGCCCAGCCGCACGCGCAGGGCAAGCGGCTGGACGAGGTGCGGCCCGAGGCCGAGCTGCTGCCGGACGGCGCGACGATCGTGCGCAGCGCGACCGACAGCAGCCGCGAGGCGGTGCTGGCCTCCGGGCCCGGCTGGACGATGCGGGTCAGCAAGTGGCGGGGCGGCTCCACCGACGTGGACGTGTGCGCGCGGACCGACGAGCTCGCCAGGTCCGTGCTCGCCGCCTCCACTAAGGACGCGGCGGTCGAGCACCGTCCCGCGGACGACGTGGTCCGGATGGGATTCTGGCACCAGTCGGGCCGCCGGGGCCCGGTGCGGACCGTCCGGCGGGTGCAGGCCCAGCCGTGGGAGTCGCTGAGCGCGAACTACCCGGCCCGGTCACGGGAGGGCATGGCCGAGCTGATGGCGGTCACCCCCGACACGGTCAGCGGACGGCTGCTGCTCCTGCACGGCCCGCCCGGCACCGGCAAGACGACGGCACTGCGCACCCTGGCCCGCCAGTGGCGCGACTGGTGCCAGGCCGACTGCGTCCTGGACCCGGAGGTCATGTTCCACAACCCGGGCTACCTCCTGGACGTGGTCATGGGCGACCCCTCGGACGAGGACGACGGCGAGCCGCGCTGGCGGCTGCTGATCCTGGAGGACTGCGACGAGCTGATCAGCGGCCAGGCCCGGGAGGCGTCGGGGCAGGCCCTGTCGCGGCTGCTCAACCTGACCGACGGACTGCTGGGCCAGGGCCGCAAGATCATGGTCGCGATCACCACCAACGAGGACCTGTACCGGCTGCACCCGGCCGTGACCCGGCCCGGCCGGTGCCTGGCCCGGATCGAGGTAGGCCCGTTCCCGTGCGCCGAGGCGGGCGCCTGGCTGAACGGCACCGGCGCGCGGAAGCCGTCAGGCCCGGCGACGCTGGCCGAACTCTACGCGCTGCGCGCGGGCCGCCCGGCCGGAGACGCCCAGCGGGACCAGGCGGACACCGGCCTGTACCTGTAGGCCGCCGACCTGTCAGTTCACCGCGTCTCGCTCGCGGCGGCCTAACGGATCTTCGGCGGGCAGCCGGGAACCAGCGGATCCGGCCTGAGGCTGGACGCGACGAATCCCCACACGTTGTCCTGCGGGTATTTTGTCTGTCCCGGGAAGTCTCCCTGGGTGTAGTACCACGCGGGGGCGCCCGGCCCGCGCAGCCAGCACACGAACCACGAACGCCCGCCGGGGTTCATTTCGCCAGCGGTGTCCATACTGCCGGGCGTCACGTAGACGGGGATGTATCCCGCCACCGTGGCGTGCGCCGAGCAGGAATACACCGGCATTGAAAGATAGTCGGCGATGCCCGGGGGCGGGCCGCCGTGCTTGTTGGACCCCACGGTGCCGGCTGCCCGGCAGTTTTTCACCGCGGCGGTCTGCGGATGAACAGCGTGCGGAATAATAAGCGGCAGCAGCCCGAGAACCGGAATCGCCACTCCCGACACGATCGTGACCGCGCCCAGGGAACGGCGGCCCCACCGGATTTCTTTCACGGGCAATTGATAGCGCCGGGCGAGCAGGCACGCGAAGAAGACGACGAACGCCACGCCGCAGCCCCACATGTAGAGGCTCGAGGCGGTCGCGAAGAGCGTCAGCGCCGCGCCGGCGCCGACGGCCGCGATCAGGGCGTCCTCGGCCTGCTGCCTCTGCGTACGATCGGATACGCGCTGCCGGCCCGGCTGTTCCTGGCCAGATCCGGACGGACGGTTCGCTGCCATGACCACATTTCCCTGATTATCCCCCAAGGGACCGTAATAATAATCCGGGAATTTGCCAGTCGCCACTCAATTATGACGCCAGAAGGCGTCTGTTTATAAAATTGGCTGCGGAGTAGTGTGATCCGGGAATTACAGGGACTTCTGGTCGGACAGGAGTTTCGCCAGGCGCTCAAGGGACTCTTCCAGGTCGGCGCGGGTCACGACGT
>WRBL01000437.1 GCA_009784565.1 Streptosporangiales bacterium | reverse complement strand
TCCGGATCCGGGCTCCCGGCGCGGGTGTCGGGCGTGCCGGGGTCGGCCGCGCCCGGCCCCGCGCCGCCGGGGACCGCGGTCCCGGGAGCGGGGGCGCCCGGCGCCCCCGGTCCCGGTCCCGGTTCGCCGGGTCGATCCCCCTCCCCTGGGCCCGCCTCCGCGCGCTCGATCAGCGTCCCGCCACTCACTGCCGCTCCCCTCGCCACTCCTGCTCCGCCACCGTTACCCGCATGAGGCGACAACGACGGACGAGCGCGGCAATTCTCAGGAAGTAGGCGGAACCACCCTTATCAGTGAAGGATCACGAAACCAATCGGGTGACCGGGCGTGCGCGGGCCGGGTGGGGTCACTTCTCGACGTCGGCCGCGAACGCGGCCAGCACCTCGTCGTAGATGCGGCTGAGGCCCTTGGGGGCGAAGGTGCGCTCGAAGAAGCCGCCGACGCCGGTGGCGCCCTGCCAGGTGGTGACGACGACGACCTTGCTGCGGCCGGTGCCGGCCGGGGTGACCGTCCAGGTCGTGATCATCGTGGAGTTGCGGTCGGTCTCCACGAGCCGGCCCGGCGTCGGCGCGGTGACGTCGAAGAGGCAGTCCCTGACGCGCTTGCTGGTCGCCTGGAGCTTCCAGTGCACGACGGTGCCCGCGCCCTGGCCGCCCTCCCTGACCTCGTACTCGCTGAACTGCCCGGGAAGCACCCGGCCGCGGGTGCCGGTGTAGTCGGCGAGCGCGTCGTACACCCGCTCCGGCTCCGCCGCGACGATCCGCTCCGTGGTGGCCTCGACCAGCGCCATGACTTCTCCTCGGTTGTGTTCCGAACGCGTTCTTCACGCGACGCCCAAGCCAACCACACCCGCTTTTCGAATCTGTGTTCTATTGTGGACGGCGGGCAGGGAGCCCGGGGGCGGGACGACCGGAGGAGGGTGCCATGCGCTGGGACGGACTGAACCGCGATGACGCGGCGGGAGCGCTGTTCGGCACGGATGCCGTGACGAGCCGCACCTTCGACACGCCGGGCTTCCGCGGCATCACGTTCCACGAGATACGGGCCAGGACCATCCTCAACCGGGTGCCGGGCGCCTCCCGGATGCCCTTCGAGTGGACGGTGAACCCCTACCGGGGGTGCAGCCACGCGTGCGTCTACTGCTTCGCGCGCAAGACGCACAGCTACCTGGACCTGGACACCGGCCTCGACTTCGACACGCAGATCGTGGTGAAGACCAACGCGGCCGAGCTGCTGCGGCGCGAGCTGGCGGCGCCGCGCTGGAAGGGCGAGCACGTCGCCATGGGCACCAATGTCGACTGCTACCAGCGGGCGGAGGGCCGCTACCGGCTGATGCCGGGCATCCTCCAGGCGCTGCGCGACCACGCCAACCCGTTCTCGATCCTCACCAAGGGCTCGCTGATCCTGCGCGACCTGGAGCTGGTGCGGCAGGCCGCAAGCGTCACCGAAGTGTCCATCGCGCTGTCCGTCGGGTTCACCGACGGCGAGCTGTGGCGCAGCGTCGAACCGGGCACGCCTTCCCCCGAGACGCGACTCGCGGTCTGCCGCACCCTCAGCGACAACGGCATCACCCCCACGGTGCTGATGGCCCCCGTGCTGCCCTTCCTGAGCGACTCCCCCGAGCAGCTGCGGGCCACCGTCCGGGCGATCGCCGCGGCCGGCGCCGTCTCCATCACGCCGCTGGTGCTGCATCTGCGGCCCGGCGCGCGGGAGTGGTACATGGCCTGGCTGGGGCGCAACCACCCGCATCTGGTGCGGCGTTACGAGGCGCTGTACGCGGGCGGCGCCTACGCGCCGACCTGGTACCAGCGGCGGGTGACCCGCCAGGTCCACGAGTTCGCCGCCGAGTTCGGCTGCGGCCCGGGGCGGCGCGGGGGCGCCCGCCGGCTCGACCTGCCCCGGCAGGACGCCGGCCGGGCCGGGGAGCCGGGCCGCACGCCCGAGCCTCCGGCGGCGCCGCCGGAGGCGGAAAATACCCAACTCACCCTGCTGTGATCTCTCTAGAGTCGGCCCATGACACAGAGCAGGGTGCACATCCGGGAGATCACCGAGGCCGACGTGCGGACCGTGGCGGAGATCAGGGTCCGCGGCTGGCGGTGGGCGTACGAGGGGATCGTGCCGCAGCCGTACCTGGACGCGATGGACCCGGAGGAGGAAGCGGACCGCCGGCGGGAGTTCCTCTCCCAGTCGCAGGGCCGGGTGCAGAACCTGCTGGCCGTGGTGGACGGCGAGCCGGTGGGCTGGGCGTCCTTCGGCCCGTACCGCGGTGAGCCGGACGACGCGGGCGACGGCGAGCTGTACGCGCTGTACGTGCTGCCCGAGCACGTGGGCACCGGCGTCGGGCGGGCCCTGACCTCCGCGACGGTCCTGCGGACCGCCGAGCGCGGGCGGGACCGGCTGCTGGTGTGGGTGCTGGCCGACAACGCGCGGGCCCGCCGCTTCTACGCGGCCGCCGGCTTCGCCCCGGACGGCGCGGAGGCCAGCGACGACTACGACGGCGTCACGCTGCGGGAGGTCCGGTACGTCCGCCGGGTGCCGTGACAGCGGCCGCCGCGGGAGCGGAGGGCTGAGACACGACGAGACAGTGCGGGACGAGGCGGCGGGGGGAGCTTCGCGCTCATCTGGCGGTGGAGCACATCACATGCGCGAAGGGGTGGCGCTCAAGTTACCCGCGGGTTACTCTCAAGCCAGGTGACCGCAGCCTGGTGACGCAGCTACGGCCACCGCTGCAACACCACGTCGGTTCGGCACATCGCGGCGCGGCCCCGGGACAGGGCCCGCCTTTGGTATCCGCGGGCGCACCCACCTGTGCGAGAGGCCCGCGTCTCCCACCCCCCTGTCTTCAGGAGTCATGCGATGGACCGTCCGTCTGCTTCTTCTGCGTCCCCGTCCCCCGCTTCCTCTGCTTCTTCGGCTTCTTCGGCTTCTTCGGCCTCCCGCGCCTCGTCGGCGCTCCCCGTCGTCGCCGTCGTGGGCCTGGGCACCATGGGCACCGGCATCACCGAGGTGCTCACCATGGCCGGCCACGAGGTCATCGGCATCGACGTCAGCGACGAGGCGGCCCGCCGGGCCGTCACCGCCCTTGAGCGCTCCACCACCCGCGCCGTCGAGCGCGGCCGGGCCGGCGCGGCCGAACGGGCCGGTGCGCTCGCCCGGTTCCGCACCTTCCCCGACCTGCAGGCAGCGGCGGACGCCGACCTGGTCATCGAGGTCGTGGACGAGTGCTACGAGACCAAGCGCGAGGTCTTCACCGCGCTGGACCGGATCGTGCGCCCCGACGCGGTGCTGGCGACCGGCACCAACGCGCTGTCGGTGACCCGGCTCGCCGCCGACACCGCCTACCCCGACCGGGTGCTCGGCCTGCACTTCTTCGCGCCCGCGCCGGCCATGAAGCTGGTCGAGGTGGTCTCCACCGTGCTGACCTC
>WRBL01000436.1 GCA_009784565.1 Streptosporangiales bacterium | reverse complement strand
CGTGGTGCCGGAGTACATGCCGCACCGGCTTCCCGACGGCATCAGCCTGGAGCTCGGTGCCCTGGTGGAGCCGATGGCCGTGGCCTACCACGCCGCGAAGCTGGGTGAGGTCGGTGCCGGGGATCATGCGGTCGTCTTCGGGGCCGGGCCAATCGGGATCGGGCTGTGGTTCGCGCTGCGGGGCCTGAGCGTCGAGCACATCACCGTTGTCGAGCCAAGCGCAGAACGCCGCGCCGCCATCTCTCGTCTCGGTGCCGACGATGTCATCGACCCGGTGCAAACCGAACCGAGCATGCACGTGATGCGGCGGACGGGGAACCGCGGCGCTTCGGCGGCCTACGACGCAGCGGGGGCCGAGGCAGCAGTCGAAGCCGCGTTGAGCAGTCTCGGAGCGCGCAAGCCGCTGGTGTCGGTGGCTATCTACGAACGCCCGTTGACCACCACGCTCCTCAAGCTTGTGATGGCCGAACGCCGCATCCAGGGCTCTCTATGCTACACCGCCGACGATTTCCGGAACGTCATCGGCCTGATGGCGGCCGGGCACTATGACACTTCAGGCTGGGTCAGTCACATCGAGCTCGGCCGGCTCCGCGAGGAGGGATTCGCCGCACTTCATGCGGGCCGGAAGATGAAGGTCCTGGTGGACCTTTAACAAGTATGAGCCAGCTGAGTATCGCGATCCTGTATCCGACGCCGAATACCGGGGAGGATGACTTCCTGGCGCTGGCGGGCCTGATTACGCCGGCTATCGACGCGGAGGTCGTCTACATGCCGTGGCCCGGGGGCCGTGACCTGTCATCCGTGGGACGGGACGGAGTCATGGAGGCGCTGCGACGGCTCGGGTCGGCCGGACACCTGTCCGCGGTCGTGCCGGACGCGCTCGGGGAACGGCGGCCGGATGTCGTCGTGTTCGCGGTCAACAGCGCGAGTTTCCTGCACGGGGCCGACGGGGTGCCGGCGCAGGCTGGCCTGCTGGAACGGCTCTCCGGCGGGCGGGCGACAACCACGACCGCGGCGTTCCAGGCCGCGATCCGGCACCTGGGGCTGCGGAAGGTCTCGGTCGCGTCCGTGTACCCGCCCGCGATCACCGACCATTTCATCAGCCGGGTCTCGGAAGCCGGAGCCGCGGTCGTCCACCGGGCCGACGCCGACGCGGGTTCCGATCACGAGGTCGGCGCCTGGTCAGGTGACCAGATCGCCGGGCTCGTCGGGCAGGCCGCCAGCCCGGGCGCGGAGGCGGTTCTGCTGCCGGAGACCGCCCTTCACGCCTCCGCCATTACCGGGCAGCTTGAACGGGCCGCGGGCGGCGTTCCCGTCCTCACCGCGACACAGGTCAGCCTCTGGCACGCCGCGTCGCTCGCCGGGCTCAGGCCGCAGGCGCCGGAGTCCGGCCCTCTGTTCGCTGAGGCGCCGTAGCGCCGGGCCGGATCTCGTTCTGAGCGCGGCCAGCGGATTGACTGCGGCGGGGCCGGAGCGACGGTAGGTTCTGTCTGCGATGGACAGGCAACTCGTTGAGACAATCGAGGCAATACCGGGGGTCCGGCCGTTCGCCGGGATGGACCAGGCGTGGCAGTGGTCTCCCATACCCGTCTTCAAGTTCACGCTCGCGCTGACCGCGGACGGGAGCCGCATCGTGCAGGTGAACGCGCGGAAGGTGTTCGACGACGACCTGGTCCGGGAAGTCCTCACGTTCGCCCGGGAGGCGGACCTGGACGGGGCGCTCCGGGAACGGCCCATCGCCCTGCTGCCCGGGTTCCGGACATCCGATCCGCACGGGTACGACTCGGTCGGCGTGCTGCCGCCGTCGGTCAACGGGTACTACCGGCACCGCAACGAGTGGCTGCAGCAGCGCACGTTCGCCGTCTTCCCGGCCTACACCAGCGAGGTGTCCGGAACGGAAAGCTACGACGAGGCGTGCTACCGGTTCTCCCACATGCTCCGAGCCTCGGACCTGCACCGTGACCCCGTCCCCTGCTTCAAGATGCGCTACGACAACAAGCGAACCAAGGCGAGGAGCACTAACGAGGGCCGCGGTTACACCACCGTCGACGTGCTCCTGCGCGAGACGGAACTCCTCGCCGGTTCCGCGGACAGCTTCGTCGAGCTCGAGAACTTCCAGGGGAAGGTCCGGACGATCACGTGGAGCGGCGGCCGGTGGGTCGTGCTGGGCAGCCTCGGGTCATGGACCTACACCCGGGAGGAAATCGTTCCCTGGGCCCGGTCCTTCGTGGTCGACGGGGAGTCTCACAGCTGAAGGACCGGCGGCAGTACGGCCGCTCTCTTCTCGGCGACGGAAAAGTCCCTCATGGCCGTGACGAACCTGACCTCCCGCTGGAACAGGTCCGGGTCCTCGGCCCGGTCCAGGAAGGCCCGCCAGTCGATGTCGCCGTTTTCCCCGCCGGCGATCATCACTCCGGCGGCGCCGAAGAGGTTGACGTCGTGGTCACGGGCCTGGACGCCGGCTCCGAACTGGCAGTCGCTGGCCCACACCTTGTAAAGGGTCTCCCCGGACATGGCGGAGATCGCCGGCAGGTGCACCTTGGCCAGGTACTGCAGCCACGGCCGGCCGGCTTTGGTTACCCCTTTCCCCGTCAGGACGAGGATCCGCACGTTGGGGATGCCGAGCGCGGCGGCCCGGCGGGCGTTCACGATATAGGGCCATGACCCGGCGATCTCGGCGAAGGACCGCCAGATCTCGTCGCTGGCCTCCTGCCCGTTGGCCACCCACTTCTGGAAGACCTCGAACTCTGCGATCCAAGTCGGCTCCACGGCCGGCTCCGGCAGTACATGGATGATTTCCTGGCCCGCGGGATCCTGCCCCAGGATCTTCTTCCACGCTTCGGCCAGCGCGGCCTCGGCCGCGTCCCCCGACAGTTTGTCCACGGATGGAAGTTTATGAGCGTGTTCTGGACATTCGCAGCCCGGTCGGGGGATTCACGGGGCGAGCCAGAGCCGGGCGGCGAAGGCCAGGCCCAGGAGGGCCACCAGCCAGCGGAGGACGGCGGGCGGGAGGCGGCGCGCTACTCTCGGGCCGATCGTGCTGCCGGCGAACAGGCCGGCGGCCAGGGGGACGACGGCTTCCCAGCGGACCGGGGAGACGACGGCGAACAGGACGGCCGCGGCGATCGAGGCGGCGCCGACCAGCATGTTCTTCAGCGCGTTGGCGCGGGCGAGGCGTGTGTCGGCGGTGGCCAGGGTCAGGGTGAGGAGCAGGACGCCGGTCCCGGCGCCGAAGTAGCCGTTGTAGACGGACAGGATCACGACTCCCGTTCCGAGGAACCACTGGCCGCCGCGGGCGGTATCCACGGAGCGCAGGCACGGCTGGGCGAGCAGGGCAACCGAGCCGGCCGTGATGAGGAACGGGACGGCGCGGGCGAAGACGCCGGGCGGCGTGGACAGCAGCAGGACGGCTCCGGCGGTTCCCCCGGCGGCCGCGGTCAGGCTCCACCGGCGCAGCCACGGGCCCCGGCCTTCCAGTTCGGGGCGGGAGGCGAGGGCGGAACCGGGCCAGCAGGCGACGATCGCGATCGT
>WRBL01000435.1 GCA_009784565.1 Streptosporangiales bacterium | reverse complement strand
CCCGGCCATCGACGGGGCCCCGGAGGCCCTCGCCGTCGTCGCCACCGCGGCGGACATGCTGGGCGCCGCCCGGGGCGCGCACGCCCTCGCCGTGGACTACGCGAAGATCCGCGAGCAGTACGGGCACGCGATCGGCGGCTACCAGGCCGTCTCCCATCTCCTGGCCGAGGGACTGGCCCTCATCGAGGGCATGACCAGCATCGTCCGGTACGCGGCCTGGGCGTGCGACGAGGCCGGCCCGGCCGAGGCGCTGCGCCTGGCCCGGGTGGCCAAGCTCTACTGCGCCCGGTCGGCCCGGGACATCTGCGAGACCTCGATCCAGGTACACGGCGGCATCGGCAACACCTGGGACTGCCTGGCCCACTTCTACCTCCGCCGCGTGCTCGCCGCCACCGAACTGTTCCCCGTCCGGCTGACGGAGGTTGGATAGATCATGGACTACCGGGACTCCGCCGGCGAGGCCGCCTTCCGGGCCGGCCTGCGGGACTGGCTCGCCGGCCACGCCGCCGACTTCGCGGGACTGTCCGGCGACGAGTACTGGACCCGCTACGGCGAATGGCACCGGGCCCTGTACGAGGCCGGGTTCTTCGGGCTGTCCTGGCCGTCGGAGTACGGCGGCCAGGACCGGCCGCCGGTCTACGACGTGATCCTGGACGAGGAACTGGCGGCCGCCGGGGCGCCGCCCCGGCCGAGCCTGGGCTACCTGGTCCACGGCTTCGCCGCCCACGCCAGCGAGGAGATCCGGCGGCGTTTCCTGCCCGGCATGATCAACGGGACCGAGCGCTGGTGCCAGGGGTTCTCCGAGCCCGGCGCCGGGTCGGACCTGGCCTCGCTGGCCACCACGGCCGTCCTCGACGGCGACGAGTACGTCATCAACGGCCACAAGATCTGGACCAGCTACTCCGACGTGGCCGACTGGTGCCTGCTGCTGGCCCGGACCGATCCGGAGGTACCCCGGCACAAGGGCATCAGCGCGTTCGTCATCGACATGCACCAGCCGGGCATCGAGCAGCGGCCGCTGAAGATGATCAGCGGCGTCTCCACCGAGTTCGGTCAGGTCCTGTTTGACGGAGCCCGGGTTCCCGCCGCGAACATGGTGGGGGAGCCGGGCGGGGGCTGGGCCCTGGCCATGACCGTCGTCTCCCACGAGCGCGAGCCCTCCACCCTCGGCTTCACCGCCCGCTACGGCAAGACGGTGAAGGCGCTGGAAGCCAGGGCCGGCGGTGCCTTCGACCACGACCTGGCCTGGGCGAAGATCGAGACCGAGATGCTCTACGCGCACGTCCGGCGCCGCCTGTCCGAGCAGCTGGACGGGGTCAAGCACACCTCGGACGGGTCGCTGGACAAGCTGCTCATGACCTGGACCGAGCAGACCGTCGGCCACGCCGCCCTGTCGGTGGCCGGGCCGTCGGACCCGGCGATGCTGGAGACGTACCTGTACAGCCGGGCCCAGTCGGTCATGGGCGGCACCGCCCAGATCCAGAAGAACATCATCGCCGGCCGAATTCTGGGGTTGAAATGACGCTGTACGACATGCCCGATGAGATCCAGGTAGCGGCCGACGGGCCGCTGCGGATCATCACGCTGAACCGGCCGGACGCCCTCAACGCGGTCAACGACGACCTGCACACCGGCCTGGCGAAGCTGTGGCCCCGCCTGTCGGAGGACTACGACGCACGGGCCGCGGTCATCACCGGGGCGGGCCGGGCGTTCTCCGCCGGGGGAGACTTCTCCTACCTCAAGAACCTGGCCGACGACCCGGTGCTGCGGGCCAAGACGATCGCCCACGGCCGGGACCTGGTCCTGGGCATGGCCCGCTGCCGGGTCCCGCTGGTCGCCGCGGTCAACGGCCCCGCCGTCGGCCTCGGCTGCAGCCTGGTCGCCCTGTCCGACATCGTGTACATCGCCGCCGACGCCTACCTGGCGGACCCGCACGCCCAGATCGGCCTGGTCGCCGCGGACGGCGGGCCGCTGACCTGGCCGCTGCACACCTCGATGCTGTGGGCCAAGGAGTACGCCCTGACCGGGTCGAAGATCCCGGCCGAGCGGGCCCGGGAGATGGGCCTGGCCAACCACGTGACCGCCGACCCGCTGGCGGACGCCCTCGGCGCCGCGAAGAAGATCGCCGGGATGCCGCGGCAGGCGATCGAGTCCACCAAGCGGCTGCTGAACATGCAGCTGGAGAAGAACGTGCTCACCACCCTCGACTACGCGACCACGTCCGAGGAGCTGACGTTCGGAAGCGACGACTTCCGCGCGATCGTCACCAAGCTCACCGAGGGAAAGACCCGGTGACGCCCCCGCTGCGCGTCGTCCAGTGGGCGACCGGCAACATCGGGTCCCGGTCCCTGCGCCAGGTCATCGAGCATCCCGGCCTGGAACTCGCCGGGGTGTACGTGACGGCGGCCGGCGGCAAGGCGGGAAAGGACGCCGCCGAGCTGTGCGGCCTGCCGGCGCCGGCCGGCGTCACCGCGACCAGCGACGCGGACGCGGCCCTGGCGGGCAAGCCGGACTGCGTCCTGTACATGCCCGCCGCCTGCGACCTCGACGAGGTCTGCCGGATCCTCGCCTCCGGGGCGAACATCGTCACCACGCGCGGGGAGTTCCACCATCCCGGCAGCATGAAGCCGTCCGACGCCGAGCGGGTCGAGGCGGCCTGCGCGGCGGGCGGCACCTCGATCCACAGCACCGGCAGCAGCCCCGGGTTCATCTCCGAGGCGGTGCCGGCCGTGCTGACGTCGATCCAGCGGCGCCTGGACCGGCTGACGATCAGCGAGTACGCGGACCTGTCGAAGCGGGACTCACCGGACCTGCTCTTCAACGTGATGGGCTTCGGCGGGGCGCCGGAGAAATTCGACACGCGGCGGTTCGGCTTCGGCGCGGTCGCCTTCGGCCCGTCCCTTCGCCTGACCGCCGAGGCCCTCGGCCTGCCCCTCGATGACGTC
This sequence comes from Streptosporangiales bacterium, assembly GCA_009784565.1. GTDB lineage: Bacteria > Actinomycetota > Actinomycetes > Streptosporangiales > Streptosporangiaceae > Trebonia. The sequence goes on along the minus strand of WRBL01000435.1, from coordinate 635 downwards.
ACCTCCACGGGCGAGGTCGCAGTCGCGGCCGAGGACACCGTGATCGCGGCCGGGACCCTCGATGCCGGCACGGTCGCGGCCCAGCGGGTGGTCGTGACCGGGAGCCGGAACGGGACGCCCCTGATGGTCTTCACCGCGAACTGGTACTGCACGCCCCGCCTGACGGCTCCGTCCGGCGCGGACACCTCGGAGTGGACCGCCCGGCAGGCCGGCTGGACCATCTCCGTGGCGGGTGACGCCCCGCTGGAAGTCGACATCCAGTTCCCGTTCGGGCTGGACCGGATGGCCGAGATGACGCCGGGCTACACGGCGAACCGGGCGGTCAACGCGGTTCCCTACGTGTGCGCCGCGCCGCCCGGGATCCGCACCACCATCGACCTGCCGCAGATCGTGGCCCGCCTGGGCTGAACCGGAAGGAGGACCGGGGCGCTGCCCTCCCCACTTGCCATCAGATCTTACAAAATATATTTTCTTCACATAGTCAGTACGCTCATACCGAGACCTATACCCGTCGCCGTGCCGACCGCGAGGAGGCTGCCGTGGATCGCGACGATCTGATCCTCATCAGCGTGGATGACCACATCATCGAACCGCCGGACATGTTCGCCGGCCACCTGCCAGCGAAGTACAAGGAT
>WRBL01000434.1 GCA_009784565.1 Streptosporangiales bacterium | reverse complement strand
TGTCGGCGATCTTGTAATTCCCCAGCTCTGAGGGCGTAGCGATCAAGTATTTCCCCACCTCGATCACGTAATTCCCATGGGGATGACGATGCGTGTCGTGGTGGACCTGGCCATCTCGAAGGTGAAACCTTCCTCCCGTCGAGGACGGGGGGCCGATGGCAAGGAGAACGTTCGACGTGATCGACGTGATCGAGATTTACGAGCACTGGGATGCGGGCCGGTCGAAGCTGGCGATGTCGGAGTCGCTGGGGATCGACCGCAAGACGATCAGCAAGTACCTGGAGCCCGCGGAGAAGGCGGGGATGACGCCGGGCAGCGGCCGGTCGGCGCAGGAGTGGCAGGACCTGGTCGCGGAGTGGTTCCCGCAGCTTTCTGACCTGCGGCTGCGGCAGGTCACGTGGCCGGCGATCGCGCTGCACCGGGACTACATCGTGGCGCAGCTGAAGGCGGGGGTGTCGCAGGCGACGATCCACCAGCGGCTGCGGGACGAGAGGGGCCTGCAGGTCTCCGTCGCGAGCTTGCGCCGGTATACCGCGGCGAACATCCCCGAGGAGGCCCGCCGTTCCCAGGTGACGGTGCTGTCGCCGTATGAGGCGGAGCCGGGCGAGCACGCGCAGATCGACTACGGGCAGCTGGGCAGGTGGCGTGACCCGGTCACCGGGAAGCTGCGGGTGGTGTGGGCGTTCGTGATGGTGCTGGCCTGCTCGCGGCACATGTTCGTCCGGACCGTGCTGAAGATGGACCAGCGGGCCTGGACCGAGTGCCATGTCGCCGCGTTTCAGTATTTTCAGGGCGTGCCGGCCCGGCTTGTTCCCGACAACCTGAAGACCGGGGTGGACAAGCCCGACCTGTACGACCCGAAGCTGAACAGGTCCTATGCCGAGCTCGCCGCCCATTACGGCTGCCTGATCGACCCTGCGAGGGCGCTGAAGCCCCGGGACAAGCCGAAGGTGGAACGCCCCATGCCGTATGTCCGCGATTCGTTCTGGCGCGGACGGGAGTTCGGCTCGGAGAAGGAGATGCAGGCCGCGGCCGAGGACTGGTCGAGGGACGTGGCGGGGCAGCGGCGGTGCCGGCCGCTGGACGGCGCCGCCCCGGCCGCCGTGTTCGCCGCCGCCGAGCAGCAGGCGCTGAGGCCGCTGCCGTCCGAGCCGTTCGCCCTGGCCACGTGGGCGAGGGCCAAGATCGGGCCTGATATCCACGCCCGCGTGCAGAAAGTCCTCTACTCCGTGCCGTGGAGGCACATCGGCAAGACCTGCGACGTGCGGGTCACTGCCACGATGGTGCAGTTCTTCATCGGCGGGGAGCTCGTCAAGACCCATCCCCGCAAGGAACACGGCAAGGTCACCGACTTCTCGGACTACCCGCCGGAGAAGATCGCGTTCCACATGCGGACGCCGGAATGGTGCCGCAGGCAGGCCGCGGGGATCGGCCCGGCCTGCGAGGACCTCATCGGAGGGCTGCTCGCCGGCGGGCTCCTCTACCAGCTCCGCTCCGCGCAGGGCGTGATCAGCCTGGCCGACAAGCACGACCCCGGGCGGCTCGAGGCCGCCTGCGCGAAGGCGGCCGCGGCCGGGGACCCGTCCTACCAGACCGTCAAGGGCATCCTCGCGGCCGGCGCCGAGGACGAGCGGCTGCCCGCCGCGGCCGGGGACGGCGGCGCCGCCGCGTTCCTGCGCGGCCCCGGCTCGTTCGCCAACGTGATCCCGATGCCCGGCACCGTCACCAGCGACGCCGTCCAGGACGGGGGCCTGGCATGACGCCCGCCCTGGCCGCCCAGGTCGCGCTGATCCGCGCCGCGGCCGACCTCATCGAGCAGGCCGGCGCCGAGGACGTGTCCTTCAGCCCGTCCGGCGACGGCGAGATCGTCCTCCAGGTCCCCGGCCACTGCGGCAGCCCCGCCGAGCGGGCCGCGAAGGTCGCCGCGCTCGCGGCCCTGGCCGGCTGCGAGCCGGCCCCGCAGCGCCGCCCCGGCCCCACGAGGGGATGGATCTACGCCCGTGGCCTGTTCGCCGGCCATCCCGTCCGCATCTACACGCCCGTCACCGAGGAGAACCCGTGACCGTCACCGTCACCGACCGCAGCGCCCTCGCCGCCGCGCTGCGGGAACTGAAGCTGTCCGGCATGCTCGGCACCCTCGACGCCCGCCTCGCCCAGGCCCGCGCCGGGGACCTCGGCCACATCGACTTCCTCCAGGTCCTGTGCCAGGACGAGATCAGCCGCCGCGAGTCGCACTCCCTCGAGCGCCGGGTCCGGGCCGCCCGGTTCGAGACGCCCGCCACCATGGAGGGCTTCGACTTCGGGGCGTCCCCGAAGCTCCCGGCCGCCCAGATCCGGGACCTGGCCGCCCTGCGCTGGCTGGCCTCCGGCGAGTCGGTCATCCTCTACGGGCCCGTGGGAGTCGGCAAGAGCCACATCGCCCAGGCCCTCGCCCACCTCGCGATCCGGTCCGGCGCCGACGCCCGCTTCATGAAAGCTAGCAGGGCCCTGGCCCACCTGGCCGGCGGACACGCCGACGGGACCTGGGCCAAGAGGCTCCGCGAGCTCACCCGCCCCGCCGTGCTCGTGCTGGACGACTTCGCCATGAGGGAGCTCACCGCCGGCCAGGCCGACGACCTCTACGAGCTGATCAGCGAGCGCTCCGGGAAATCAGCCGTCTTCACGAGCAACAGGGCGCCCGCCGACTGGTACCCGCTGTTCCCGAACCCCGTCGTCGCCGAGTCGCTCCTCGACCGGGTCATCAACAGCAGCCACCAGGTGTTCATGAACGGGCCGAGTTACCGGCCCTCGAAACGGCCCGGGCGTGTCGTCCCCACCGGGAACACGAGCGACCAGTAAACTACAAACACAGGCCGGGACCTGGGGAATTACTTGATCAAAACCCCTGGGGAATTACGAGATCGTCCACACTGGTAGCAAGCCACACGTCATTCTCTCGGTCGAGGCGTTCACAGGCGTCACGGACGCGGTCGGCTGCCCCTCGGATCTCTCCCACTCCTGAACCTTAGTCAGACCACGGCACTGGCGGCAGGCCGCACGTTGGCCGGCACCACCGTCTCCAGACTGGTCACCCGGATAATTGACTTGCGGCGCCAGCGGGAACGCTGGTGTAATCCCGCAGTGCGAATCACCTCTGACACCGTCGCTGACGGCATCCGCGAGCAGCTGTTCACCGTCGGGGACATCCCTGGCGTGCTCTGGACGCCCGCCGAGGGCGCCGGGCCCCGTCCGCTGGTCTTGATCGGGCACGGCGGCGGCCAGCACAAGAAGGGATGGGAGGTCGTCTCACGGGCCTTCCCCTACGTCACCTCCTGCGGCTTCGCCGTCGCCGCGATCGACGCGCCGGGAACCGGCGACCGGCCGGAGCACCCGGAGATCAAGCGGCTCGTCGCCGAGATGACCGAACGGGCATGGGCGAGCACCCGGAATCGCGTCTTGAACGGCAGCGGTCGCCTCTTCGAGAAAGTCCGGCACCGTCGCAACGGGCACCGACACGTCGTGCTTGATCGAACCGCCTTCAGGTTTCTGCGTCTCCGTTAGAGAAGTGCGGAGATGCCAGAAATCATTGGCTTGCGCAAGGTTTT
>WRBL01000433.1 GCA_009784565.1 Streptosporangiales bacterium | reverse complement strand
GTGCCGAGACGGTCGAAGGTCCGGGTCAGGCCGCGTTTGAGCCAGCGGGCCAGGGGCCGCTCGACCAACCGGTGCACGAGGTAGCTGAGCAGCAGCACCGCGGCCACCAGGGCGGCGACGAGCACCCGCGGGTCGGCCCGGTCGTGCAGGTAGTGGATGGCCGTGGTGCCCGCGACGTAGTGCATCAGGTAGAAGGGGTACGTCAGCGAGCCGGCGGTGGCCAGCCACTTCCACTGGACGCGGTCGGCGAAGCCGAGGGCGATGGCCACCATCACCAGCAGGAACAGCGAGAAGAGGACGAACGCGCCGCGCCAGCCGGAGACGTGCTCGACGTGATCGACGCGCCGCCCGATCTCGTCGGAGGCCATCAGCCAGGACAGCGCGAGGATGCCCCACAGCAGCAGGTCGGGCCCGAACCGGTGCATCAGGAAGAGCGCGAGGCCGGCGATGAAGTACCAGGTGGAGTCGCGGTCGGCGAGCAGTTGCAGGGCGGTGAAGCCGGAGACCGGCGCGAGCGCGGCCAGCGTGCCCCACGCGCAGCAGAACACGACGACCTTGCGGTAGGTCAGGCCGGTCGCCACCACCAGCAGGAAGACCAGGTAGAAGCGCAGCTCCGACCAGAGCGTCCAGTACACGCCGTCCACGTTCCCGACGTTCGAACCCATCTGCAGCATCGAGAGGTTGAACAGCACCTGCCGCAGCGACGGCCGCGACCAGGCGGCGGGCAGCGCGGCCAGCACGCCGGTGGTGAACAGCACGGCGAACCAGTACGCCGGGTAGAGGCGGATCACCCGGGAGACGAAGAAGTCCCGTGGCCGGCGGCCCCAGCAGGACATGCAGATCACGAACCCGCTGATGACGAAGAAGATCTCGACGCCTATCCAGCCGTAGGCGCTGATCCGGAAGACGCTCGGCATGATGTGGGAGACCGGGCGGTCCCAGATCTTGTTGTGCGGCTGGTCGACGCGCCAGGTGCCGGTGAAGTGGTGCAGCGCGACCATGACCGCGGCGCACAGCCGCAGGCCGTCGATCGCGTAGAGGCGCGGCCGGCGCTCGCCCGCGGTCCGCGGCCCGGGGGCTTCGGAGCTGGCGGGGTGCGGCTGCGGCTGTGGCGGCGGCAGTGTCGCCGTTGCGGTTGCAGTCGCGGTCGCCGGCCCGGGAGCGGGCACCGGAACATGCCCCGACGCGGGTGCGGGGAGCCCTGCCGGAGGGGCCGGGGCGGGTGAGTGCGGTACGGGGGCGGAGTCGGGTCTCGCCGCGGCTCCCGGTGCGGTCCCGGTTGCCGGCCTCGTGCCGCCGGCGCCCGTCACCTGCCGCTGCGGCCAGTCGTCCGCCCCGGTTCCCGCGTGCCTCATCTGCCGTCCTCGCCGTAGCGCCCGCGGCCGCGCCGTTCTCCCCGCGTCGCCGGGCATCCCCTGAAGAGGGCTTCAAGCTACGCGAGCCACATTGCTGCAAAGGGCACGGATCCGGCGAATCCGACCTGCGAATTCCAGAGTTGACCAGCCGCTCGCCTGCCCGTCCGGAACTGTTCGCGGGAGCGCCATCTGATCTGCATCAGGCCTCCCCATCGCCACCGAGGGTCACGACCCGTATCCCGTACCGGCTCCGGACCCCCGCTCCGGCCCCTGCCCGGCTCCGGACCCCGGCCTTCGGGCCCCCGACCTTCGGCCTTCGGGCCCCCGACCCAGGCCCCCGAGCACCTGGATCCGCCGTCAGCGCGCGGCGTCGGCGCGCGGCGTCAGCGCAGGCCGTCAGCGCGCGGCGTCACCGTCGAGGGCGGGGGCGAGGGCGGCGAACGCCCGGGAGGCGAGGTCGGCCGGGTCCTCGGCGCCGTCGCTGTCGCTCCAGCGCTGGAGGACCGCGTCGAAGGCGGCCAGCGCCATCCCGGCGGCGAGCGCCGGGTACAGGGAGCGGGCGGGGTCGAGCGCGAGGCGCCGGGCCAGCACGGCGGCCAGGTCGTCGCGCCAGCGGGCCTGGTGCTCGACGAAGCGCGCGCGCAGCGCGGGGGTGCGCAGGATCAGCTGGACGACGCGCAGCGCCCGTGCGGCGTGGTCGGTGTGACCCGCGCAGGACTCCAGGGCCGCCCCCACCGCGTGGTGCAGGGCCGCCGACGGCTGCTCGCCCTCGGGCCGGGCGGCCAGTTCCGTGCTGATGCCGGTGCCCAGGTCGGCGAGGAACCGGACGACCACGTCCTCCTTGGACGCGAAGTACCGGAAGAACGTCCGCTTGGAGACCCCGGCGGCGATCGCGATCTCGTCGATCGTGACCGCGTCGAACCCCTTCAGCGCCAGCAACTGCAGGGCGGCTTCGCTCAGTTCGTCCGCCACGAGCTGGCGCTTGCGCTGGGCCAGCGACGGCGTGGGAGCCGCGGCAGGGGTGGCCGCCGGGGCGGGGACGGGGGCGGCGGTACCGGTCGGCGCGTCGGGGCGAGAGTTCACCCGGTCATCGTACCCGGATGCCAGTCGTGTCACTCAGTAGCGCATTGACATCCAGTGACAGCGGGGGCATCGTGTGCCGCATGACCACGGAACAGCGCTGGACCGCAGAGCACATCCCGGACCTGTCAGGGCGGATCTTCGTCGTCACCGGGGCCAGCAGCGGCCTCGGACGCGTGACCGCACAGGCGCTGGCGGGCAGGGGCGGGCGGGTGGTCCTCGCGGTACGGGACGAGGAGAAGGGACGCCGGGTCGCCGCGGAGACCACCGCGCGGCAGCCGGGCGCCGCCCTGGAGGTGCGCCGGCTCGACCTGGCGGACCTCGACTCGGTCCGCCGGTTCGCCGACGCGCTCCACGCGGATCACCCGCAGGTCGACGTGCTGGTCAACAACGCGGGCGTGATGGCACCGCCCCGCTCGCTCAGCGCGCAGGGCCACGAACTGCAGTTCGCCGCCAACCACCTCGGGCACTTCGCGCTCACCGGGCTGCTGCTCGACCTGCTGACCGCGGGCACGGATCCCCGCGTGGTCACGGTGACGTCGGCCAACCACCGGCTGGGACGCCTGCACTTCGACGACATCGACGGTGAACGCCGTTACGCGCCCATGCGGTTCTACAACCAGTCGAAGTTCGCCAACGCCGTGTTCGGGTGCGAGTTCCAGCGGCGGCTGACGGCCGCCGGCAGCCCGGTCCGCAGCCTGCTCGCCCACCCCGGTTACGCGGCCACGAACCTGCAGACGAGCGGCCCGGTCGGCCTGGTGAAGGTGCTGTTCGGGCGGGTGCTGACGCCGTTCGCCCAGCCCGCGGAGCGGGGCGCGCTCCCCCAGCTGTACGCGGCGACCGCGCAGGACGTGGAGGGCGGCGCGTTCCTCGGCCCCGACGGCCCGGCCGAGTTGCGCGGCGGCCCCACGCGCGTGCGGCTGTCCCGCGCGGCCACCGACCCGGAGACCGGCCGCCGCTTGTGGGATCTTTCCGAGCAACTGACTGGCGTCGCCTACGGGTTGCCCGCCGCCTGACGGCCCGCCGCCTGACGGCCCGGGGCCGGGGGGCGCGGGGCCGGGCGGCCCGGGGCCGGGCGGCCCGGGGGCCGGGGGGGCCGCGGGGGGCCGGGGGCCCGGAGGCCCGGGGGGCCCGGAAGTCGGAAGGGGCTGGTGGCCGG
>WRBL01000432.1 GCA_009784565.1 Streptosporangiales bacterium | reverse complement strand
GCGGACCAGATACTCGCGCTGGTCATCTTCCGCGACGGGCTGCGGGCCCGGCTCCGCGAAACCTGGCCCCGGGGAATCCCGCTCACCCGGGAGATCGCCGCCATGATCGGCGACTACCTCACCCTGGAACGCGACCTCGGCCGGGTCGCCGTGGACGCAGACATTCCCGTCCTGGCGCCGATGCTGGTCGGCGCCGTGCACCTGCAGTTCGCGGGCCGGGACGGCGAACCGCCCAGTCCCGCCGCCGTCGAGGCGATGACGGCGACGGCGCTCGCGGCCGTGCTCCGGGACGCGCCCGCGGCGTAAGATCGCGGCGTGCCCGACGACAAACGGCCCGACATCCCGGTCTTCGCCCCCGAACGCGAGATGCTCCGCGCGTTCCTCGACTATCAGCGCGCGACGCTGGCCATGAAATGCGAGGGCCTTACCGACGACCAGCTCCGGGCCCGCCCGGTCCCGTCCTCGGCGCTGTCCCTGCTGGGGCTGGTCCGTCACATGGCCGAAGTGGAGCGCGCCTGGTTCCGCCGGGTTTTCGCCGACAACGACGCCCCGATGGTCTGGTCGGAAACGACCGACTTCCAGGCCGCGTTCGACGACCGCGCCTCGAGCCGCTCCCAGGCGTTCACCGCCTGGGAAGCCGAGGTGGCGAACTCGCGCGAGGTCGAGCAGGCGGCCGGATCACTGGACCTCTCCGGAACGCAGCCCCGGTGGGGCGAGGACGTGTCGCTGCGCATGGTCATGGTCCACGTCCTGCTCGAATACGGCCGCCACAACGGCCACGCCGACTTCCTGCGCGAGGCCACCGACGGCGTCACCGGCGCCTGATCGCGCTAGCGGCGGAGCAGCTGCCGCACGCGCGCGGCTTCCCGGGTGAGATGGTCCCGTTCCGGGACGCTGGAAGCCGCCCGGGCCGCCTCGGCGTACAGGCCGGCGGCACGCTCAAGATCACCGGAACGTTCACGCAGGTAGGCCGTGACCGCCGCGTACCGGGGCAGGTCCGGGCTGACGCCGTTCAGTGCCGCCAGGCCGGCCTGCGGCCCGTCGGCTTCGCCGACCGCGACCGCGCGGTTGAGCCGCACCACCGGGCTGCCGGTGAGGCGCAGCAGCTCGTCGTACCATTCCACGATCTGCGTCCAGTCGGTCTCGGCGGTGCTCGGGGCGTCCGCGTGCAGCGCGGCGATCGCGGCCTGTGCCTGGTATTCGCCCAGCCGGTCCCGGGACAGGGCGGTCTGCAGGACCAGCACCCCTTCGGCGATCAGGCGGGTATCCCAGCGGGACCGGTCCTGCTCGCCGAGGGGTACCAGGCGGCCAGCAGATCCGGTCCGGGACGCCCGGCGCGCGTGGTGCAGCAGCATGAGCGCCAGCAGACCTGCGGCCTCGGGTTCGCCGGTCAGGGCGGCGACCCGGCGGGCCAGGCGGATGGCCTCGGCCGCCAGGTCAACATCACCGCTGTAGCCCTCGTTGAAGACGAGGTACAGCACGCGGAGCACCGTGCCGAGATCACCGGGCTGATTGAGCGGCTGTCCCGCGATCCGTCGCTTGGCCCGGCTGATCCGCTGCGCCATCGTCGCCTCGGGAACCAGGTAGGCCCCGGCGATCTGCCGCGTGGTCAGGCCGCCGACCGCGCGCAGGGTCAGGGCGACAGCCGCGGCCTGCGGCAGGCTGGGATGCGCACACAGGAAATACAGCCGCAGCGTGTCGTCCTCCGCGGGCACCGGACCGGGAACAGGCTCGGCCTCGACCGCGAGTTCCCGGCCCCGGCGTGACGCCTCGGACCGGGCGGCGTCGAGGAACCGGCGCCACGCGACCGCGACCAGCCAGGCCTTCGGGTCGCGTGGCGGATCCTCCGGCCAGGTGTCCAGGGCCCGGATCAGGGCTTCCTGCACCGCGTCCTCGGCCGACGCGAAGTCGGCCCCGCGCCGGACGAGGACACCGATAACCGCGGGCACGAGTTCCCGCAGCAGCGGCTCGTTCACTCCGTGACGGTCGGCGGGGCGGTGAGGAACGGCCGGACCTCGAGCCACTCGTGGATCGGCTTGCCGCCCGGGCCGGGCGCAGCGGACAGCTGGCCGGCCAGCTCGACCGCGCGGTCCCAGGACTCCACGTCGATCACCATCCAGCCGGCTATCAGGTCCTTCGTTTCCGCGAACGGGCCGTCGGTCACCGGCGGGCGGCCCTCGCCGTCGTAGCGCACGAACGTACCCTCGGGGGACAGCGCCTGGCCGTCAACCCACTCGCCGTTCTTCTCCAGCCGGGCCGAGAAGTCACGCATGTACTGCATGTGCGCGTCGACCTCGTCCGGCGTCCACTGGTCCATCGGCTCGCAGCTCAGGGAATGAGCCGGGTCGGTCCGGTAGTGCTTCAGGAGCAGGTATTTCATGGTGTTCCCCTCTCGCCTCGCGGCCCCTCATGACCGCTTCTACCCCAGGGACGGAGCCGGTGCCAGGTTCTCGACACCGGCTCGGAGATAATTTCCGCAATGAACGACGAAGCGACAGCCCAGGCCCTGGACGCCGACGATCCGCTGCCGACGCGGCGCGGAGAATTCCGTGTGCCGGCGTTCGGCCAGGGCGACGCCGCCTACTTCGCCGGGAACTCCCTCGGCCTGCAGCCGCGCGGCCTGCCCGGGCGGATGGAGGCGTTTCTCGGCGACTGGGCCGCTCTCGGCGTCGAAGGCTGGTTCGAGGGCGAACGGGACTGGTACTCCTGCACCGACCGCCTCCGCGGCCCCGCCGCCCGGCTGGTCGGGGCGCTTCCGGAGGAGGTGACCGTCATGAACTCCCTGACGGTCAACCTTCACCTGCTGATGGTGTCGTTCTACCGGCCCACGCCGCGGCGGCACGCGATCCTCATCGAGGACAGCGCGTTCCCGTCCGACAGCTACGCGGTGCGCAGCCAGGCTGCCGTCCACGGCTACGACCCGGACGAGGCGGTGATCCGCCTGAAACCCCGCCCCGGAGAAGCGACCCTGCGCACCGAGGACATCGTCGCCGAGATCACCCGCGACGGCAGCCGGATCGCGCTCGTGCTCCTCGGCGCGGTCAACTACCTGACCGGCGAGCTTCTCGACCTCGACACCATCACGCGGGCCGCCCGCGACCGCGGCGTACCGATCGGATGGGACCTGGCGCACGCCGCGGGCAACGTGCCGCTGACCCTGCATGACACCGGCCCGGACTTCGCCGCCTGGTGTACCTACAAGTACCTGAACAGCGGCCCCGGATCGCCGGGCGGCGTCTTCGTGCACAGCCGGCATTTGTCCGACCACAGCACCCCGCGGTTCGCCGGCTGGTGGGGGAACGATCCTTCGACGCGGTTCGAGATGGCTCCATCCGTTCGGTATCCGGATTCGGCCGACTCGTGGCAGGTGTCCACCCCGCCGGTCGCGGCCCTGGCCCCGGTCTTGTTCTCCCTGGAAATGTTCGACCAGACACCGATGCCCGCCCTCCGAGCCAAGTCGCTGCGGCTCACCGGCTACCTGGAGTCGCTGCTGGAGAAGGTGTGCGCGTCCCGCCCGGGCACGAGCGTGATCACGCCCCGGGACCCGGAACGGCGCGGCGCCCAGCTGTCGGTGCGGGTCTCCGGCCAGGACACGGGGCTCCTGTCGTCCCGGCTGCGGGACTC
>WRBL01000431.1 GCA_009784565.1 Streptosporangiales bacterium | reverse complement strand
GGAGCGGCAGCCGTACTTCATCGCGGCGGCGGGCTCCGCGATCGGCGGCAGCCTGATTCCGGTCCCCGGCGGCGTCCTCGCCAAGGACGAGGCGGGCACGGTCGTGGGCTGCGTCGGGATCTCCGGTGACACCTCCGACAACGACGAGATCGCGGCGATCGCGGGCATCGAGTCCGTCTCGCTCGTCCCGCAGCCGGACTGAGCGGGTCCCGCTCGCCTTGTGTAGCGATTTCGGACAGTATGGTGACGAGGCTTCCCGGTTACCTTGTCTTCATTAGTCTTGGAAGCGCCTTCATCAAGGGTGAAGGGGGCGGTAATGGACCGCGACGCGCAGGCACCCAGGTCGCGCGGTGAGCGCGAACGTCTACTCGACGGACCGGTCCCGCACGGCTCCGGCTCCGCCTTCCGCCAGGAGATCATGTCGTCCTGGCAGCGGTGCCAGCTCGTCGGGGTCCGCCCGGGCGGCGAGGAGGTCCCCTACCAGGCCGAGTTCGAGCGGCCGGGCCGCTTGCTCCGCGCGGCCGGGCCGGTGATCGCCTGGCTCGCGGAGCAGCTGGAAGACGGCCCCATCTCCATCCTGCTGGCCGATTCGGACGCTCAGATCATCGAGCGGCACGCGGGCGGGCGGGAACTGGAGAACGCCCTGGACAAGGCCCTGGTCTCGCCGGGGTTCCTGTACGCCGAGGAGTTCACCGGCACGAACGGGATCGGCACCGCGCTCGAGACCGGGGCCCCGTTCCTGGTATCGGGCGCGGAGCATTTCCGGGAGAACCTCCAGGAGTTCACCTGTGCCGGCTCGCCGCTCAAGCACCCCGTCAGCGGGAAGATCGAGGGAATCCTGGACGTCACCTGCCGGGTCGGAGACAACCACCGGGCGATCAAGCCACTGGTGCTGGCGGCGGTGCGCGAGATCGAATCGCGGATGTACGCGGACTCCTCACGGCGCGAGCAGCTGCTGCTGGAGCACTTCCTGCGAGCCAACCGGCGGGCCTCCTCCGCGGTGATCTCGCTGAACGAGGACGTCATCATCGCCAACACCGCGGCGTCGGCGCTGCTGGACCTTTCCGATCAGGCCGTGCTCTGGGACTGGGCGTGCCGGGTGCTGGGCACCGGGGACGAGTACACCGGGGAGGTCCGGCTGTCCGGAGATTCCGTGGCCCAGGCCCGGGCGACGCGGGTGAGCGACGACGGGCCCATGGCCGGCATCATGCTGGAGATGCGCCCGCGCTCGTGCGGCGACGGACGCGCGCCCGCCGCCCGCCGTGCCGCCAGCCGGTGCGATGCCGACCGGGCCGACGCGAACCTTCCCGGCCGCAGCGTCGCCGTGCGGCGCCTGCGCGACGACGTAGAGGCAGTACTGGGCACGGGGCGGCCGGTACTGGTGTGCGGCGAACCGGGTACCGGGAAACTGCACGTCGCGCGGTACCTGCACCGGCGCCGCGACGGGCGGGGCGAGCCGGTCGTGCTCGACGCGGCGGCCGCCCGCGACGATGCGGACGGATGGGCGGCTCAGGTGAGCCACGCGCTGGCCGCCGGCGGCACCGTCGTGCTCCGGCACCTGGACCAGCTGGAACCCGGACTCGCCGAGCGGACAGGATCGGTGATCGACAGCGCCCCGGCGGCGACGGTGATCGCCACCGCCCGGGCGCGCGGCGGGCCGGGCCCGGCGGGCCGGCTGCTCGACCATTTCCCGTTCTCGGTCACCGCCCCGCCGTTGCGCTACCGCCTCGATGACCTCCGCGATCTCGCGCCCGTCCTGCTGGCCGCGCACACGGCGCAGCGTCCGGTTCCGCGGCTGCTGCCGGGAACCGTACGCGCCCTCACGGCCCTGGACTGGCCGGGAAACGTCCGCGAACTGGAGGCGGTGCTGGCCACGGCGGTCCAGCGGTCGCTGGGCTCGGACATCGCCCAGGAGCACCTGCCGCCCGGGTACCGGTCGGGGACCCGCGCCGACGGCGCGGCGCTGCGGCGAGCCGAGCGGGACGTCATCCTGGAGGCGCTCACCGAGACCCGCGGCAACAAGCTGGCGGCGGCCGAACGGCTCGGCATCGCACGGTCCACCCTGTACCGGAAGATGCGCATGCTGGGAATCGACGAGAAGCACCTCCCGGCGACCCGGCGGTAACGGGAAAGGCCGCGCGTGCCGGCCGGGGCCCGGCACGCACGGCCAGCTTGCGGTCAGCCGAACGTGTACTCGCGGTACCCGCCGGCCTTCACGTCGGCCCATTTCCCGAAGTACGCCGGGACTCCGCCGGAGTAGTTCAGCATCTGCGCGGGCTTGCCCGGGACGTTGGCGCCCCAGTACCACGAGCGGGCTTTCGGGAAGAGCGACCCCTCGAACAGTTCGTTGACGTGGGAGGTCCACTCCTCCTCCGCCTCGGCGGACGACTCGAACCGGGTGTGCCCGTTCTTCCGGGCGTCCGCGAGGAAGTCAACGACGATGTCGCCCTGGTACTCGGCTGACGTCGGGCCGTTGCAGAAGCCGGACGGGCTCTGGGGGCCGTAGAGGAAGAGCATGTTAGGGAATCCCGCGGTGGACAGGCCCATGAATGTGTCGACCCCGCCCGCCCACTTGTCCTGGAGCCTCTCTCCGTTCCTGCCCTGGATGTCGATCGCCGTGATCCCGCCGCGGTTGTTGTCGAAGCCGGTGGCGAACACGATGATGTCGCACTCGGTCACCCCGTTCTTGGTCACGACCCCCGCCGGGACGATCTCGCTGACCGGCTCCGCGTTCAGGTCGACCAGGCGCACGTTGCCGGCGTTGAACGCCTCGAAGTAGTCCTGCTCCAGGGAGGGGCGCTTCACGCCGAACGGGTGCGGCGGGACGGCCGGGGCCAGCAGTTCGGCGGTGGCGGGATCATGCACCCGCGCGTGGACCTTCTCGCGCCAGAAGTCGTAGAAGGTCCGGTTGGCCGCCTCGTCGGCCAGCAGGTCCTGGTACATGCCCAGCCAGATCGGGAAGCCGCCCTCCTCCCAGAAGCGCTCGTACAACGCCCGGCGGTCGGCCTCGCTCGCGTCCGCCGCGTTCTCCGGCAGGAAATCGAAGTCGAACCCCGCGAACGCCTTGTACCGGGTCTCGAAGCGCTCCGGGAGCCCGGCCCGTATCGCGTCGTTGTCCGAATGGTCCAGGCGGCGCTGGCGCATGGGCAGCGCGAGGTTCGGGGTCCGCTGGAAGACGGTGAGTTCCGCGGCCTCCCGGGCCGCTTCCTGGATGACCTGGACGCCGCTGGCCCCGGTCCCGAAGACCACGACCCGCTTGCCGGCCATGTCGAGGCCATCCTGCGGCCACCGGGCCGTGTGGTGGCACTGGCCGGTAAAGGTGTCCACGCCGGGGATGGCGGGATACAGCGGCTTCGCGCCGAACCCGGTCGCGACGATGACGTACCGGGCCTTCTGCTCCTTGCCGTCGGACGAGCGCACCGTCCACTGGCGGCTTTCCTCGTCCCACTGGGCGCGGTCCGCGAAGGTGCTGAACTCGATGTCCTTGGTCAGGTTCAGCTTTTCATCGACGTACTCGAAGTAGTCGCGCACCCCGGCGAACCCCGGGTACCGTTCCGTGAAGTCGTAATCCTGCCAGAGTCCCTTGTGCGAGAACTGGTAGATGTGGGCCACGGTGTCGGTCCGG
>WRBL01000430.1 GCA_009784565.1 Streptosporangiales bacterium | reverse complement strand
GCCGCCGCGCGCGAGGGCGTCGGCGAGCACGGGCGGCCGGTACCCGCCCCGGTCCCCGTTCCAGTCGGCGGCGGCCTGATCGAACTCCGCGCGCAGGCCGGACGCCTCGTCCGGTGTCCATGTTCCGGGGCGCAGCGCGAGCCTGCGGGCTCGTTCCTGCGAGCGGCCGGCTCCTGCCCGCACCGGTTTTCCCGGCGGAGCGGGCACCGTCCGCGGAAGCGTGCGGATCATGCGCCCGACGTTACGACGCGCGCCGGAAAATCTCCATCGGCAGGGGCCGAGGCACTCAGCCGCCGTTGAGCATGTCCTTCACTGACTTGCCGTCCACGCTGTTCATCATCCCGAACGGATCGGCCCGGTTCCCTCAGCTCGACCGGCTCTGGTCGGAATCGAGAGTTGAACTATCGATTCGAGAGTTATACTCTCATTCTTGTGGCAGCCGAGGTCAGGGGACCGGACTCCCCGAAGGGCAGTGAGCAGGCGCGCACGCGCCTGGCCCGGGCCGCGATCCGCGACGCGGCGCTCGCCCTGTTCCTTGACCGCGGCTACGCGGCCACGACCATCGGCATGATCAGCGAACGGTCCGGGGTCCCGGCCCCGACCGTGTACCGGCTGTTCACCTCGAAGATCGGGCTGCTGAAATCGCTTGTCGACCAGGCCCTCACCGGGGACGACGACCCGGTCCCGCTGCAGCACCGCGAGCAGGTAGGGGAACTGCTGGCCCGCGCGGATCCCCGTGCCCAGCTGGCCGGGCTGGCCGGCATCGTCCGGCAGGTGAACGGGCGGGCGGGCGCCGCCCACCCGCTGCTGGTCCGGGCCGCCGACTCCGACGCCGAAGCCGCCGGGCTCCTCGCCCACTACGACCAGGACCGGCAGCGGGGACAGGGACTGTTCGCGCGTGCCCTCGCCGACGCGGGCGCGCTGCGGTCCGGCCTGACCGAACGCTCCGCCGCCGACATCATCCACGCTCTCGCCTCGCCCGACATGTACCGGCTCCTGGTCGCCGAACGGGGCTGGAGCCCGGACCGCTTCGAGCGGTGGCTCGCCGACACACTTATCACGCAGCTGATCGAAGGAGAGCGGAGATGACCGAGACCGTTACCCGGCCCCGCACCGGGCGCATGCAAGGAACCACCAACAAGATCGTCCGGGGCCTGCTGGCCACCCCGGGGGTCAGCAGCGGGATCGGCAAGGCCCTGCTGACCGTCTACGCCGTCGGGCGCAAGACCGGCAAGTGCTACACCGTGCCCGTCGCCTACACCCCGCACGAGGGCAAGCTCCTGATCGGCACGGGCTTCGGCTGGGCGAAGAACCTTCGCACGGGCGAGCCGGTCGACATCCGGTACAAGGGCAAGCGGGTCACCTGCGACGTGGAGGCCTTCGCCGGCGAGGAAGACGTCACCCGCCTGTACGCGGTCATCTGCCGGGCCAACAAGACCTTCGCCGGGTTCAACAAGGTCGGCTACGGCGCCGACGGCGAACCGGACGCCGACGACCTGCGCGCGGTGTGGCGGGGCGGCGCCCGCGCGTTCCTGTTCACGCCCCGGTAGCGGGCGGGCTATCCCGGCAGAACCTCCGGATTCACGCAGTTCGCGACCGGCTCGCCGCGCAGGAACCGGCCCGCCTCGGCGCCGATGCGGCGCGCCGCCCGCTCGGCGACGTCCGTGGACGCGCCGGCGAGGTGGGACACGGCGAGGACCTGGTCCAGGGTCCGCAGCGGGCTGCCGGCCGGGAGGGGCTCGCGAGCGTAGGTGTCCAGCGCTGCGCCGGACAGGTGCCCGGAGCGAAGCGCGCCGACCAGCGCCGCCTCGTCGACGAGCGCCCCGCGCGCCGTGTTGACCAGGTAGGCGCCCTCGCGCATCCGGTCCAGGGCCGCGGCGTCGATCAGGTGCCGCGTCTCGGGCGTCAGCCGCGCGTGCAGGGTGACGATGTCGCTGCCCGCGCACAGCGCGTCCAGGCCGGTGAGGGACGCGCCGAGTTCGGTGGCGACGTCAGGGTCCACGTACGGGTCGCATGCCAGGAGCCGGACGCCGAAGGGCCGCAGCAGCGCGGCGACCCGGGTGCCGATCTGGCCCAGGCCGACGACGCCGACGGTCCGGCCCGCGAGTTCGGGGCCGGTCTGGTCGTACCGGTACAGTTCCCCGCTCCACTGCCCCTCCCGCATGGCGGCGTGGCTGCGCGCGATGTTGCGCTGCCCGGCGATGAGGAGGCCGATCGTGAACTCGGCCACCGCCCGGGCGTTGCGGCCCGGCAGGTTCAGTACCGGCACCCCGCGTTCGGTCGCCGCGGCCACGTCCACGTTCACGGGTCCGCCCCGGCAGACCGCGACCGCGCGCAGCCGGGGCGCGGCGGCCAGGACCCGCCGGGTCACCGGCGCCAGGTGGGTGACGAGCAGGTCCGCTTCGCGTGCCCGGTCGATGATCTCGTCCTCGTCGCCGAGGAACTCGGCGACGTCGGCGCCCGACTCCCACGGCGTGGTGGGCCAGTCGGTCGCGTGCGTCACGATCTCGGCGTCGCCGGCCTGCTCCCGGACCGCCCCGGCCAGCATCCGCGGGCTGATGAACTGATCGCCCGCGCACAGGATCCGCGTGGTCTTCCCGGCCACTAGTCAGCGTCCGCTCGCGATGGTGGCCCGCGGCCCGGCCGCGGCCCGCCACGCGGCCTCGGCCGACTCGTCGTCGGGCTGCCGGGCGCTCTCCCGCCCGGCCGTGATCCAGGCCCGGTACCGGTCGATCTCCGCGGACACGGCGGCGGGGGACCAGCCCAGGGGGCCGGCGACGAGCGGCGCGACCGCCTCGGCCGCGCGGATCCCGCCGTCCGGGGTCTCGGTCGCCAGGTGGAGGCGCCGGGAAAGGATGTCCTCCAGGTGCAGCGCGCCCTCGTGCGTCGCCGCGTAGTACGCCTCCGCCATCCGGTAGTCCTCCGTGCCGGGGACCGGTTCGGCGAGCGCCGGGTCCTCCGCCATGAGGCGGGTCAGGTCGGCGGCGAGGCCGCCGTAGCGGCGGGCCAGGTGCGCCGGGACCGTCCGGGACAGGGCCTCGTAGCCGTCGGCGCCGAGCAGCGGGATCTCGTCGGTGCGCGACGGCGGGACGGCCTGGCCCAGGTCCCGGCCCGCCGCGGTGACGGCGTCGCGGGCCATGACACGGTAGGTCGTGTACTTCCCGCCGGCCACGACCGTCAGCCCCGGCGCCGGGGAGGCGACCGCATGGTCGCGGGCGAGGCGGCTGGTGGCCGCCGCGTTCCCGGACAGCAGGGGGCGCAGCCCCGCGTAGACGCCGGCCACCATGTCGGAGGTCAGCGGCGGGCTGATCACCCGGTTGACGTTGCGGACGAGGTAGTCGATGTCTCCCTGGGTGGGGACCGGCTCCGACGGGTCCAGGTCCCACCGGGTGTCGGTGGTGCCGATGAGCCAGTGCCGGCCCCAGGGTCGGATGAACAGGACACTGTCCTCGGCCCGGACCAGGATCGCCGCGTCGGACTGGATCCGCTCGCGGGGGACGAGGATATGCACGCCCTTGGACGCCCGTACCCGGAAGCCGGACCCGGGACCGGCGCCGCCGGCCATGTCCTGGACGCCGTCGGTCCAGACGCCGGCCGCGCTGATCACGTGCCGGGCCCGCACCGTC
>WRBL01000429.1 GCA_009784565.1 Streptosporangiales bacterium | reverse complement strand
GGGCGTCCTGGTCGTGGTCTGGGATCCGGTCCCGCTCGCACCATCGCTCACGAGCCCGGACACGGACAGCGAGCACGGTCGCGGTCTCCTTCTCGTCGACGCGTTCAGCGCCTGGTGGGATTCCGTTCCTGTGCCGGCTGACCGTGGCGGAGGCAAACTCGTCCGGGCCCGCATCGACCTGCCCTCAACCCCGGCAAGGAGTACCCCATGACCAGCACCAGCGGTATCCACGACGGCCTGGATCAGCATGACCGGATCTACCTGGACAAGCTCCGGCTCGCCATCGACGCCCTGCTCGACGCGGCTGAGGAGCCCGGTTTCCTGAATGACGTGCTGCAGGCCGAACTCTTCCTGGCCCGCGACAAGGTCCAGTGGGCCTTGCTCCGCCCCGAAACGGCGGTCGGCTCATAGGTTCGGGGCGGAGCCGAGCCCGCTGCGCTCGGCGACGAGATCGACGGGCAGCCCGGCAGCGGGCGAGGAGCGGTGCGTGTTCCCAGTGGCAGGTGGCCGTCGCGGCCGTCGAGGATCCTGGCGTCCCGGGCGCGGGCACCGCGGAGCGCGTCCAGCACCGGTCCCGGCGGGTTGCTGTGCAGGTTCCCGGTCCCGGGAACGGGGACCGTGTCCGCGGCGGTCAGGCCATCGAGTCCGTGGATAGCGGCCATTGACGCCCTGAGGACCGGGGCCGGGCGATGGCGGGTCCTGACGGCCGCCTCGACCGTGAAGTTCTCGCCATGCTGGTTCCGGCGGGAAGACTGGCCGATGACGTGGGACGCAAGCGCGCGTTCCTGCTGGGAATGGCTCTGTTCGGGGCCGCGTCCCTAGGATGTGCGGCCTCCCCCCCCCTGGTCATGCCGGTGGCGGCCCGGCTCGTACAGGGCATTGCGGCCGCGGTCCTCATCCCCACCTTCACTCGGTCTCGCGCTCCCGTGTTCCCGCGGCGGGAGCATCCCAGGGTGATGGGCGTCTGGACCGCCGTCGCGGCGGCCGGCTTGGGGATCCTGACTGTGATCCACCTGCGGCGGGCCCCCGATCCGGTGATCAGTCTGGCCCTCTTCCGGAACCGGTTGTTCGCCGTCGCCGTCAGCGGCGTGTTCTGGCACTACCTGGCGTTCGCCGCGATGATCCTGGCGGCCACGCTCTTCCTCACCAGCCAGTGGCACTACTGCCCGGTGCCGTCTTCGCTGGCCACCGCCGCGCTCATGATGTCCCGGCAGATCGCCTCCGCACGGCCGCAGGGGCCTATCCTCCGTCGGCCGGTCCGCAGGCATATTCCTTGACGGTGTAATCCTCCAGGCAGACCATCGCGAAGCCGCCTCCGCCCGGGTAGAAACGCGTATCGGCCGACGCGAGCACCACGTTGTTCTCCTGCGCGACCGTCGCGAAACTCCGTCCGTTCGCGGACCGCCTGAACCGCATCGTGCAATCATCGCCCCACGACTGGACAAGCCCCTGGAATTCGGAGCCCGGGTTCTGCTCATTCATCCACGCCTTGCAACCACGCCCGGAAGCGCTGTCCAGAGTGACCACCGAATTGCTGAGGAAATGGATTACTGGAGCGGGCGCGCTGACCGTCACGGGCTCCGGATTCACCGGGGACGGCACGGAAGAATGGCGGACCGGGGCGGGGGAAACAGTCCGGGCCGCGGCGGGCGGCCGGGTGGCCGCGCGGGACGACGTCTGCGAACTGGCGGCCGGATGAGACGCTCCCGGGGACGGCGCCGACACCGGGCGCGGTCCGGGGCCAGGGGCCGCTTCCGCGACGAGGACGCCCACCGCGGCGAGCACGGCCGCTCCCGCCACGGCCGCGATCACGACCGGCACCATGCGGCGCCGACGGGGGGCGGGGACCGTGCCGACGGGGTACGGCCGCCCCGCGCCCAGCACTGTCGGGGCATCCAGTGCGGACCAGTCGGGGACGGTGGCCGGCGCCAGCGTCCCCGGGGTTTCTCCGCCGCCGTCGACCGCGGCGGCTCCGGTCCGCTGACCCGCTGGCGGGGCAACGCCTATCGGAGTCTGGAACGCCGCGAGGTCAGCGGCAAGATGCCTGGCGCTGGATGGACGCCGCGCCGCTTCGCAAGAAAGGCAGCGGCGGATCAGGGCCATCAGGCTGGTCGAGAGGTCGGCGCGTTCCAGGTCCGGAAGGTTTCCGGCCCGGATCCGGGCCAGCAAATCCTCCTGGCCGGAAGCCTCGGCGAACGGCGGTCTTCCGGCGAGGAGCGCGTACAGCGTGGCGCCAAGCGAGTAGATGTCCGAGCCGGTCGACGGCGGGCTGCCTTCCTGCACCTCGGGAGCGGTGTAGGCCGGGGTGAACGTACCGCCAGCCGCACCCGGCACGATGGTCGCAGGGTAATAGCGTCCGGCGACGCCGAAATCGCTCAGGACCGGCTCGTTCTCGGCCGACATCAGGATGTTGCCCGGTTTGATGTCGCGGTGCAGGATGCGCGCTTCATGCGCGGCCGCCAGGGCCGCGGCGACAGCGGCGCCGATCCTGGCCGCCTCGGGGGCCGGCAGCGGTCCGGACGATGCCACCCTGTCGGCCAGGGAGCCGCCCGGGAGGTACTGCATCGCCAGGTACGGGTGCCCGTCTTCGGTCGTGCCCGCGTCGAAGACGGTGATGATGTGCGGCTCGCCGCTCAGGCGGCCGGTGAGACGGCATTCATCGGCGAACCGGCGGCGCGCCTCGGGGTCGCGCATGTCAGCGCGGAGAACCTTGACCGCGACAGTCCGGTCGAACCTTTCTTGCCTGGCTTTATAGACGCTACTAAATCCGCCCTTGGCGATAAAGGCCAGATCGCTGTAACCGCTGATGACCGGAATCGGGCCCGCGTGCTGGCGGGAATCGTCTGGCATAACGCCCTTCATCTCGTGCAGCGTGCGAATTCGGCAAAAGTCTTCTCACGGAAAGGAACCAATGCTACCGTCGCGTAGCCCGCGTCCGCAGAATTCCGTACTCGGTTCTGCAGTTCCGTCGGTAAGGCGAACGGGACGGTGGAGGCGGGGCATGCTGCGCAGGAGAACCCGATGAAGCAGCCCGCTAGGGTTTTGTCATGAAGGTTTACATCAGCGCGGACATGGAGGGCATCACCGGTCTGGTGGACGCCCATGACGTCCAGCCGGCCGGCCGGGACTACGAGCACGGCCGGGTCATGATGACCGAGGATGTCAACGCGGCGGTGCGCGGCGCGTTCGACGCAGGCGCGACGGACGTTCTCGTGAACGACGCGCACGGACCGAAGCGCAACCTACTGCACGACCAGCTCGACCCCCGCGCCCGGCTGATCAAGGGCGCCAGCAAGCGAATGGGCATGCTCGAAGGCCTGGACTCCACTTTCGACGCCACCCTCTGCGTCGGCTACCACTCCCGGGCCGGGACCCTCGGCGTGATGAGCCACAGCTTCATGGGCCACGAGATCGAGGACATCTGGCTCGACGACCGCCCTGTTGGCGAGTTCGGGATGGTCCACGCGACCAGCGCCGCCCTCGGCGTCCCGGTACTCATACTCTCCGGCGACGACGCGGCGTGCGACGAGGCCGAGAAGTGGGACGCCAGCGTGGCGACCGTAGCGGTCAAGCGGGTCCGGGACCGGTTCGCCGCGGAACTCGTCCCGGCCCCGACGGCCCGCGACATGATCGAATCCGCGGCGCACGCCGCC
>WRBL01000428.1 GCA_009784565.1 Streptosporangiales bacterium | reverse complement strand
GCTGTACCTGATCCGAGGCCAGGTCGAACTGGCCGAGAAAATCGCGAAGCTGTCCGGCATCGAAAACGCGAAGGTCTTGCTGTACCTGGCCTCGGATCAGGTACAGCGTGGAGGTGTGGGCCACGCCGGTGCTGATCTGCCGTTCCACGGCCTCGCGCACCTCGGCCACGTCGTAGCCGAGCATGTTGGTCAGGATGCCGGCGAAGAAGTCGAGATACGTCCGCCCGCTGGTGTCGGTGACGCGGCAGCCCTTGCCGCTGGCGATCTCGATGGGCTCGTCGTAGTACAGCCCCGCCCAGTTCGGAATGACCGCGCGGTGGCGGGCAAGAAGGTCAGCCATGCCTCCAGTCTGCCCGCCGGCCACGGCTTACACCAGGTGAGATTCGGGTAAGCCGACGCACGCCCAGAGTAACGCAAGACTGGCTATAACCCTGCCTCACATACCTTCACGCCTATACGGCGATTTAGCGGAATTCATCATAAGAAAAGGATGGTTACCGATAGCGAAGGACAACAGCAAAGGGGAGTACCTTAGTGAGTACCGCCGCGACAGTTCGGCGACCAAGAGGCGCGTTCGCCGCCCTCACCGTCCGGGGCTACCGGATCTACCTCAGCGGCCAGGCACTCGCCAATACCGGCCAGTGGATGCAGAGCATCGCGCAGGACTGGCTGATCTTCAGCCTCACCCACAGTTCCACCGCCGTCGGCGTGACCATGGCGTTCCAGTTTCTGCCCATGCTCCTGTTCGGGCTGCACACCGGCGCGGTCGCCGACCGGCTTCCCAAACGGACCATCCTCCTGATCACCCAGACCCTGAACGCGATCGCCACCCTGGCCCTGGCCGGCATCACGATCGCCGGGATCGTCCGGCCCGCCTACGTCTACGGGTTCGCGCTGACCGCCGGGATGATCTTCGCCTTCGACTCGCCGGCCCGGCAGGCGTTCGTGTCGGAGGTCGTGCCGCCGGACCGGCTCCGGGCCGCGGTCTCGCTCACCGCGGCCGTGTTCCAGTCGACCCGGCTGATAGGGCCCGCCATCGCCAGTGTCCTGATCGCCACCGCCGGGACCGGGTGGGTCTTCGCCCTCAACGCCGTCTGCTACCTGGGCCCGACCGTTGGCCTCCTGCTGCTGCGGCCCTCGGACCTCCGGCCGCCGGCTTCCGCACGGTCCGGGGCTTCCCCGTCGCCGGGCGGACGTTCGACGGGTGGCGTTCTCGAGGCGGCGCGCTACCTGCGCCAGCGGCCCGACGTACTGTGGACGATCTTCGTCGTCGGGGTACTGGGCACGTTCGGCCTGAACTTCCCGATCGTGCTGACCGCGATGGCGAAATCCGCGTTCGGCGGCGATGCCAGCACCTATGGCCTGTTCAACATCATCCTGGCCGTCGGGTCCTCGGCCGGGGCCCTGCTGGCGGCCTCCGGCCCGCGTCCCCGGCAGAAGGTCATCGTCGGCTGCGCCGCGGGCTTCGGCCTGCTCCAGGCGGCCGCCGCCTTCATGCCCGGCCTGCCGGCGTTCCTGCTGGTGATCGCGATCATGGGCTTCGTCAACCTGGTGTTCCAGGCGATGGCCAACGCGTCCGTCCAGATGTCGGTCGACCCGCTCCTGCGCGGCCGGGTCATGGGCCTGTACATGCTGGTCTTCATCGGCGGCACGCCCATTGGCGCGCCGCTCATCGGAGCGATCACCAGTCACTTCGGCGCCCGGCCCGGCATGGCCGTCTGCGGCATCGTCCCCGTGCTGGCCGCGGGCGTCGCCGCCCTCGCCCTGCGCGCCCGCCGGGCATCCTCCGGGCTGACGGCCACCCTGGACTCGCCAGAGGTGGCCGCCGTGGCCCGGGAAGCGGCCTAAACCGCTCTACTCCGCGTCGACCGGGCCGGGAGCGGCGTCGTCCTCGACGTCGTCCCGGTCCTGGTCCTCTTCGTCCTCGTCCTCTTCGTTCTCGTCCTCGTCGTCCTCAAGGTCGTCGATGACGATGCCGTCGAGTTCGTCGAGGCGGGAGAGGGCGTCGGTCTCCTCGTCCTCATCGGCGAGAACGGCGCGGGAGAAGGCGTCCCGGGCCTCGCCCGGACGGTCGGCCGCGAGCAGGGCGTCGCCGTAGGCGTAGAACAACCGGGCCGACCACGGCCGCAGGCGGCCGTCCGCCAGTTCGGGAAGCTGGAGGGCCAGAACCGCCGCGTCCGCCATACCCTGATCCCGGCGGATGCCGGATTCCACGATGCGCATCTCGACCTGAGCGGCGCGGGGCAGGCGCCGGGCCTCGTCGCTGTGCACCAGGTCCAGGGCCCGGTCGAGACGGCCGAGGGCCCGCTCGGAGTCCGCCATCAGCGGAAGGTACTCGTTCCGGCCGGTGAGCCGACGGGCGGCTCGCAGCTCGGCCAGGGCCTCGGTCCAGCGTTCGCTGCGGTAGGCGGCGATCCCGGTGACCTCGCGGACCACTCCGATCCGGGCGGCCATGTCCCGGGCGGCCTGCGCGAACCGGTAAGCCTGCTCCGGGTCCTTGGCCAGCTCGGCCGCGACCAGGTACCGGCCGACGGTCACCGCCAGGTCGGCGGGCAGGCCGCGAAGCTCGCCTTTCACCTCACGCGAGACGTCATCCTCGGTGATGCTGTCCGGGATCCGGGGCCGGTCGGTCCGAGGACGGTCGCTCCGGCGCCGGTCGTCATCGGACGGCCTCCGGTCGAAGCGAGAGCCGCCGTCCGGGCGTCCCGGACGGTTGTCCCGGTAGCCGCCGGGACCGCTGCGGCGGTCGTCCCGGCCACCGCGGTCGAACCGCCCGGGTCCTCCGGGGCGTCCCGGGCGGTCGAAGCGACCGGAGCCGGACCGTGCGGGCCGGGAATCCCGGCCGCCGGAACGGTGGTCTCCCTCGCCCCTGCGGTCCGGGCGGTAGCCGCCGGAGCGCTCGTCCCGGCCGCCGTGGCCCCGGTTGTCATCCCGGCGCGGAGGACGGCCTCGATCACGGTCACCGAAGGAGCGGGTTCCACGATCACCCCGGTCGCGGTCACGATCGCCGTAGCTCCGGTTACCGCGGTCACGGTCACCGAAGGAACGGGTTCCACAATCACCCCGGTCGCGGTCGCCGTAGCTTCCGCGAGGCCGGTCGCCGCCGTCACGGCGCGGGCCGCCCTGGCCCCGGAAGCCGCCGCCACCGGACGAACGACGCTCGTCACGATCACGGTCTTCGTCTCGGTCATCGCGCCGGGGCGGACCGGAACGGAAGCCACCGCGGCCCCCTGTGCCGCCCGGGCGTCCCTGGCCGGCCCGGAAGCCGCCGCTGCGCGGCCGGTCGCCCCGCTCGTTCCGGTCACCGCGTCCAGGCCGGTCGCGATCCCGGTCACCGTAGCTCCGGTTACCGCGGTCACCGCGGTCCCGGTCGCCGTAGCTGCCGCGGGAAGAGCCGCCCCGGGAGTCGCTGCCGGAGCGCCGGTCCCGGCCTCCGGCGTAGCCTCCCCGGCCGGAACCGCCCCCGCGATGTCCGTCTCCGCCGCCCGAACGTCCCCGTCCCTGGCCAGCTCCGCCGGAACCCGTGTTACCGCGCCTCGGCGCGCTGTCCCCTTCGGCCACTTCCGCCGACCTCCTGAAAAAATAAAAGGGCCGCCAACCCGGATACGGGTGGCGGCCCTTTTCAATGGTGTTCCGGCGGTGTCCTGCTCTCCCGCGAGGCTTCCCTCGCAGTACCATCGGCGCTGTGGGGCTTAACTTCCGGGTTCGGGATGGGACCGGGTGTTTCCCCCACGCTGTAGCCGCCGG
>WRBL01000427.1 GCA_009784565.1 Streptosporangiales bacterium | reverse complement strand
CTGGCCAGCCAGGCGGCTACCGCCTACAACGCGGTGGTCCAGGGCGCGATCCCGGCCAGCCGGGTGCCGGCGCCGGTACTGGCCGAGGGACGCGCGGCGCTCGCGGACGCCTTCGGGCACACCTACCTGGTGGGACTCATCCTCGTCATCTGCTGCCTGGTCCCGGCGTTCTTCATGCCCCGGCGGAAGGTCGCCCGCGAGCCCCTTCCGGGAGAAAGCCTGACCGCTTCGGAGGCCACCACCGAGGCCGGCTGAACGAGGGACGGCGCTGCTACCCCGCACCCTGCGGACAGCCAAGATCATCTTCGCTGGTAGATGTGGTGTCCGCAGGTACGCGTCGATCTTGTGAGGTGGCACGATGACAGAAATGGCCGCGGTCGTCACCGCTGACGGAAAGCTCGCGGACGCTTCGGTTCCCGTGCCGGAGCCCGGGCCTCGCGACCTGGTCGTGCGGGTGGAGGCGGTATCGGTCAACCCGGTGGACGCCAAGGTTCGCCCGGGGCCGGACGGCCGGATCCTCGGGTACGACGCGGCGGGCACGGTCACCGCCGTCGGCGGGGAGGTGACCCGGTTCCGGGTCGGCGACGAGGTCTACTACGCGGGCGACATCACGCGCCCCGGCTCCAACGCCGAGTTCCAGGCCGTGGACGAGCGCCTCGTCGGGCACAAGCCGGCCAGCCTGGACTTCGCCGAGGCCGCGGGGCTGCCACTGACCACCATCACCGCCTGGGAGACGCTCTTCGACCATCTGCGGGCCACGCCCGAGTCCGAAGGGGACTTCCTCATCGTGGGCGCGCCTGGCGGCGTCGGGTCCGTTCTCATCCAGCTGGCCCGCACCCTGACCCGGCTGCGGGTCATCGCCACGGCCGGGCGGCCCGAGTCGGCGCAGTGGGTGCGGAAGATGGGCGCCCACGAGACCGTCGACCGCAAGGACCTGGCCGCGGAGGTGCTCCGCGCGGCGCCGCGGGGCGTGGACTGGCTGTTCACCTCGTTCTCGGCCGGACAGATCCCCGTGTTCGCCGAGGTGCTGCGGCCCTTCGGCCACATCGTCGCCATCGACGACGAGCATGACGACGTCTACCCGCTGAAGTCCAAGTCCATCACCTGGCACTGGGAGTTCATGTTCGCCCGCTCTACCCACCAGGCCTGCCCGGAAGCCCAGGGCACGCTGCTCGGCACCAACGCCGACCTCATCGACAAAGGCGTGCTGCGCTCCACGGTGACCCGGCGGATCGAGGGGATCAACGCGGCCACGCTCACCGAGGCCCACCGGCTGATCGAGTCCGGCACCGTCCTCGGCAAGATCGTCCTCTCCCGATAAGCAACTTACGCAATCAGCCGTTACACAGGCTAATGCCCAGGAAATCGGCACGGCTCATCCTGCCCTTGAGGAGAAAGATATTCCTGTGGCCAGCGGAGACCAGGACCACCACAGAGACCAGCATCCTTTTGCGACAAGCATCTATTTATTGCCGAACATTTCGGAACTGTTCCATGTGATTGGTGGATGCTAATTCAGCGGTGTTCACGTCGATCCTGCCGATACGCTACTGGACTACCTATTGGGGATTTTCGTGACGGGATGACGCGTGCCTAATTCGCTATTTCCGGTGGCCGGAGGTTCGGATGACATCCGATAACCGGCCCGCCGAGTCCAGCATCTGCGAGATCTTCCGGGGTCACCAGGCCGTCGGGCTCGGGTTCGCCATCGCGCCCGCTCGCGTGGTGACCTGCGCCCACGTGGTGAACGCGGCCCTCGGGCGGCCCGACATCCGTGACCCGCTCCAGCCCGGCGAGCGCGAGCGCGTGCTGGTCCGGTTCGGTATCGCCGAGGACGTCCGGCGCGACCGGTACCTGGACGCCTCGGTAGGCGGGTGGCTCCCGGCCGAGGACGGCGCCTTCGACATGGACGATGTCGCGATCCTGGACCTGGCCCAGTCCGCGCCCGGGCACGTCCGGCCCCTGCGACTGGTCCCGCACCAGCCGTCGATGCGCGTGCAGATGTGGGGCCCGCAGCCCGCCCGGCCCGACGGCGGCCACGTCAGGGGCGAGTTGCTGGGCCGGGTCCGGGGCGGCCGCGTGCAGATCAGCGTGAACGGCCACGGCCCGTTCAAGGTCCGGCCCGGCTTCAGCGGGGGCCCGGTCTGGGAACCGGGAACCGGCGACGCCGTCGGCGTCCTGGCCGCGTGCGGCACGGAAGAGAACGCGACCGACGCCTACCTGCTGCGGACAGACCAGATCGAGGCGGCCAAGTCCTCCTGGCAGGCCCCGCCTGCGACCCAGGTTGACCAGCCCCGGCACCGGGCTCCGCGCCGGACCGCGCCGGTCAGCAAGGCCCGCATCACGATTCTGGCCGCCGGACTGGCCGTCGTCGTCGCCGCACTCAGCGCGGCCGTGCTGCTTCCGGGATCGGATCATCCCGCGGCGACGGGCGCGGACGCCTCCCCAGCGGCTACGGCCCGGACCGTCCCCAAGCCGGCCGCGACAAGGCCCAAGTCCCGGCCCAGGCCGGCTCACACCCACGCGGCAGTCGCCGGGCCCGCGTCGCCCGCGGCCGTTCCCGCGACAACGGCGCCGGCGCCCCCGCCCCTTTCAGACCCGGTGCCGAGCGTCAGGGTAACCTCAGACCCCAACGCGGGCCCGGACGATCCGAACGAGATCAGCGGCTCCGAGGTCGACGCCTATCTCGACCACTGCATCGCCTGGCTCGACAAGGACGGCTCCGGCGATCTCACGGGGGTTCTGGATCCCATCGTGGAGAACTGTTCCGCCGAGCTGATCCGCAGCGGCGGCCCCAGCGTCACGTTCCCTGTCTCGTCCAACGGCGAATCCACCAGTCCGGTGCCGGCCGTCGGGCACTCCGTGAAAATCTGCGCCTGGCTGGACGGCGATAAGTCCACGACGGAGTGCTCTCCCCCCTTCTCGCGCTAAGCTCCGAATTACTTAACGCAGGGGGATAACTGCCCGTTGACCCCCATGTCCCGCCAATCTAATGTTCTTTCATGCTGCCACTTGCCCGGCGCCGTTTCGTGCGGCTGCTCGTCATCGGGGCCGCGGTCCTGATGATCATCTGGGCCGTGCCGGCCGGCGCTACGGCGTCGGCGTCAACGGTCTCCGCCTCGCCCGGGTACGTGGAGGGCGACATCTCCAATCCCGTCACCGGGACGCCGCCGGTGCCACGACCGCACACGAAGTCCTGCACCGTCTCGCTGGCCAGGGACTTCCCGTCGAACGACGCCTCGGGCAACGCGCAGAACTTCACCGGCACCTACACCCCGCCCAAGGACTGCGCCGGACCGTGGTCAAAGGTCGTCCTCGACTACACCGCCTCGGTGTCCGGACGCCAGTACGACCGGTCCGCGTCGATCACCGTCGGGAACACGACCGTCTACTTCGGCACCACCGAGGAACCGGATCCCGACGGCCTCACCTGGCACGTCGGCAAGGACGTCACCCAGTACTCGTCACTGCTGAAGTCGCCCCACCCGTTCAGCGGCGGCATCGTCAACTACGTCAGCAGCGACGACAACGGCGTCTACGACCAGACCGCGACCCTCACGTTCTACTCCGCCGGCGCGCACGATCCGGTGCCAGCGGAGCCCGGTGACGTCGTCGGCGTCGGCTCGGCGGACGTGAACGCGTCGGGGAACAGCACGACATTCACGATCCCGTCCCTGCCCCGGAACACGGTCCGGGCTGAGCTGGAGATCTACATCAAGGGCAACGGCTGCGACGAGCAGTGGTTCGCGTCGGTACCGAATGACGTCTACGACAAGAACACCAGCTGGTTCTGCCCGAACG
>WRBL01000426.1 GCA_009784565.1 Streptosporangiales bacterium | reverse complement strand
GCTGCTGTCCAGTGCGGTCACCATCATAATCACAGAGAAGGCACCATCAGCGAACAGACGCCGGGGCCGGGTCAGGTGACCGGAACGGCGCCCCAGTCCTCCCCGGCCGCGCGGAAGTCGTAGCGCAGGCCGTCGCGCGACAGCCCGATCAGGGTCTGCGACGTCGTACCCCACGGCTTGCCTCCGTCCACCGCGCGCCGGGCGACGATCGCCTCCGGGGCGTCCGCGGGCAGGCCGTCGCCGTCGGCGAGCGTCAGCCACTCCCCCCAGGCCGCGGTCAGCGGCAGGCCGGGGGCGCCCGGCGGGCGGGAGGCGGCGAACTTCGGGCCGAAGTGGACGGCCTTCGGCTCGGTGACCTCCGGCCGGGGGTAGGCGTGCCCGGCGTTGGTCAGCACGTGGGTGCCCGGCTCCAGGTCGCGGAACACGGGGCGCGCACCGTCCCAGCTCAGCAGGGCGGCCGCGCCGGGGTCCGCGCAGACCAGGTGGAACGGGTCGTAGGCCGCGAGCGCGTCCGGGTCGTCGGCGAGTTCCTTGCAGGTCCCGGCCCCGTCGCCGGCGGCGAGCAGCGGCAGTTCTCCCCGGGTGCGGCGGGTGCCGGGCGCGGCCGGAGTGCCCCGGCCGTTGAGCAGGCAGCTCATCCGCCGGCGGGCGGGATCGACGGCCAGCCAGGTCCCGCCCGCCTGCTCGTCCATGCCCCCGACCAGGTCCGACAGCGCCGGGCCGGCCCAGTGACGGCCGGGCGGCCGCCAGGCCCGGTCGGTGAACTCGTCGCGGACGCCGAGGAGCAGCAGCGGAACCGGGGCGGAGGGCTGGAGGCTGAGGATCACGGTACACACACCGACAATCTTGACGCGCCGGGCCCGGAGCCCGGGAGCCGCCCTGGACCCTCAGGCTGGAGGGTACCTGGGGAGATGATCCGGAATTCACGAGAGTTCAATTTTGATATTTGATGGATCAGGTAATTATCCGGAAACTCGACGGCAATGTCGTGGGCTATTCTTCACTTATCCGGATACCGTGGCATGATAAAAGGATCGCAGGGTAGACGGCTGCCGGGTGGCGTTCCGCGGGGTGGGTTCCGCGATGGCTCCGGCGGGCCACCGTAACTTGGGTGGGAGTTCGGGTATGGCGACGGCCACGCAAAACCGGCAGCAGCCGCAGATGCAGCAGCTGCTGGCTGGATTGACCGCGGTGCGCAACGGCGATTTCAGCACGCGGCTTCCCGATGCGGCCGATCCGCTGATGAACGAGATAGCGGCCGTTTTCAACGGGATGAACGAGCAGCTGGCCGTGTTCACTTCTGAGGTATCCCGGGTCTCCTGGGAGGTCGGCACCGAGGGCCGGCTCGGCGGCCAGGCCCGCGTGCCGGACGCGGCGGGCAGCTGGCGGGACCTCACCGACTCGGTGAACGCCATGGCCGGGAACCTGACCGGCCAGGTCCGCAACATCGCCCAGGTCACCACGGCCGTGGCCAAGGGCGACCTCAGCCAGAAGATCACGGTCAACGCGCGCGGGGAGATCCTCGAGCTCAAGAACACCATCAACACGATGGTGGAGCAGCTGTCCGCGTTCGCCGACGAGGTGACCCGGATGGCCCGGGACGTCGGCACCGAGGGCCGGCTCGGCGGCCAGGCGCATGTCCCGGGAGTGGGCGGGACCTGGCGCGACCTGACCGACTCGGTGAACTTCATGGCCGGGAACCTGACCGCTCAGGTCCGCAACATCGCCCAGGTGGCGACCGCGGTCGCGGAGGGCGACCTCAGCCAGAAGATCACCGTCGAGGCCCGGGGCGAGATCCTGGAGCTCAAGGAGACCATCAACACGATGGTCGACCAGTTGTCCGCGTTCGCCGGCGAGGTGACGCGCGTGGCCCGGGACGTCGGCACCAACGGCATCCTCGGCGGCCAGGCGACCGTGCCCAACGTGGCCGGCACCTGGAAACGGCTGACCGAGAACGTGAACGAGCTGGCGGGCAACCTGACCCGTCAGGTCCGCGCGATCTCCGAGGTCACCAGCGCCGTCGCCACCGGCGACCTGACCCGGTCCATCTCCGTCGAGGCGCAGGGCGAGGTCGCGGAACTCAAGGACAGCATCAACACGATGGTCAGCAACCTCCGCGAGACCACCGAGGCCAACGAGCAGCAGCGCTGGCTCCAGACCAGCCTGGCCACGATCGCCGGCCTGATGCAGGGCCAGCGCGACCTGGCCGTGGTGGCCGAGCTGATCATGGACGAGCTGATCCCCCTGGTCGGGGCCCAGCACGGCGCGATCTTCCTGGCCGAGGAGGACGGCGACCAGCCGGTGCTGCGGATGATCGCCGGCTACGGCCTGCCGGTCACCGACGCCCGGGGCGCGCCCCGGCAGTTCCTCCTGGGCGAGACCCTGATCGGCCAGGTGGCCAAGACCCGGCGGCCGATCGTCCTCGAGGACGTTCCCGCCGACTACGCCCGCGTCTCCTCCGCGCTCGGGGAGTCCCGGCCGGTGAACGTGATGATCGTCCCGATCGTCTTCGAGGACCGGGTCCTCGGGGTCATCGAGGCGGGTTCCCTGTGGCCGTTCACCCCGGTCAACCGGGACTTCCTGGAGCAGGTCGTGGAGACCATCGGCATCGGCGTCAACACGATGATCGCCAACGCCCGCACCGACGCGCTGCTGGGCCAGTCGCAGCGGCTGACGGCGGAACTCCAGGCCGGCCAGGAGGAACTCCAGCGGTCCAACGAGGAACTGGCCGACAAGGCCGCCCTGCTCGCCGCCCAGAACCGGGACATCGAGACCAAGAACGCCGAGATCGAGCGGGCCCGGCAGGAGATCGAGGAGCGGGCCCGGCAGCTCGACCAGGCGTCCCAGTACAAGTCGCAGTTCCTGGCGAACATGTCGCACGAACTGCGCACGCCCCTGAACAGCCTGCTCGTCCTGGCCCGCCTGCTGGCCGACAACGACGAGGGGAACCTCACCCCCAAGCAGGTCGAGTACGCCACCATCGTGCATTCGTCGGGAACCGACCTGCTGCGCCTGATCAACGACATCCTCGACCTGACTAAGGTCGAGGCCGGGAAGATGGACATCCACCCGGAGCGGTTCACTCTCCCGGCGCTGACCGAGGAACTGCGCGGCGTGTTCGGCCCGCTGACGGAGGAGAAGGACCTGGCGTTCACGATCTCGATGGCGCCGGAGGTTCCGGAGGAGGTGGAGACCGACATGCAGCGGCTCCGCCAGATCCTCTACAACCTGCTGTCGAACGCGGTGAAGTTCACCGAGAGCGGGCACGTCCAGCTGCACATCGACACGACCTCGCCGCAGCGGAACGGGGACGGGCAGACGCTGCTGTTCTCGGTGACCGACACCGGCATCGGGATCAGCCGGGAGAACCTGGCCACGATCTTCTCCGCGTTCCAGCAGGCGGACGGCACGACCAGCCGCCGCTACGGCGGGACCGGGCTCGGCCTGGCCTTCTGCCGGGAAATGGCGATCCGGCTCGGCGGCGAGGTCACGGTGCGCAGCGAGCCCGGCGTCGGCAGCACCTTCTGCCTGCACCTGCCCCTGTCCGCTCAGGCCCCGGGTTCGGCGGAGGGGCTCCCGCCCCGGGCGGCGCTGCCCGCCGAGGAGGCGCCGGTGTCCCGGCCGCTGCCCGCGCGGTCCGCCTCCGGGCCGGAGTACCAGGCGGCCGGCAGCTACACGGCGGGCGCCCATCCGGGTCGCGGCCATTCGGCGGGCAGTCACGAGGAACTGCGGGGACACACGGTCCTGGTGGTCGGCGACGACCCGAGGAACGCGTTCGTCCTCACCGACGTGCTCCAGATGCACGGCATCAAGG
>WRBL01000425.1 GCA_009784565.1 Streptosporangiales bacterium | reverse complement strand
GCTCATCGACGAACTCCACCTGTTCGTCCACCCGGTCGCGGTGCGCACGGGCAAGCGGCTGTTCGAGGACGCCCGCTCCCCGCTCCCCCTGGCGCTCCTGCAGTGCGTGCCGTTCAAGAGCGGGACAGTCCACCTGGTGTACGGCCCCAGCGACGGCCCCGTCCTGGCGAACCCGGATCCGGTCGCCGAACAGGTCGCCAGCGAGAACGCAGGCTAGGACCAGCGCACGCCTCACGGCGGCTGCATCCGTGACCACTGGCCACAACAACGGATGATCTTCCGCGTGGAACAAATATTAGGTTCAATGGTTCATGCGGAGGTGCCGGGCCTCCGGTCTCGGAAGGGAGGCAGCCGACGTGATCAGCTTCGACGGCCAGGTGGTGATCGTCACTGGCGCGGGCCGGGGACTGGGCCGCCTGTACGCCCTGGACCTCGCCCGCTGCGGCGCCCGCGTGGTGGTCAACGACCTCGGCGGCAGCGTGGACGGCAGCGGCGCCGATCCGGACGTGGCGGACCAGGTCGCCGGCGAGATCACCCGTTCCGGCGGCACCGCCGTGGCGTCCTGCGATTCGGTGGCCAGCCCGGAAGGCGGCGAGGCGATCGTGCGCGCCGCCGTCGACACGTTCGGCCGGCTGGACGCGGTCGTCAGCAACGCGGGCATCTTCGGCACCGTGCCGTTCGACGAGCTCCCGTACGCTGACTGGCGGCGGATGCTGGACGTGCACCTGAACGGTTCCTTCTGCCTGAGCCAGCCCGCGTTCCGCATCATGAAGCGCCAGGGCTACGGCCGGTTCGTGTTCGCCGCCTCCTCCGCGGGCGCGTTCGGTCAGCCCGAGGCGGCCCACTACTCCGCGGCCAAAGCCGGGGTCACCGGGCTGATGAACGTCATCGCGCTGGAGGGCGCCCCGCACGGCGTCCTGGCCAACGCCGTCCTGCCGTTCGGCTACTCCCGGATGATCACTTCCACGGTCGGGGACCGGGAACTGTTCCCGGAGGAGGAGAAGTTCTACGAGGCCATCCGGCCGGAACTGGTCGCGCCGGTCGTCACGTTCCTCGCCAGCCGGTCCTGCGAGCTCAACCGCCAGGCCTTCTCCGCGTTCGGCGGCCGGTACGCCCGCGTCTTCGCCGGCCTCGCCGAAGGCTGGCTCGCCCGGCCCGGGGCCGATCCCGCCGCCGAGGACATCGCCTCTCACCTCGCCGAGATAACCGCGACCGAGCCGTTCACGGTTCCCGGCTCCATCTACGACGAGGTCGCCGCCGGCTGCGCGCAACTCGGGATCCTCTAACCGCCCGCGAGCTGGACGGCCGACTGCCCCTGCCTGCGCTGTCACGTTTGAACGGCTGTGTCCGGGTAGCTGGAAACTCGTTCCATCACAGGGGAGGGACTGTATGGCTACCTGGATATGGATCGTGATCATCGTCGTTGTCGTGGTCGCTATCGTCCTTATCGCGCTGGCGGCGCGCCAGCGCAGGACCGCGGCGCTGCGCCAGCGCTTCGGCCCGGAATACGACCGGGCCGTGGAGACACGGGAAGGCCGGCGGGCCGCCGAGACCGACCTGCGCGAACGCGAGAAGCAGCGTGCCCGCCTCGACATCCGCCCCCTGCCCGAGGGCATGCGGACGCGTTTCGCCGCGGAGTGGCGAGACGTCCAGGAACGCTTCGCCGACGAGCCGTCTGGCGCGGTCATGGCCGCGGACCGGCTTGTCTACCGGGTGATGGAGGCCCGCGGCTACCCGATGGCGGATTTCGACGCGCAGGCTGACCTCGTCTCCGTGGACCATCCGGACGTCGTGGAGAACTACCGTTTCGCGCACGCCGTCCAGGAGCAGGCTCAGGCACAGCGGGCGAGCACCGAAGACCTGCGGGAGGCACTGCTGCGCCACCGTTCCCTGTTCGATGAACTGCTGCGGGCAGACGACGACCAGGCGGATGCGGTCACGGAGCCTGAACCCACCGGTATCACCGGGCGACCCGGCGCGAACGGCGCCGGGCTGCGTCCTCACCTCGGCGGACGGCACGACCTCGTCGGACGGCACGCGGCGGGGCCGCCGGACCCGGTCAGCAGGAGGCCTGGCGGGCGCTAAGCGGCGCGAGGGTCCTCAGGCGCGGCCGCCACTGCCGGCCGGACCGGCCTTTTTACGGCAGGAGGACGGCCGCTCTACGGCAGGAGGACGGCCGCGCCGTCGAACCGGCCGGCTTTCAGGTCGGCCAGCGCGGTGTCGGCGGCGTCCAGGGGATACGAGTGGGTCGTGACGGACAGATGATGCTGTCCGGCGAAGTCCAGGAACTCCCGGGCGTCCTGCCGGGTGTTCGAGGTGACGCTGCGCAGCTGACGCTCCTGGAACAGGTACCGGTCGTAGTCCAGGACCGGGATGTCCGACAGGTAGATTCCAGCGATCGCCAGGGTGCCGCCCCGGTCCAGCGCGGCCAGCGCGGGCGGCACCAGTTCCCCGGCGGGCGCGAACAGGATCGCGGCGTCGAGCGGTTCCGGCGGCGGGTCGGCGGGCGCGCCGACGTAGGCGGCGCCCAGCGACCGCGCCAGTTCCCGGGACTTGGCGCCGCGGGTCATGACGTACAGTTCGGCTCCCCGGGCGAGCGCGACCTGGGCCGCCAGGTGCGCGCTGCCGCCGAACCCGTAGATGCCGAGCCGCCCGCCTTCCGGGAGCTCGGCGCGTTTGAGGGCACGGTAGCCGATGATCCCGGCGCACAGCAGCGGCGCGAGCTCGGCGTCGCTGTAGCGGTCCGGGAGCCGGTGCGCGAAAGCGGCGGGGACGGTGAGGTACTCGGCGTACCCGCCGTCGGAGTCCCACCCGGTGTACCGGGAGCCGGGGCACAGGTTCTCGGCGCCGCGGCGGCAGTACACGCAGGTCCCGTCGGTGGAGCGCAGCCAGGCCGCACCCGCCCGGTCGCCTGTCGCGAACCCGGCCGCGAACCCGGCCGCGGCGGTTCCGGAACCCGAACCGAGGGCGACGACCTCGCCGACCACCTCGTGGCCCGGCGTCACCCCGGGCCGGTGCACCGGCAGATCGCCCTCGGTCACGTGCAGGTCGGTACGGCACACGCCGCAGGCCCGTACGCGCAGCAGCAGTTCCCCCGGGCCCGGCTCCGGAACCGGGGTGTCCCTCCGCACCAGCGGCCGCCCCGCCTCCACCGGCCCCGGTTCATCCACGTGCCATGAGCGCATGGACCTGAGCCTAGGACTATGCGCGACGCACGGCGGTGAGGAACCCGGCGGCGCCGGAACCGGATTCCGGGCGGCCGCACGCCGCGGCGAACTCGGCGCCGTCCCGGAACGCGGGGTCCCAGCCGTGGCTGGCGAGCCAGTCGGCGGCGCCGGGTCCCAGGCCGCCTTTCCACAGAGCGGTGTACTGGCTCATTCCCGGCAGGCCGGCTGCCCGGGCCAGCGGGGAATCGCCGACGGCCGCGGCTTGTTCGAAGGACAGCCGACTTCCCGGGGCGGACAGGGTACCGACGTCGGTGAGCAGCCGGGCGGCTTCGCCTGCGGTCAGGTACAGCAGCAGCCCTTCGGGCAGCCATGCCGTCGGCACGGCGGGGTCGAATCCCGTCGCCGTCAGGCGTTCGGGCCAGGACCCGCGCAGGTCCGCCGGGATGACGGCGCGGTCGCACGCGGGGCGGGCGCCGCTATGGGCCAGCACCTCTTCCTTGAAGTTGATCACCCCGGGCAGGTCGAGTTCGTACAGCCGCGTCCCGGCCGGCCAGGGCAGCCGGAAGGGGCGCGAGTCGAGCCCGGCCGCGAGCAGGATCACTTGCCGGCATCCCGCGCCGACCGCCGTGAGCAGGAAATCGTCGAAGAACCGGGTGCGGAGGACGGCGTGGGACGCGAAGGCCGCGCCGAG
>WRBL01000424.1 GCA_009784565.1 Streptosporangiales bacterium | reverse complement strand
GACCACGGCGACGACGCGTCGGAAACCCTCCTGTCCGTCCTCGGCGACGAGGGCCGCGAAGCCGTCCTCACCGGGAACGCCGCCGAGTTCTACGGCATCCCCGCCTAGCGAAACTTCACGAAACCATTTCGACATCGGGGCGCGGCCCGCGTAGGCTCCGGAAGGTGGCGAAGCGGACCGGGGAACGGGAACGGCATGACGGGCACCGGACCACGCTGGCGGATATCGCCGCCGAGGCGGGCGTCTCGCTTCCCACTGTCTCGAAGGTGCTCAACGACCGCCCGGACGTCGCGCCCGCGACCCGGGCCCGGGTGAAGGGCATCCTGGGCCAGCGCCAGTACCAGCGCGGCGGTACCGCTCCCGCCCGGCGTGACCTGCGGGTGTTCAGCGTGGCGTTCACCGGCCTGCAGGATCCGTGGGCGGTGGAGATACTGCGCGGCATCGAGGAGTGGTGCGCGCGGCATTCCGCGGCCGTCATGATCTCCGCGGTGCCCGGCGGCGGCGAGAACCTGGCGCTCGCGCTGGACGCCCGCCGCTGCGACGGCGTCATCCTCGCGACCACGCGGCTGACCCCGGCCGTGACGGACGCGCTGCGCGCCGCGGCCCTTCCGGCGGTCGTCGTCGATCCGGCCAACTCCCCGCCCTCCGACCTCCCGTCCGTGGGCGCGACCAACTGGGCAGGCGGGCTGGCCGCCACCGAGCACCTTCTGGCGCTCGGGCACCGGCGGATCGCCGCCATCACGGGCCCGGCGTACTTCCACTGCTCGCTGGCCCGGCTCGACGGGTACCGGTCCGAGCTGGACCGGGCGGGCGTCCCGGCCGACCCGGCCCTGATCCGGTACGGCGACTTCAGCTCCGAGGCCGGCCTCCGCCACGCCGCGGAACTGCTCGCGCTGCCCGACCCGCCGACCGCCCTGTTCGCCGGCAACGACCAGCAGGCGTTCGGCGCTTACGAGGCCGCCCGGCAGCGCGGGCTCCGGATCCCCGAGGACCTGTCGGTCGCCGGGTTCGACGATCTGCCGGCCGCCCGCTGGGCTTCTCCGCCGCTGACCACGATCCGGCAGCCGCTGGCCGAGATGGGCGCTGCCGCCGCCCGGATGCTGAGCGACCTCATCGCGGGCCGTCCCTCGCGCCCGAATCGCATGGAACTCAGCACCGACCTGATCGTCCGCGCGTCGACGGCCGCCCCACGAGGCCTGCCACAATAGGTCCATGGATTCACGCGCGTGTCCCTGCGGCCTCGGCGACGACTACGACGCGTGCTGCGGCCGGTTCCACGCCGGGGCCCCGGCCCCGACCGCCGAGGCCCTGATGCGCTCGCGTTACAGCGCATTCGCCGTCGGCGACGTGGACTACCTCAAGCGGACCTGGCACCCGTCGAGCCTCCCGGCCGACCTGGCCCTGGACCCGGGCATCGCCTGGACCCGCCTCGCGGTCCTCGACACCGCCGGCGGCGGCATTTTCGACACGACCGGCACCGTCCGCTTCCGCGCGATCTACACTCACGCGGGAAAACGCGGCGTCCAGGCCGAGAACAGCCGCTTCATCCGCCAGGACGGCGCCTGGATCTACCTGGGCCCCGTCGAGTAGGCACCCGGTTCGCGTCGCCTGCCGGGAAACCTCACATCTGCTGGGCGCGGGCGCGGGCCTCGGCGATAATCTGCTCGGCTTCCTCCCGGGCCCGGGCGATGATCCGCGCCGCCTCCTCCTTCGCGTCGGCGACCGCCTGATCAGCCGTCTGCTTAGCGAGTTCCAGGATCCGCGCCGATTCTGCCATGTCCGACGCGGGTTTCGCCCCACGGCCGTTTCGAAACATGTCCGCCCTTCCCGTCTAGCGATATCTTCCTCCGCGCCGCCCCCGAAATCCACTCAATCC
Organism: Streptosporangiales bacterium; assembly: GCA_009784565.1. Lineage (GTDB taxonomy): Bacteria > Actinomycetota > Actinomycetes > Streptosporangiales > Streptosporangiaceae > Trebonia. The sequence continues at coordinate 2,067 of WRBL01000424.1, read as the reverse complement.
CGCGCCACCTTCCGGATATGACCTGCGTTTATTCCTGTTCTGAAAGTCTTCCCTGTCAACCTTGCGGTGCCCGCGGACGCGTGGCACCCTGAGGCAATGGCCGCGCAGTCAGGTATCTACCGGGGAGTCAGCGCCAAGGACCGGGCGGCGGAGAGACGATCGCGGCTGCTGGAGGCGACCCTCGCGGTCTGGGCCGACCCCCGGACCCGCACGACCATGACGGCGGTCTGCGCCGAGGCGGGACTGACCGAGCGGTACTTCTACGAGAGCTTCGCCAACCTCGACGACGCGATGACCGCGGTCATGGACGCGATCGCCACCGAGATCGAGCAAGCCACCGTGGCGGCCGTCGAGTCCGCGGGCGACGACCCGGCCGAACGGGTCTACGCGTCCATGCGCGCCTTCGTTCAGTTGCTCGTGGACGACCCGCGCAAGGGGCGGGCGGCCATCATCGAGTCGGTCGCCTCCCCCGCTCTGCGGCGGCGCCGCACCGAACTGCTGCGCTACCTCGCGCACCGTTCCTCCGAGGAGGCCGGTACCCGCTTCGGGCTGACCCGGCGCGGCGGCCTCGAGGACGATGTCGCCGGCCTGCTCTTCATCGGCGGCATGGCCGAACTGGTCACCGCCTGGCTCGACGACGTCCTCTCCGCTACCCCCGAGGAGATCGTCCAGGCCGCCGCCCACAGTTTCCTCGGCCTCTACGAGTAACGGGCCTGCGCGCGTCCTTCAGAGGTTCAGCAGTCCGGGTGAGGTCGCGGCGGAGCGCCAGACCTGCCCGGGATCGGGGACCAGCCGGCGTTCCCTGAGGTCCATCAGGCCGCCCACGTTGGTGATCTCCGCGGCGAGAACACCATCGGTTGTGCGGATCTCCTGTTCGATGCGGAACGACTTGCCTGTTCCCCAGACGAAGGCGCAGGTGACGTTCACTTCCTCGCCCGCCGTGATCTCGCGGTGAAAGCGGATCCGTTCTTCCAGGCTGACCGGGCCGATCCCCTCGCTCCGCAGCCGGTCCTGGGCGAGGCCCGCGGCCCGGAGACATTCCCAGCGGGCGTGCTGCCCGTACTGGAGCAGCACGGTCCCGGCCACGTGCCCGTTTGAGTCCGTCTCATAGCCACGTGCGGTAACCCGCACCGTGAACGGGTCATTGTCCGTCATCGGCCTCCTCCTGCCCGGTGAGCCAGCGACGGGATCTCTCGGTGACGTAGCGGAGGCCGTCGGGCCTGGTCTCGATCCAGTCGCCGCGCGCCCAGCCGCCAGCGACCTGCGGCGCGAAGCCGTGCTTGCGGAACAGGCTGCTGGCCTCGCCCCGGCTCAGGCCCCTGTCGCCCCACTCCCGGAGCAGGCTCGCCACCCGCGCCTGCTCCGGCACCCGGTCGGGCGCGCCGTCAACGGCGTCTGCCAGCGCCGAGAATCCCCGTGCGATCTGACGCAGCGCGGCGGCGATCTCCCCGGAATTCTCCACCTTCACATCGTATTCCGATTGCTAGGAATCGCAATACGATTCCGCCGGGAGTCACGGCTCATTCTCCCGTACGGCGCCCGCCGAACTCGCGGCCGGAACCATCGTGGACGGAGGCGGGCTCAGCGTCACCGTCGACTCACCCTCCGGCCCGGTGCGGCTGGAATGCGATGCCTGGACGTTCGCCCTGCTCCAGAACAGGGCGAACGAGCTGGCCCGCCCGTCCCGGCCCCAGACGGCCGACGACCGGATCTGAGCAGCCTGCCGCTTCGGGCGCGAGATGGCTCTAGCAAAAGCCTCAACCAGCCCATATCCCGACCAGCTCGCGCCCTAAGACGGACCTACGGGCCGGTCCGCTAGCCGGTCCCGCACGTAGTAGGCAGCGGGAGTGCCGTCGAACCGGCCAGTGGCCCCGGGAGTGCCGGTGCGGGACCAGGTCTTCATGGTCGAAGCCGCGGGAACGTTTTAATGGGTCCATAGATGAGACAGACGTACTCGTGACCGGGGCGGGGCGGCGTCAGCGAGTGTCTTCGCTCTCTGTAACCCGTTCGCAGGTGATGCCGGCCAGCTGCCGGGAACGCCAGGACAGAACGGACCGCTGAGAAAGG
>WRBL01000423.1 GCA_009784565.1 Streptosporangiales bacterium | reverse complement strand
GTAGGCGATGTTCTGCGGAGTGCAGGAACTGACCGTGAACGCGCCGGTCCCGACCGGCTTCGGGTCGTTGTAGGCGACCGGGTTGGAGACCTTGGACCAGATGTGCTCGGGCACGATCGGGGTCTGGTCCGCGATGTAGTAGAAGTACGTCGACGCCGGCGACTTGAAATCGAAGACGACGGTGTTCCCGGACTGCTTGACGCTGGACAGGACCGACCAGACCGAGTTGAGGTCCAGGCCCTTGTACTTCTTCATCATGTTGAAGGTGAACGCGACATCGGCGGCGCTCATCGGGGTGCCGTCGCTGAACTTCACGCCGTTGCGGATGGTGAAGGTGAGCGTCTTGTTCCCGTTGCTCCACGCCCACTTGGTGGCCAGCCAGGGGGTGGTCTTGGCGTTCGCCAGGGGATCGACATAGGCCAGCGGCTCGTAGACCTGGCCGAAGGTGGTGCCGTTCCCGGTGTTAGCGGGGTTGAACGGGTTGAAGCTGCAGTTCCACTGCTGACCGGTCTCGTCGTCGATCGTCAGGGTGCCGTTCGAGCCGCTGCCGGACGAGCCGGACGTTCCTGTGCCGCAGGCGGCGAGGGTGCCGGCGATGAGCATCGCGGCCCCGGCCATCATTAGACGTCTCATTGCGGTGGTCCTTAGGGAGGCTGTGTGTGGGGGGACGGGCAGCGCTCGCGCTTATTCGGCGCCGCGTTCGCGGTTTCCGCGCGGCGGTTCCGTTCCGGGCCACCGCGTAACACGAGTGACATATGAGGTTTTTAAGTACTGTCCTTGAATTAGTTAGGACGGTATCCTAACTATCAGGCGCGTGACTAGACCCTGTTGCCAAACCGCGATGTGCTCGGTAGCGCCACACTCGACTCTTGGGGAGGCCCGCTGTGGCGGATATGCCGGCTGACGCGGCTACGGGGCTTTCGGCCGCCCGCCCCGCGCTGATCAGGGCCATGAACGAGCGGTCGCTGCTGGAGCGCATCCGCTTCTCCGGTCCCTGCTCACGGGCCGAACTGGCTCGCCTCTCCGGTTTGTCGAAGCCCACGGTCTCCCTGGCGCTGGCGAACCTGGAACGGGCGGGGCTGGTGCGGCTGGCAGGCCAGCGGACCGGGATGCCCGGCCGTTCGGCTCTCCTCTACGAGGTCCGGCCGGAGGCCGGGTTCGTGCTCGCCCTGGATATCGGCATGCGTTTCCTGCGCGGCGCGGTCGCGGATCTGGCCGGCGTGGTGCGGGCTCGCGGCGCCCGGGCGGTCACCGCGATCAGTGCGTCCGCCGCGCCGGCCGCGGGCAACGGAGCGGCGGGGCCCAGGGAGCGGGTGGCGGAACTGGTACGGCTAGCCGACGATCTCTGCGGCCAGGCTGGCATCGCCCGCTCGGGAGTGACCCAGACCGTTGTGGGAAGCCCGGGCGTCCACGACCGCGAGCGAGGCGTGATCGCCCTGACTGGCGAGCTGCCCCGATGGGGCCAGCCGGAAGCGCTCGCGGAGCTGCGATCCGCCTTCGGCCCGGTGCTGACCGTGGAAAACGACGTTGACGCGGCCGCTCTCGCCGAACGGGCCCAGGGCCACGGCCGCGACGTTGACGACTTCGCGTTCGTGCACGTCGGCACCGGCATCGGCATGGGCCTGGTGATCGGCGGCCAGCTGCACCGCGGCAGGCACGGCGCCGCGGGCGAGATCGCCTTCCTGCCCTTCGGCGCCGACACGGAAGCCGACCTGGATGCCGGCCCGGATGCCGACCCGGATGCCGATCCGGCGGAGGAACGGCGGCGGGGCAGCCTGGAGACGGCCGCGGCCGGGGCCGGCGTCGTCCGGGCGGCGCGGCGCGCCGGGATGCTGGACGCGGTCTCGGCCCAGGAGGTGTTCGCGGCTGGAGAGGAAGGCGACGCCCGCGCACAGGCGGTCATAGCAGCCGAAGCCCGGCTCGTGGCGAACGCGATCTGCTGCGTGATCACCGTCGTAGACCCGGCGCTCGTAGTCCTCGGCGGCGGTATCGGCCAGGCCCCCGGACTCGTGGAGTCCATTACCGCGGAACTGGCCAAGATCGCGCCCGTGATGCCGGATGTCCGCGTCAGCGCCCTCGGCACGGACGCGGTGGTCGACGGCTGCCTGGCGGAGGGCACCTCTCTCGCCTGGGACGATCTGGTCGCCGCCCTGCCCTGAACGGGCGTTACAGCAGGTTCGCGGCGACGGTGGCGCCGAGTTCGTAGCAGTCCCGCTCGGCGTCCTTGCCGGCCTCGCCGGTCACCAGAACCGGATTGACCACCTCGGACCAGCCCATGCCCTTGACGATCGAGGTCACGGCCCGGACCGCGCCGGTCGTGTCGCTCGCTCCGTGGACGTACAGGCCGTAGGGCGCGCCGGCCTTGGCCTCCAGGCACGGGTAGTACACGGTGTCGAAGAAGTGCTTGAGCGCCCCGGACATGTAGCCGATGTTGGCCGGGGTGCCGAGCACGAATCCGTCGGCGGCCAGCACGTCCGGGACGGTCGCCGCCAGGGCCGGCTTCACCGCGACCTCCACTCCGGAAAGCTCCGGATCGCGGGCGCCCGATCGTACCGCCTCCAGCATGGCCTGCAGCGCCGGGGACGGGGTGTGGTGAACGATGAGCAGTTGCGGCATACCGGTCAGCGTAGTTAACCGGCGGGCGGGGCGGTGGACTCGCGGACGATGAGCTCGGTGGAAAGCTCGATCCGGGAGGCCCGCAGCGTGCCGCCGTCGACCAGGTCGCCCAGCATCTGGGCGGCGGTCCGTCCCATCTCGGACAGGGGCTGGCGGACGGTGGTGAGCGGGGGAGAGGCCCACCGGGTGACCGGGAGGTCGTCGAAGCCGACGACGGACAGGTCCTCGGGCACGCGCAGGCCACGCTGGCGTGCCGCCTCGTAGACGCCGAACGCCTGCTGGTCGCTGCCGGCGAAAATGGCCGTCGGCCGGTCCGCAAGGTCAAGAAGCTCGCCGCCGCGGGCGAAGCCGCCCTCGTGATGAAAGTCGCCGTGCCGTACCAAGGCGGGGTCGAACGAGACGTCGTCGCGCTCCAGGGCCGACCGGTACCCGTCCACCCGCGCCCGGCTGCACAGATAATCGCCCGGACCCGCGATCGTGCCGATGCGCCGGTGCCCGAGGCCGATCAGGTGCTCGGTGGCGGACAGCCCGCCGGCCCAGTTGGTGGCGCCGACACTCGGGATCTCCGGCGGGGGAGGGTTCACCGGGTCGATGACCACGAGCGGGATCCCGGCGCTGCGCAGCTGGCCGAGCTGGGAATTGGTCAGCTCGGACGTCACCAGGATGACGCCGTCGGTGTCGTGGCTGGCCAGCGTGCCGGTCCAGCTGGTCGGGCGGGCGTCGCCGTGCCGGACGGCGGACACCGCGACGCCGGTGGAATTGGCGGATCCCCACTCCTCGACGCCGCGCAGGATCTCCACGGCCCACGGGCTGTCCAGGCCGTTGAACACCAGGTCGACCAGACCCGACCGGCGGTGCCGGCGCATCCCGCCGCGTGAGTAATTGTGCTGGTGCAGCAGCTGCTCGACCCGGGCCCGGGTGGCGGGCGCGACATCGCGGCGCCCGTTGACGACCTTGGAGACTGTCGGAAGGGAAACCCCGGCCTCGGCCGCGATGGCCGCGAGCGTGGTGCGGCGCTCCTCAGGCAACGGCGCTACCCCTCCAGTCGGCGGTCGAGCTTTCGAAACTGTTTCGGTCCACTCATCGTAATGCAGGCCGAGTGATCCCGGGCCGGTGAGGTAGCGAGAGAATGGACCAACGCGCGATCGTTTTCCCGGAGGGAGCCGTCCGATGGCGGACAACACGGCGAGCAAGTACGTCCCGGCGAAGGAAGACAAGTTCTCCTTCGGGATCTGGACGGTGGGCTGGCAGGGGGTCGACGTGTTCGGCGGGGCCGTGCGGCCGCCGATGGCCGCCGACCGGGCGGTCCGCAAGCTGGCGGAGCTGGGC
>WRBL01000422.1 GCA_009784565.1 Streptosporangiales bacterium | reverse complement strand
CAGCGCGATCAGGTCCTGTTCCAGGCTCCCGCTGTCGGACGGGCCGGGGCTGGGCTCGGTGAGCTGGAAGTACAGCGCGTCGAGGGCCAGGGTCTCCTTGGTCGGCCACCAGCGGTAGATGGTCGCCTTGCTGACCCCGGCCCGTTCGGCGACCGCGTCCATGCTGACCGCCGACAGGCCGCGGGTCAGCAGCAGGTCGGTCGCCGCGGCCAGGGTCGCCTGCCGCGCGGGTTCGCTTCGAGGCCGTCCTCGGCGGGACTCGGTGCCCATCTGCTTACCCTACGATCTCGGCGACCTCCGCGTCGGTGAGGCTCAGGGACGCGGCCGGGAGGAGCGGGTCGACCTGGGACGGGTTCCGGAAGCCGACGATGGCGGCGGAGACCGCCGGGTTGCGCAGCGTCCAGGCGACGGAGACCGCGCCGGGTTCGACGCCCCTCGTGTCGGCGACCTTCCGGATCCGCTCGACCAGGGCCAGGTTGCCGGCGAGCTCGGGCTCGTTGAACTCGTGGGCGCTCTTGCGCCAGTCGTTGTCGGGCAGTCCCGCGATCCGCTCGGCGGTCATGCGCCCCGACAGCAGGCCCGACCCCATCGGGGAGTAGACGATGACGCCCGTCCCCTGCCGCCGCGCGTACGGCAGCAGGTCGGCCTCGCCGTCCCGCTCGATGAGCGAGTACTCCGGCTGCAGCGTCTCGACGGGCGCGATCTGGCTGATCTTCTCCAACTGCTCGACGGTGAAGTTGGAGACGCCGATGTGCCGTACCAGGCCGCGTTCCTTCAGCTCGGCCAGGGCGGACCAGCCCTCTTCGATGTCCTCCGCCGGCTGCGGCCAGTGGATCTGGTACAGGTCGATGGCGTCGACTTTCAGGCGCTCGAGGCTGGCGTCGGCCTCGCGGAGGATGGAATCCCGTTTCAGGCAGCCGGCGGGGGCGCCGTCGGGGCCGGGGACCCGCTCGCACTTGGTAAAGACATAGGGCCGGTCCTTGGCGGGGATCCCTTCGAGGGCCCGGGCGACGACTTTCTCCGAACGGCCGAACCCGTACACGGCCGCCGTGTCGATCCAGTTGATCCCCGACTCGACCGCGTGGACGATGGCGGCGACGGACTGGTCGTCCTCCTGCGGCCCCCAGCCGAACCGCCAGTCTCCGCCGCCGATCGCCCAGGCCCCGAACCCGATCCGGGTAATCTCCATGCCGGTGGCGCCGAGCGGCGCGGTGGGTAGCTTCGTCATGGTTCCATCATGCCCGTGTTCGCCAACAAAGGAAACTGATAGTTTCGTAACATCGCGCTGAGCGAACCGGCCGTATCGCGCCCCGTCTGCGGCTAGAGTGCCTGGCGATGATCACGCACCGGAGCCGCCCAGCCCTGTCCCTGACCGCCGCCGCCTCGGCCACGGCCCTGGCCGGGGCCGCGCTGCTCACGGGCTGCGGCGGGAGCGGCGGCTCGTCCGCCCCCGCGGCGGGCGCGGGCTCGTCGCCGGCCGCCGCCCCGGCCTCCGCCGCCGGGTCGACCTCGTCGGCCGCCGCCCCGAACGCGACGCCGGCCTCCTGCGTGGACCGGACTATGAGCAAGCTCACCGAGGCGCAGCGGGTGGGCCAGCTGTTCCTGGTCGGGATGTCGGGCGACAGCGCGGGCAGTGCCACCGCCACGGCGGAGCGCCAGTACCACTTCGGCTCGATGCTGTTCGCCGCCAACACCTCGGCGGGCGCCCAGCAGGTGGCCACGACCACGAAGTTCGTCCAGTCCCTGGCGACCCCGGCCGACACCGGCGGCGTCCGGTTCTTCGTCGCCGCCAACCAGGAGGGCGGCCAGGTCCAGAACCTGAAGGGCGCGGGCTTCCCCGACATGCCCGCCGCCACGGCCCAGGGCCAGCTGAGCCCGTCCCAGCTCCAGGGCGAGGCCGCCGAATGGGGCAAGGACCTCAAGGCGGCCGGCGTGAACCTCGACCTGGCGCCCGTGATGGACGTGGTCCCGCCGGGAACCGCGTCCTCCAACGCCCCGATCGGGCAGCTGGACCGCGAGTTCGGCTCCACGGCGGCGGGCAACGGCGCGCACGGGGCGGCGTTCATCAAGGGGATGACGTCGGCCGGCGTGGCGACCTCGGGCAAGCACTTCCCGGGCCTGGGCAAGGTGGCCGGGAACACCGACTTCACCGCCAACGTGGTGGACACCTCCACGGCCCCGAACGACCCGGACCTGGCGACCTACCGGTACGCGGCCCAGGCCGGGGTGCCGTTCATGATGATCGCCACCGCCACCTACAAGGAGATCGACCCCTCGCATATGGCGGCCTTCTCCCCCGCCGTGATGAAGCTCCTGAAGACCGCCGCCGGCTTCAACGGCGTGGTCATCTCCGATGACCTCGGCGACGCCGCCAACGTGGCCTCGATCCCCGCGGGCCAGCGGGCCATCGCGTTCCTGCAGGCCGGCGGCGACATGGTGACCTCCCAGTCGTTCGCCCCGGCGGAGCAGATGGAGGCCGCCGTGCTGTCCAGGGCCCAGTCCGACCCGTCGTTCCGCTCCACGGTCAACACCGCCGCGGGCAAGATCCTCACCGCGAAGCAGAAGTACGGCCTGCTGTCCTGCTGAGCAGGTAATACGGGCTCGGCCCGGGGCGGGTCCGGCTCCTCCGGGTCATCCGCGTCCAGGAACTCCTGCGCGGCGACCGCCATGGTGATGTCGCCCGGCTGGAGGCCCGTCGCGGCACCGGGAGGACTGTTCGGGTTGATCTTCACGAAATCCGGGACCCCGGGCTCCGCCCAGACCACCTTGCGTCTCTTGTTGAACCACTGCTTGATTCTTGCCATGTTCACCTCTTACCCCTTTCCTGCGAATAATCGCCCCCTTTCACACGAAGCTAGGTAATTATCAGTTTTTGACACCGTTGTCAGCCTTTCCTCCGGGATTCCGGAGTCCCGGGCTCCCCCGGACCGCCGAGGAGCCCCGGGTGCCTGGTAATCGCCCCGGGGGCCTGGTAATCAGGACACGGAGGAGTTACGTTCCGGATCATGCGATTCGGGATCTTCGACCACAATGACGCGTCCGGACAGCCGGCCGCCGCCCAGCTCGCCCAGCGACTGGAGCTCATCGAGGAGTATGAGCGCCTCGGCTACTACGGCTATTACATGGCCGAGCACCACGGAACCACTCTGGGCATCACTCCGTCGCCGCACCTGATGCTGGCCGCCGCCTCCCAGCGGACGTCGCGGCTGCGGCTGGGCACGCTCATCACGATCCTGCCGCTGTATCACCCGATGCGGGTCATCGAGGAGGCCTGCACCCTGGACCAGCTGACCGGCGGGAGGCTGGACCTCGGCCTGGGCCGCGGCATCTCCCCCATCGAGACCGGCTTCCACGGGGTGCCCGGGGAGGAGACGCAGGAGCGGTTCGACGAGGCGGCCGAGATCCTGCGGGCCGGGCTGACGTCCGACAGCGTCACCTACCAGGGCAAGTACTACCAGGTCGACGACGCGCCGATCGTGACCAAGCCGGTCCAGTCCCCCCACATGCCCCTGTGGTACGGCACCCGGACCCTGGCCAAGGCGGGCTGGTGCGCCCGCAACGACATGTCGATGATGGCCCTCGTGCCGTCGGAGAAGGTCCGCGAGCTCACCGACGCCTATCGCGCCGAGTGGACGAGCCTGGGCCGTTCCGAGGCGGACCTGCCCAATCTCGGCGTCTCCCGGCAGGTCGTGGTCGCACCGACCGACGCGGAGGCGATGAAGCTCGCCAACCGCGCCTTCGCCCATTTCAAGGACAGCTTCGAGTCGCTGTGGCGCCGCGCCGGCGTCCAGGGGCCGCCGGTTCACCCGGCCGACACGTTCGAGGGCATCCACGCCACCGGCCACTTCTACGCCGGGACCCCCGAAGGCGCCCGGGAGTGGGTGGCCCGCCAGCGGGACACCGGCGGCATCAACTTCATCGCGATGGAGATGTGCTTCGGAGACATGACCCCCGACGAGGT
>WRBL01000421.1 GCA_009784565.1 Streptosporangiales bacterium | reverse complement strand
GCCCTCGCCCTCGCGGACCTCGTAGGCGTCCGTCACGCCCTGGGCGATGTCCGGCGACTGCGAGCCGAGCGACACCGAGACTCCGCAGGACGCGCCGTCGTAGCCCTTGGCCGAGGAGTCGTAACCGATCTGCAGGATCTTCTCGCGGATGATCCCGGGGATGTCGACATAGGTCTGGGTCGTGACCTCGCCCGCGACGTGAACCTGGCCGGTCGTGATCATGGTCTCGACCGCGACCCGGCTGGCCGGGTCGTCCTTGATCATCGCGTCCAGGACCGCGTCGCTGATCTGGTCGGCCATCTTGTCGGGATGTCCCTCGGTAACCGACTCCGAGGTAAACAGCCTGCGAGCCACGTCTTCTCCATCCTAAAGTCGGCAAACTCGGTTGAGTTTAGCCGCACTACAGCACCCGATGCCGCAGGTCAGTCAATTGATACGGGCCGCTGCCAGGCCGAGCACCGCGTCCGCCAGTTCGTCCTTGGAACCCCTCGGGATCGGCACCCGGGAGCCGTCTGACCCGAGCACGACCGCCTCGTTGTCGACCGCGCCGAAGCCGAGGCCGTTGCCGACCTCGTTCACGACGAGGAAGTCACAGCCCTTGCGGGCCAGCTTCGCCTTGGCGGCGCCGGGGTCGGTGTCCGTCTCGGCGGCGAACCCCACGATCACCTGGCCGTCGGGGCCGTCGGAGGCCCGGCGGGCGGACAGCCCGGCCAGGATGTCCGGGTTCTCCGTGAGCTCAATCGGGTCCAGCGGGCCCGCGTCCTTCTTGATCTTCTCCTCGCTGCGCGTCACCGGCCGGTAATCGGCGACGGCGGCGGTCATCACGATCACGTCGGCCGAGACGGCCTCGGCCAGCATGGCCGCGTGCATCTCGCGGGCGGACACCACCGGCACCACCTTGACTCCGGGCGGGTCGGGCAGTTCCACGTTCGCGGCCACGAGCGTCACCTCGGCGCCGCGGGCGGCCGCGGCGCGGGCGAAAGCGTAGCCCTGCCGGCCGGTCGACCAGTTGCCGAGGAAGCGGACGGGATCGAGTTCCTCGCGGGTTCCCCCGGCGGAGATGAGGACACGACGGGAAGCGAGGGAGGAACGAAGATCCGTTCCGCTGGAAAGGGCCTGGTCGGCGATCTCGTAGAGGGTCGCCGGCTCCGGGAGCCGCCCGGCTCCGCTGTCCTTGCCCGTAAGCCGTCCCACCGCCGGGTCCACCACGGTCACCCCGCGCGAGCGCAGGGTTTCCACGTTGGCCCGGGTCGCCGGGTGCTCCCACATCTCGGTGTGCATCGCCGGGGCGAAGACCACCGGGCAGCGGGCGGTCAGCAGCGTGTTGGTGAGCAGGTCCGGAGCCATCCCGGCCGCGGCCCGGGCGAGCAGGTCCGCCGTCGCCGGGGCCACGATGATCAGGTCAGCGCCCTGCCCCAGCCGGACATGCGGAACCTCGTCCACGTCCGTCCACACGCCGGTCGCGACCGGCTCGCCGCTCAGCGCCTCCCAGGTCGGGGCTCCGACGAAACGAAGCGCGTCCGGGGTCGGGATGACGCGCACGCGGTGCCCGGCCTCCCGCAGGCGCCGCAGCAGCTCGCAGGCCTTGTACGCGGCGATGCCGGCGCCGACGCCGAGAATGACGCGCGCCATGATGTCTGTTCTTCCCAGGGGTGCGCTACTGCGCGACTTCGGCGGTGCGCTCGACCTTCAGCAGCTTGTCGTTGGCCTCGCGGAGCGCGATCGAGAGCGGCTTCTCCTGAACCCGGGTCTCGACCAGCGGGCCGACGTACTCGAGGAGGCCCTCGCCGAGCTGGGAGTAGTACGCGTTGATCTGGCGCGCGCGCTTGGCCGCCATGATCACGAGCTGGTACTTGCTGTCGACGACCTTGAGCAGGTCGTCAATCGGCGGGTTAATGATGCCTTCAGCGGCCGGAGTGCCTGCCACGTGTCGCCTTCCTCACTGATTGCTGTTAATCAACGTTACCATCTGCCGGCAGACCTCCGTCACGGACGTGTTCACCAGCGTGACGTCGAACTCGCCCGCCGCGGCGAGCTCGTCCTTGGCCACGGCGAGCCTGCGCTCGATGACCTCGGGAGGCTCCGTGCCGCGTCCGGTGAGGCGCCGGACCAGTTCCTCCCACGACGGCGGTTCGAGGAACACGAGCAGCGCCTCGGGCATCGCCTGCTTGACCTGGCGGGCCCCGGCGAGGTCGATCTCCAGGAGAGTCGGCAGCCCCTGGGCGACCCTCCGGGCCACCGGCTCCCGCGGCGTGCCGTATTTGTTCCCGGCGAACTCCGCGTACTCAAGAAGTTCTCCGGCGGCCGCCATCCGGTCAAACTCGTTCTCGTCCACAAAGTGATATTCGCGGCCGTTCAGTTCGCCCGGGCGAGGCTTCCGGGTAGTCGCGGAAACGGAAATCCAGATCTCCGGGCTGCTACTGCGAAGCTCGGCGACGACCGTGCTCTTGCCGACCCCGGAGGGGCCGGAGAGCACGGTCAGTCGCGAATGGTCCGCCCGGGGTGCGCCGGGACGGGCCTGGGGCGGCCGCGCCCGCTGGTCCGCTCCGCTGCCCAGATCCCGGCCCTGGTCCGCGTGGTCGGACGCGAACGGCTGATCTGGCGCCTCACGGCCAGCCTGGCGCCGCGCCGCGGGCGCGCCGGCCTCCGCCGGCGCGCCGCCCCCCGCGGCCGTCATCTGGCGTGCCTTATCGCCGGGCGAGACAGCCATGCCCTCGCGCCCGTGTCGAACGGCTCAGCTCAGAGATCCGCACCAAACTCCTGCTCCAGGGCGGCGCGCTGGTTCGCCCCGAGACCGCGGACCCGACGGGATTCCGCGATTCCGAGCTTCTCCATGATCTGCTTGGCGCGGACCTTGCCCACGCCCGGCAGGGACTCCAGCAGAGCCGACACCTTCATCTTGCCAATCACATCATCGGTCGAGCCATCTTTGATGACTTCCGACAGGGTCACCGTGCCGCGCTTGAGGCGATTCTTTACCTCGGCGCGTTCCTTACGCGCTACGGCGGCCTTCTCCAATGCCGCCGCACGCTGTTCCGGAGTGAGGGGAGGAAGAGCCACTCGGGGTCACCTCGGGTTTCGTCGTAAAAAGGTTTGGACGGGAGGGGAAACTAGCGAGTCAGACACCCTTTCGGCAACGCGAACCTCCGTTTATGTCGCCATAAATTTAAATATATTACTCTATGCTCATAAAAAGTTACTTAGCGCAGTCAACTGCAGGTCCGATAGGCCGTGCGGGCTCTCGTCCCGTGATAGACCCGATTCCCCGTTTCACCCCGAGTCAACACCCCGTTTGCCGCACTCCATGCCCTTCGCCTCTCCCCCGGCCGCACCCCTCCGGGCCAAACCGGCGGACCGCTCGCGGCAGGCCGGCGGCACGGCCCGGGCGGTCCAGCGCCCCTGGACATGCCAAGCCGGCGCGCCGCGCATTTGCGGCGCATCTTCAACCATACACGCGCCAGCCGGGCGCCGTCGGCCGTCAGGGAAGACACATCCGGCCACGTCACAGGCGGTATAGCCCATGAGTGCCATGCGACATGGCCCGGCCGCGCGGGCGGCGCGAGCCCCCTGCGCCAGAGGCGGTTCCAAGATCCCCTAAAACGCTACATGAGATGTATATCTCCTAAATCCCTTAGATGACATATATCCCAATTACCGGTTATGTTCAGATGAATCAATGCTTCATCCCTCATGCGGATTTCCGAATTCAGGACTCCGCGATTTCGTTCTCGCGGGCCCGGCCGCCCGCTCGTCTCCGGCACCCGCTAGCGGCGGCCCGTCCCCGCACGCGCCCCACAGAGGCCCCTGAGAGCCTCCAGAAAGCCGGGAAACGCCCGGGCCCGGACCTCTGCGCAATTCCGCCCCAGCCGGCCCGCAGAAAGGCTCTGCGGCGATCGCCCGCTCAGGAGGCGGAAGCTCAGGAGGCGGGAGAGGCCGGGGTCCGCGAAGGGAAAGCCCGGCGGAGAGAGGCGGCGACCGCGG
>WRBL01000420.1 GCA_009784565.1 Streptosporangiales bacterium | reverse complement strand
CACCACCGGGATCCCGTGGCCCGGCTTGACCGGGGGCCTGGGCTCGATCCGGCGGCCGGTCACGATCAGGCCGTCCACCCGCCGGGCGGCCAGCATCTCGACGTACCGGCGCTCGCGCGCCGGGTCGTCGCGGGTGTCGCACATGAACACCGAGATCTCGCCGACCCCGAGCGCCGCCTCGGCCCCGAGCATGACCGGGATGCTGAACCGGCCGAAACTGTCCGTGGTGACCAGCCCCACGGTGAACGTCCGCCCGCCGAGCAGGGCCTGGGCCAGGGTGTTCGGGGCGAACCCGAGGCGCTCGGCCGCGTCGGTGATCCGCCTGCGGGTCTCCTCCCGCATGCTGCCCTGCCCGTTCAGGGCCTTCGACGCGGTCCCCACGGACACGCCCGCCTCCAGCGCGACATCCCGGATGGTCGCCCGCTTCATGCAGTTCTCCCCCCTGTTGACGCGCCTTCACCGTCGATTTAGCCTACGGGCGGATCGTTAGGAAAACCTATTCCCTCGACGCGGGAGGCTCACCCATGACCCACGGCGATGAGAGAGGGCCGGTGAGCCGCGCCGGCACCGCCGGCGTCCCGGACTGGGCCCATCATCCCGCGGAACCGGGCGCGCGGCTGGGCGCGGGACTCCTCGGCGACTGGCAGCGCCGCAACGCCGAGGCCAGCCTCCCTCTCGCCCTGACCCAGCTCGAAGACGCCGGCAACCTGGACAACGTGCGTCTCGCCATCCGGGCCGACGGGGGAGCGCCGGGCACCGACGGCTACCGGGGGCCGGTGTTCATGGACTCCGACATCTACAAGACCCTGGAGGCCATCGGCTGGGAACTCGGCCGGTCACCCGGGAACCCGGCGCTCACCGCCTTCACCGGCGACGTCATCGAACTCCTCCGGCAAGCGCAGCGGTCCGACGGCTACCTCAACTCCTGGTTCCAGGCCACCGGCGAATCCCGCTACTCCCGCCTCGCCTCCAGCCACGAGATGTACTGCGCCGGGCACCTCATCCAGGCCGCGCTCGCCCTCCACCGCGGCGCGGGCGACGACCGCCTCCTGGACATCGCGGCCAGGGTCGCCGACCACCTGGTCCGCGAGTTCGCCGGGCAGGCCAGGGCCCTCGACGGCCACCCCGTCATCGAGACCGCGCTGGCCGAGTTGCACCGGGAAACGGGCACGCCGGCGTACCTGGACCTGGCCCGGCAGTTCACCGACCAGCGGGGCAGCGGCCTGGCCGGCGACTTCGGGATGGGCAGCCGCTACCTCCAGGACCACCAGCCCGTCCGCCAGACGGACACCGAGGTCGGCCACGCCGTGCGCGCCCTCTACCTTGAGGCCGGGATCGCGGACGTCGCCGCGGAGACCGGCGACCGCGAACTGCTCCAGTCCTCGATCCGCCGCTGGGACGACATGGTCGCCGCCAAGACCTACCTGACCGGCGGCAACGGGTCGCGCCACAACGACGAGGCGTTCGGCGACCGGTTCGAGCTCCCGCCCGACCGCGCCTACACCGAGACCTGCGCCGCCATCGCGAGCTTCCAGTGGAGCTGGCGGCTGCTCCTGGCCACCGGCGACCCGAAATACGCCGACCACATGGAGCGCGTCCTCTACAACGGCTTCGCCGCGTCCCTGTCTACCGACGGGAAGAAGTTCTTCTACGTCAACCCGCTGCAGCGGCGGGAAGACCACTACGAGAAAGACGACCCGGGGCGGCGGCATGCGTGGTTCAGCTGCGCCTGCTGCCCGCCGAACATCATGCGGCTTCTGGCCTCCCTCCACCACTACCTCGCCACCACCGCCGGCGACACGCTCTACCTGCAGCAGTTCGCCGGCGCAACGGTCAGCGGCGCCGGCCTCACCGCCGAGGTCACCACGGACTACCCCTGGGACGGCCGGGTCACCGTGCGGATCACGGCCGCCGAACCGGGGGAGCGGGCACTGGCCGTGCGCGTCCCGGCGTGGGCGGCGGGCTCGAAGTATCAGCTGAACCACGACGACCAGCGGACCGTCCCGGCCCCGCCCGCCTACCTGCTCCTGCGCCGGGAATGGAAGCCCGGCGACACGCTGACGCTCGACCTGGACGTGGCCCCGCGCTGGACGCTGCCGGACCGCAGAGTCGACGCGGTCCGCGGCTGCGCCGCCATCGAGCGCGGCCCCCTCGTCTACTGCTTCGAGCAGGCCGACCAGGCTCCCGGCGCGGCAGTAGACGACCTCCTCGTGACGCCGGGCTCGGCCCTGGCGGAACGGGAAGCGGACCTGCGCGGCGTCGGCCCCACGGTGCAGGTCGCCGCCACGGCCGGCAACGCCGCCAGGGGGCAGCCGGTCACCGCGACCGCCATCCCCTACTTCCAGTGGGACAACCGCGACCGCGGCGCGATGCGCGTCTGGATGGTCGCCGGTTCCCCGGCCTGAAAGTCAGGCCGAGCCAGCCGGGCCGAGCATCAGGTCAGCGGGGGCCGGTCGAGGATCTCGACGAACATGATTTGCTCGCCGACGACGTCGAGGACGAGCAGCCACCCCGCGGGAGTCAGGGGCACGCACCGGTGGCCGGGGCCGTAGGCGCCGTCAGGCGGCGGTGCGGTGTAGAAGCTCTGGCAGAAATCCTCGCCGCACCCGCAGTCCATGACCAGGCGAAGATCGCGGGCGCGGCCGGACAGTTCGCGCTCGCCCTCTTCTTCGAGCAGGGTCACCAGTTCGGCGGAGAATTCCGGGAAGACGTCACGGACAAGGGGGTGTTCGGCAGCCACGGGCAAACGCTAACCGGCGTCGCGCCCGCCTGGCACTGGCGGCATCAGAGCCAGAATCCGGTGAGCTGCCCGGCCCGCGCCTTGCCCTGCTCGTAACCGGCCCGGGCGGCGGGCGGGCGCAGTGACAGGTCCAGCGCATTGGCGCCGAACAGGCGCTGGGAGTCGCTGTCCGGGAAGAACGTCTCCACCCTGCTGCCGTGGGCGCGCAGCTCGTCAACCTGCGCGGACAGCTGCATGCCCCAGTCCGCCGGATGCCGGGACCGGCCGCCGAACGGCGACAGCACCAGCACCCGCTCGCACCCCGTCGCCAGGTCGGCGTTCTCGTTGCGCCGGTAGCCGCCGTCGATGTACCAGTCGCCGCCGATGCCGTGGCAGGTGCCGGCCCCGGAGCAGCTGGCGGTGACGGCGTCCGCCAGGTCGACACCGCTGTGACGGTCGAACACGACCGGCTTTCCGGTCCGGGCGTCGACGGCCGTGATGAGCACCGGCCGCTCCGGCCAGTGCCGGCCGGGCAGCCGGGCGGCGACGGTAGCGCGCCGCCGCGTCCGCTCGGACTCGTCCTGGGCCGCGGTCGCCTCGAGCGCCGCCGCGCCTATTCCGCGGCGCATGCCGGCCGCGTCCTCGGCGGCGGCGATGATCGCGCCGGTCTTCTCCAGGTAGCTCGACGCCAGCCCGGCCGGGCCGCGACCGCCGCCGGGTCCCGCCGGACCAGGCCGGGACGGGGGAGCGGCGTCGAGAATGGCGGCCAGGAGTTCCGGCGGACGGGCCCCGCCCGTGATCTGGGCGGCGGCCGTCGAACCGGCCGACGTCCCGACGATCAGATCGGCCCCGGTCACGTCCAGTCCCGCGTCGAAGAGGCCGGCGATGACGCCGATCTCCCACGCGTTGCCCGTCGAACCGCCTCCGCCGAGGACCAGCGCCCGCTCGCTCATGACCAGGAACTGTACGCACCCTCACCACCGGCGGCAACGCAATTTTCGCTGATCGCGGTGCCCGCGAGACGAGTAGCGTGACTTCGATGCTGAGCAGGAATGCTGGGCAGAGCACCGGACCCGTTCGGCCTGAGCGGCCCAGGACGCCTTCCAGCGGTTAGCGTCCCCCTCGCCCATGCGGTCCCTCGCCCATGCGGTCCCTGGCTCTTGAGGCGCGAGATGGTTGCTCGTATGGCTGATTTGCCGGTTGTGCGCAGCCATCTCGCGCCCGAAGACGTCGGATTCCGCCTCTCCGGGCGGCCAGGGCCGGCAGTTG
>WRBL01000419.1 GCA_009784565.1 Streptosporangiales bacterium | reverse complement strand
CCGGGAGACGTGTCGCTGCTCACCGCCGCGTCGTATAACGGCGGTTCGCGGAACCTGCTCTCGACGGCGACCGTCACGGTGCCGGCGACGTCCCTCGCCTCGACGTTCGACAACGCCGGGGTGACCGACGACTCGTCCCCGTCCCCCGGCACCGGATTCACCGGGTTCGACGGGGAGGGGACCTCGTTCTCCGCGCAGGGACTGGCGGCCGACGGGATCACCCCCGGGTCCCAGGTCCCGGCGGGCGGGATGGCGTTCACCTGGCCCTCGGCCGCCTCCGGGGACCCGGACAACACGATGGCCGAGGGGCAGACGGTTTCGGTGTCCGGGTCGGGGTCATCGCTGGGCTTCCTGGCGTCGTCCAACAACGCGGCCGAGTCGGGGACCGGGACGATCTACTACACCGACGGCTCCGCCCAGCCCTACACGCTGGACGTCGGGAACTTCTGGTACGCGTCCGGGAAGTCCGGCAACCCGTCGAACACCACCGCGGCCTCGGTCAACTACGCCAACTACCCGTCCGGCTCCTCCGGGCACACGGTGTACCTGTTCGAGCAGAACGTGCCCCTGGACCCGGGAAAGAAGATCGAGGCGGTGACCCTGCCCAGCCTGGGCGACGTCGCCGGCTACAACCCGGCCCTGCACGTCTTCGCCCTCGCCGTGGGCGGCTAGTCGTGGGCGCTCGGGACGGTCCGCTTGGCCAGCCTGTTCAGCCAGTACGCGCACGTCGGGTCCACTTCGCGCGGGACGTGTCCCAGCCGCTGCAGCCAGATCAGCATCGGGGTGTCGTAGCCCGGGTCATAGTCCGGTTCCCACTGGCAGATCAGGTGGTCGGTGAGGTGCGCCGCGGGCACCTGCAGGATGCGGCCGCCGGTGGTCAGGAGGGTGACCTGGCCGGAATCCTGGGACAGGATATAGGCCACGAAGGCCAGGTCGCCGTCCGCGGTTCGTACCGCGTGCGAGTCGGACGGCTCACTGGACGGCGCACGGGTGGCGGGCATCTCAAGCGTGATGTCGGCCGTGGGGCGGACGGTGACGGCTTGCGCTGGCAGCCACATCCGGTCGTTCGCGAGCAGGTATGACCAGAGCAGCATGATCAGGGCCGGGGAGAGCACGAAGATATCGACCCAGTGCCTCGCGACCCAGGTAATCGGCCGCGCGGTCCACCGCGGAACGGAAAGGCCCGGAACCCTCACATGCGCTTTCTGAGCGAGCCAGGCGAGGAGGGTCACCGGGAGGCTGACCGCGATCCCGGGCAGGAAAAGCAGGAACCTCCCGAACCTTGCCGGGCTTGTCAGGCAGGTCTTCACCGGGCTCCGGCCGGCCCTCAGCGCGTCCCAGTACCACGCCAGACCGCAGAGCAGCCATGGGTACGCCAGTACTCGCAGGTCGGTCGGGTCGACGCTGCGGTCCGTGATGTCCGCGATCTGCTCCGGGTAAAGACAGCCAGCGGAACAAGCGAGAAGAACCCACAGGATCAGCCGGGCAAACGGCCCGAGGGCGATCGAGAATGACCCGCTGCTCTTCTCCCGGGAGTAGAAGAGCAGCGGCACCGTCACGCCGAGTCCGAGAACACCCACGTAGCGCCCGTAGGTCCCGATGAAGAGCGTCGGGATATCCAGGGTCTGCACCAGGACGTAAAGGGTGGCGGTGTCCCCGTGTGCCTCGAACACCACCCGGAGGATGGCGATGGCAACCGGAACCAGCCCGAGAACAGTAGCCAGGTACTGTCCGATTCCGATTTGCGTTCGGGCCGTTGCCTCATCCGCCGATTCCGGGGCCGCCTGGCTGGCCGCTTCACTGGAACCCACTCGGCCATCATGACCTAATTTAATCGGACAAACCATGCTCGATTCGGCTCGGCCATCGGGCGGCCGGATGGCCGCACGCCCCGGCAGTCCGCATCAGTCCAGGTGGCCTGGCGTAAAATCCCCCGAATGCGACATAGTTCCGCCGCCGCCCGCTGGCCCGTTCTCCGGCCCGTCTGCCGGGCCGTTCGCTGGTCCGGGCAGCCGTGACTACCTGGCCGCGGCCCCAGCCGCTGATCGGCGACCCGACGTCAGCCGCCGCCCGCGCGGCGGCGCCGGACGCCTGGGCGTTCGACGACGAGACCGTGACCGCGCTGCACACCGTCATGGGGGCCCGCCGGGACGTCCGGCGGTACCGTCCCGACCCGGTGCCGCCGGATCTGCTCCGCCGGGTCCTGGCCGCCGGGCATCAGGCGCCCTCGGTCGGGCACTCGCAGCCGTGGCGCTTCATCGTGATCACCCGGCAGGAGACCCGGGACCGGGCCGCGCTGCTGGCGGACCGGGAACGGCTCCGGCAGGCGGAACAGCTCACCCCCGACCGGCGGGCCCGGCTGCTCGACCTGCAGCTCGAGGGAATCCGCGAGGCCCCAGTCGGCGTCGTCGTGGCCTGCGACCGCCGGGCCCCGGCGGCCGGGGTACTCGGGCGGGCGACCTTCCCCGACACCGACCTGTGGAGCTGCGCCTGCGCGATCCAGAACATCTGGCTCGCGGCCCGGGCGTCCGGCCTCGGGCTCGGCTGGGTCACGCTGTTCGAGCCCGCGGACCTGGCCGGGCTGCTGGGCCTGCCGGACGGAGTCGAGACGCTGGGCTGGCTCTGCCTGGGCTGGCCGGACGAGCGCCCGCCCGCCCCCGGGCTGGAGCGGCGCGGCTGGTCCCGCCGGATGCCGCTCGACGACGTCATCCTGGCCGAGCGCTGGCCCGATGAGGGCGAGCCCGCTCAGCCGCCGTCGTACCTGGCCGGGCCGGATCAGGGCGCGGTGGTCGCGGGCCGCGACAGCGGCGACGACCTGCTGGCCGTCCCGGGAGCCCTGGGCGTCCTGGACGCATGCGTCAACCGGCTGCTCGCGCTCAGCCCGGAACCGCCCTCGGGCGGGACCCTGCTGCTGGCGGCGGCCGACCATCCCGTCGCGGCGCTCGGGGTGTCCGCGTACCCGGCGTCGGTCACGGCCGACGTCTTCGACGCCACCGTGCGGGGTGTCTCGCTCGGAGCGGTGACGGCCCGGCACGCGGGCCTGGGGACCGAGGCGGTGTACGCGCGGGCCGGAGGCGGGACCGGGGACCTGGCCGCCGCCGACGCGATGAGCGTCGAGGACGTCCGGGCCCTGGTCACCGAGGGCGAGGAGCTGGGCTACCGCCTGGCCGACCGGGGCCTGGTCTGCCTGGGCGAGGCCGGAATCGGCAACACCACGGTCGCCGCGGCGCTGGCCAGCGCTCTCCTGGACCTCCCGGTGCCGGAAGTCGTCGGGCTCGGCGCCGGCGCCGACACAGCCATGATGGACCGCAAGCGGGACGTGGTCGCCCGCGCCGTCGCCCGGGCCCGGGCCGCGTACGGGCCCCGGCTGGACGACCCGTGGATCCTGCTGGCGAGCCTGGGCGGCCCGGAGATCGCGCTGCTGGCCGGGGCCACGCTGGCCGCCGCCCGGCGCCGGGTCCCGGTCGTGCTCGACGGCCTGGTCACGTCGGTCGCGGCGGCCCTGGCGGTGCGCGCGGAGCCGGCCGTGCAGAGCGCGCTGGTCGCCGGGCAGGTCAGCAACGAACAGGCGCACGCGGCCGTCCTGACCCACCTGGGCCTGGAACCGCTGCTCCGGCTGCGGCTGCGTTCCGGGGAGGGCGTCGGCGCCTCCCTGTCGGCCCAGCTCCTGCTCACCGCCCTGCACGCCCGGCGCTCCGCCGCCCGTACAAGCGAGTGAATAGTTACGATTCAGTCACGCTTAATGACGTAAACCCCTCATTACGTAATACCGATACATATTTACGGAGTAACCGTAACGAGACAGAAGCGTAGAGTACATCCAACATAGTCAAACGGGACGGTTGGGATCTTCCGGGGGAACGGTTATGTTGGAGTTCAGAATGCTCGGCATGCCCGAGGCCATCTGCGACGGGAACAAGCTGAAAGTCCCACGGGGCCACACGCAGACGACCCTCGCTGCCCTGGTGACCAGCAAGGAGCCCCTCCAGACCGAGGTCCTCATCGAACTGATCTGGACCGGGACGCCTCCT
>WRBL01000418.1 GCA_009784565.1 Streptosporangiales bacterium | reverse complement strand
GTTGCTCTGACCGTTCCGGCCGCCTGGGCCAGCCCGGCCTGAAGGCCGCACCGTCCAGCGGGACTACGGTCACCTGACCGCGACAGCGGACCCTGGCCCGAGCATGGCCCCGCACCACAGCGGACCTGGACCGTCGGCCGGGGGTCCGGGGGGTATCCCACCGGTGGCCGCGAAGCGGCCAGCAGAGGCCGCACCACGACCGGGCAGGACCAGGGAAGACAGCCCGCAGGGCCCGTTCGGGGCGGTACCGCCCACCAGGCTCAGGCGAGTGCCGTGTTGCTGGATGTCCCTGGTTGTGGTGGCTGAGGTGCCTGTCGCCGGTGCGGGACGGTCGCCGGTCAGGCTGCCCGGGCGGGCGGGGGTCTTCCGGCCGGCGGCGGTATCGGGGCCCGGTTGGGGTGTCCCCGGAGGACCTGGCTGCCGTCGGGGCTGGTCGCGGTGACCGTCCCGTCAGCCTGAAGGTCGATGCCCCAGTTCCAGCGATGCACGCAGATGTCGTGGTGGAAGCCGCAAAGCAGGGCGCAGGACGCCACGCTGGTGGGCCCGCCGTCCTTGCGGTGCTTCACATGATGCACGTCGCAGCCGGCCGCGGGGACGTCGCAGCCGCCGGGCCATTCGCAGTGTCCTCCGGCCCGGGCGATGACGCCGCGGCGGATGCTGTCGGGAATGTGGCTGCTGAGCCCGATGTCGAGGGGGACGCTCTTGCCGGTGAAAGGGGCCGGGAGCAGGCCGGTCCGCAGGAGCGAGGCGATCGACCCGGGCCCGGACACGAACTTCACCGCGAGCTTCCCGACGGCGTACAGGAGGGTTTCCCAGGCCTCGGCCGGCAGCGGGACCGGCGGGCGGTCCGCGTCGCTGCCCGCGCCCGGTTCCGGGGCGGCCGCCTGGTGCGCGCCCAGCGCGTCGGCGACAAGCGCGATCATCTCCGCGGCCACGTCCCAGTCCGGGGTCGCGGTCACCACCGGCGAGATCAGCGCGTCACATGCCGCCACTTCGGCGTCTTTCCCCGTCAGCCAGCCGGGCTCGGCGGTTCTTCCGGTCAGCCACGCCTCGGTGAGGGTCTGCCCGCCGGGCAGGCCCGCCAGGTCCGCGAACGCGATCCTGACCTCCGCCCGAGTGTCGCTGCCGGCCCGGTCCGGCAGCAGCCGTGACCCCAGGAGCCGGCCGGCCGCGTCGTGGAGCGCGTCGTGGTCGCGCTGGGCCTGGGTGCGGGTGTCCTGTTTCCCGTTCCGTTTTCCGAGGCACTCCAGGACCGCCCGGATCGCGGCGGCGGCCTCCGGGGTGAGGTTCGCGCGCAGGACCCCGGCGCCGTCCATCGTGGTCTCCAGGCACAGCGACCGGTCCCCGAAGCCGCCGTCATCGTCCCCGGCGCCGGGGTCGTCCGGGTCGGCGTCCTGCTGGTCCTGGGCATGCGCGGACTCCAGGATCGTGGCGATCACTTTGGCGAAGTCGTCGAGGTCCCCGCCCGCCTCCAGGACTTCGACGATCATCTGGTCGGTGAAGTCGAGCATGTCGTCGGGGACCGGGCGGGTCCAGGCGATGATCTTCTCCAGCCAGGACTCGCTCAGCATCCCCTGGCCCATCGCGCCGGCGAGGCGGGGCCGGGACCGCAGGATCCGGGACTGCCGGACTTGCCGCCTGGCGGCCGGGCGGGTCATCCCCGACCGGTCCCGCAGCCACGACGAGCTATTTTGATACCCCTCGGGATCGTGCGCGTCGGCGGCGTCGAAGCGGGACAGCACCGCGCCCCGCGCCGCCGCGTGCCGCGCGCCCGCCGCCTGAAGGCCCAGCAGCACCTCGCCCAGCACCGCGTCCGGGAGATCCGCCGTGCCGAGGTAATCCAGGCCGGAGGAGACCATCGCCAGCGCCTCGCCGTAGCTGCCCGGCCCCCCGTCGCCGTCAACGCACATCCCGGATCACCCCCTCACCTGTCAACTCGAACACTACACCTATGATATATGTATTTCAATATGTAGCACCAAGATCATTTACGAAATCCTTGATGTGAACGTTCAAGATCACCCGGCCGGGGCACAGGCTCACGAAGCCGCCTGCGAAAGGGCTCTTGTCGCGGTCGTCGCCTCGATGTAGCACTGAGAGCATGCGGACCAAGGCAGCGGTCATCCGGGAGCCCGGCAAGCAGTGGGAAATCACCGAACTCGAACTCGACGAACCGCGGCAAGGCGAGGTCCGCGTCAAGTTCGCCGCGTCGGGCCTGTGCCATTCCGACGAGCACCTGCGGACCGGCGACGCCGGACGGCTCCCCATGGTCGGCGGCCACGAGGGTGCGGGCATCGTCGAGGCGGTCGGCCCGAGCGTGACCCGGGTCCGGCCCGGCGACCACGTCGTGTGCTCGTTCATCCCGGCGTGCGGCACCTGCCGCTACTGCTCCACGGGACGGCAGAACCTCTGCGACCACGGCGCCGAGATCGGCACCGGCATGCTGGCCGACGGCACGTTCCGCTTCCATGACGATGACGGCACCGACCTGGGCGGTTTCTGCATGCTCGGCACCTTCTCCGAGCGCGCGGTGGTGTCCGAGCACTCCTGCGTCCCGGTCGAGGACGGCATCCCGCTCGAGATCGCGGCCCTGGTCGGCTGCGGCGTGCCCACGGGCTGGGGCTCGGCCGTGTACGCGGCGGGGGTCCGCGCCGGCGAGACCGTCGTCCTCTTCGGCGCCGGCGGTGTCGGCACTAACGCCGTTCAGGGCGCGCGCTACGCCGGTGCCGCCCACGTGATCGTGGTGGACCCGGTGGCCTTCAAGCGGGAGAACGCCCGCAAGTTCGGCGCCACCCACACGTTCGCCACCGCCGGCGAGGCCCAGGAGGCCGTGGTCGAGCTGACCCGCGGCCAGCTGGCCGACCACGCGATCATCACGGTCGGCACGCTTGACTCCGAGGTCGTTGCCCAGGCCACCGCGATCACCGGCAAGGGTGCCCAGATCACGGTCACCTCCATGGGCAAGCGCGACGGCAACCCTCTCCAGTTCCCGGCCGACGGCGGCCTGGTCGGCTGGCAGCGCCTCATCCAGGGCCACCTGTTCGGCATGTGCAACCCGCTGAACGACATCCCGAGGCTGCTCCGCCTCTACCGGGCCGGCCAGCTCCGGCTCGACGAGCTCATCACCCGCCGGTACGCCCTCGACGACGTCAACCAGGGCTACGCCGACCTCGAAGCCGGGCACAACATCCGCGGCGTCATCGTCCACGACTGACAGACCCAACCCGACACCCGTCCACCGAACGGACCTTCGTAACCGCGCCGTCTCTGTAGTCTCTCCTCATGGGGGCTCCACGCGACCGCGACGCGGTCATCACCCGTCGTTCGGCCCGGGCGATCCTGATCGATGACGATGGCCGCCTGGTGTTGTTCAAGCGCACGAAGCCCGGCCAGGAGCCGTACTGGTCCACGGTGGGCGGCGGTGTCGACGCGACGGACGCGTCTGTCGAAGCCGCCCTCCACCGCGAACTGGCCGAGGAGCTGGGCGCCGAGGCGACGGCCGCGACTCCGGCCGTTTTCCTGCACAGCTTCGACGGCGGCGACGGCGGTCTCACGGTGCAGCACTATTTCGTCGCGCGCCTGACCGGGCTGGACCTGTCGAAACGGCACGGTCCCGAGTTCGAGGACCCTTCCCGCGGCGCCTATGACCCGGTCCGGGTTCCCCTGTCGGGCGACTGCGAGCAGCTGGCCAAGCTGGACTTGCGCCCGCCGTCCCTGAAGCAGTTCATCCTCTCCAACCGTGACGCTCTCCTCGTTATGGTGAGGGAGTGAGCCAGGAGTCCCCGCCGCCCCGCGTCATCTACATCATCCGGCACGGCGAGAAGCTCGACGACCATGCCGAGCGAGGCATCGACTTCCGCGGCAAGGAGAACGAGCACTCGCTGCTCCCCCGCGGCTGGCATCGTTCGGGCGCGCTAACCGCGCTGTTCGACCCGGACCAGGGCCCGCTGCGCCCGGGGCTGCACGTCCCGGAGACGCTGGTCTCGCCCTCCTACGGCGGCAAGAAGGGCAACGCCCGGCACCGCACCCACCAGAC
>WRBL01000417.1 GCA_009784565.1 Streptosporangiales bacterium | reverse complement strand
TTCCGCCGGGACATCCGTTCCCCAGCCCGCGGAATCGGTCCCCGATTTTACCCTCGAGCAGTCGCGCGACCCGGATTGGTACCGGCGCGCCGTCTTCTACGAGGTAGTAGTGCGCGGCTTCCAGGACTCCAACGGCGACGGCACCGGGGACATCAAGGGCCTGACCTCCCGGCTGGACTACCTGCAGTGGCTGGGCATCGACTGTGTCTGGCTCCTGCCGCTGTACCGGTCGCCGTTGCGCGACGGCGGGTACGACATCTCCGACTACATGCAGATCCTGCCCGAGTACGGGAACATCGGGGACTTCGTGGAGCTGATCAAGGAGGCCCATAAGCGGGGCATCCGGATCATCGCGGACCTGGTCATGAACCACACCAGTGACCAGCATCCCTGGTTCCAGGCCAGCCGGGAGGACCCGGACGGCCCCTACGGGGACTTCTACGTGTGGGGCGACGACCCGGAGCGGTACGCCGACGCCCGCATCATCTTCGTTGACACCGAGACGTCCAACTGGACGTTCGACCCGGTGCGCGGCCAGTACTACTGGCACCGGTTCTTCACCCACCAGCCGGACCTGAACTTCGAGAACCCGAAGGTCCAGGACGCCATGATCGAGGTGCTGCGGTTCTGGCTGGACCTCGGCATCGACGGCTTCCGGCTGGACGCGGTCCCCTACCTGTACGAGCGGGAGGGCACCAACTGCGAGAACCTCAAGGAGACGCACGAGTACCTGAAGCGGATCCGGTCCGAGGTGGACGAGCTTTACCCGGACCGGGTGCTGCTCGCCGAGGCCAACCAGTGGCCCGCGGACGTCGTGGAGTACTTCGGCGACGCCGAGACCGGCGGCAACGAGGCCCACATGGCGTTCCACTTCCCGCTGATGCCCCGCATCTTCATGGCCGTACGGCGGGAGCAGCGGTACCCGATCTCCGAGATCCTGGCGCAGACCCCGAAGATCCCGGCGAACTGCCAGTGGGGCATCTTCCTGCGCAACCACGACGAGCTCACGCTGGAGATGGTCACCGACGACGAGCGGGACTACATGTACGCGGAGTACGCCAAGGACCCGCGCATGAAGGCCAACATCGGCATCCGCCGCCGCCTGGCCCCGCTGCTGGACAACGACCGCAACCAGCTTGAGCTGTTCACCGCGCTGCTGATGTCCCTGCCCGGTTCGCCGGTCATGTACTACGGCGACGAGATCGGCATGGGCGACAACATCTGGCTCGGCGACCGGGACGCGGTCCGGACCCCGATGCAGTGGACGCCCGACCGCAACGGCGGCTTTTCCACCTGCGACCCGCAGCGGCTGTACCTGCCCGCGGTCACCGACCCGATCTACGGGTACCAGTCGCTCAACATCGAGGCCCAGCAGCGCAGCCCGCAGAGCCTGCTGCACTGGACCCGGCGGATGCTCGAGATCCGCAAGCAGCACCCGGTCTTCGGCCTGGGCGCCTACGAGGAGCTCACGAGCAGCAACCCGAGCGTGCTGGCCTTCGTCCGGGAGTACGAGCCCGCGGCGGCCGACGGCGCGCTGAACATGCACCAGCCGGGCGGCGAGGACGCCCCGCCGGAGCAGGACCCGACCGACCGTGTACTCTGCGTAAACAACTTGTCAAGGTTCCCTCAGCCGGTTGAGCTGGACCTTCGGCGGTTCATGGGCGTCACGCCGGTCGAGTGCATGGGCGGGGTGACGTTCCCGCCGATCGGCGAGCTCCCCTACCTGCTCACCCTGCCGGGACACGGGTTCTACTGGTTTCAGCTTCCCCCGCCCCGGGAGGAATGATCACTAGGGGACCGGGCAGCCTGGTGTTACCCGTTTTGACACGAATGAGCGAGGCCGATGGCTTTCGAGGACGCGCTAGCGACGTGGCTGGTAGATCAACGGTGGTTCGCCGGGAAAGGACGCGAACTGCGTGATCTCACTGTCGTGGCCGATACCCAGGTCACGACGGGCGACCCGGAGCTTCGCCACCTGATAGTCACCGTACGTAACGGGGAGACCTCGGATTATTACCAGGTCCCCGTCGGCCTCCGCGCATCCCTGCCCGAGCGCCTGGAGCACGCTCGGATCGGTTCCTCCGGGGACGGGCGGCAGTTGTACGACGCTCTGCACGACTCGGAGCTGACCAGGCCGCTGATCGAGGGCATCGCCGCCGGCCGGCGGATCGGCGGCCTGGCGCTGCGCTCCGTCGACGGCGCGGAATTCGACACCGGCCTGGACAGCCTCGTCATCACCAACGAGCAGTCCAACACCAGCCTGGTGTACGGCGAGGAGTCGATCCTCAAGGTGTTCCGCCGGGTCTGGCCCGGGCCCAACCCGGACCTGGAGGTGACCACCGCGCTCGCCCGCGCCGAAGCCGGCCACATCGCCGAGCCGCTGGGCTGGATCGAGACCCGGCTGGACGATGCCCCGACCAGCCTGGCCATCCTCTCCCGCTATCTCCGGCTGGCCACCGACGGCTGGTCCCTGGCCGCCACGAGCGTCCGCGACCTGTACGCCGTCCCGCACGCGCGGGCGGCCGACGCGGGCGGCGACTTCTCCGGCGAGGCCCGCCGCCTCGGCGAGGCCACCGCGGAGATTCACGCGGCCATGGCGGAGGCGTTCGGCACCGACGAGGTCGGGCCGGACGCGATCAGGGAACTGGCGGACGGCATGTTCCGCAAGCTGGACCAGGCCGCCGCGGCCGTCCCCGAACTGAACAAGTACGCCGAAGCGATAGGCGACGCCTACTCCCAGCTGGCCAGGTTCCGGGGGCGGATTCCCGTCCAGCGGGTACACGGGGACTATCACCTGGGCCAGGTGCTGCGCACCCCGGACAGCGGCTGGGTCGTGCTCGACTTCGAGGGGGAGCCCGCCGCCCCGCTCGCCCAGCGCCGGGCCCGTTCCTCTCCGCTGCGGGACGTGGCCGGCATGCTCCGGTCGTTCGACTACGCCGCGCGGCATCAGCTGATCGGCCGGCCGGACGCCGACTCCCAGGCGGAGACCGCCCGGGACTGGATCCGCAGGAACAGCGGCGCCTTCTGCTCCGGGTACGCCGACGCCGGCGGCCTCGACACTCGCGAGAACGCCCCGCTGCTGCGGGCCTTCCAACTCGACAAGGCCGTTTACGAAGTGCTATACGAAGCCAGGCACCGCCCGTCCTGGCTGCCTATTCCTCTTGACTCGCTGGCGGACCTGTAAGTCCCGCCCCACGACAGAACACGAGCATGACATTTAACGAACTGCCCACGTCGCCGGCGGCCCTCGGCGAAATCGAGCGGCTCGTCGCCGGACAGCACCACGACCCGCACTCCATCCTCGGCGCCCATCCCGGCCCCGGCGGCCTGACCATCCGTGCCCTGCGTCCCCTGGCCTCCTCCGTCACGGCGGTGCTGCCCGACGGCAGCCGTCACCCGATGCCCCACCGGCACCAAGGGGTGTTCGAGGTGACGCTGGAGCCGGACCGGAGATCCGTTTCGGATTACCGGCTTGAAGTTCATTACGACAAATCATCATCCCTAACGGATAGCGGCGGCTCCCCCGCGTCATGCTCCCCGCAAGATGACCCGTACCGCCATCTCCCGACGGTCGGCGAGTTCGACCTGCACCTCATCGCGGAGGGACGGCACGAGCAGTTGTGGCACGCCCTCGGCGCGCGGGCGCGGGAAGAGGGGACCGCGTTCTCGGTGTGGGCTCCGAACGCCCGCGGCGTCCGGGTCATCGGCGACTTCAACTTCTGGGACGGCCGGGCCCACCCGATGCGCTCGCTCGGCGGCACCGGGGTCTGGGAACTGTTCGTGCCCGGCGTCGGGTCCGGGACCCGGTACAAGTACTCGGTCTGCGGGCCGGACGGCGTCTGGCGGGAGAAGGCCGACCCGATGGCCGCGCTGGCCGAGACCCCGCCGGCCACCGCGTCCGTCGTGTACGAGTCGTCCTACGAGTGGGCGGACACGGACTGGATAGCGGCGCGCGCGGCGAGGCAGCCGGTCACCAGCCCGATGAGCGTGTACGAGGTGCATATCGGGTCCTGGCGGCCCGGCCTCTCCTACCGGCAGCTCGCCGTCCAGCTCGCCGGGTACGTCACCGA
>WRBL01000416.1 GCA_009784565.1 Streptosporangiales bacterium | reverse complement strand
GTCGTTCTCCAGGCACAGGTCGAACAGGCGCAGCGGCTCGGAGATCATCCGGGCGCTGGAATAGGACTCCCAGTCCATGGTCCGGTCGCGCATCATGGCGTTCGGGTTCCGGTTGGCGTAGGCCCGCTGGGTGATCGCGATCGAGCCCAGGGCGCGGGTGAGCTGGTCGCGGGTGAGCCCGTGCTCCGCCTCGTACCGGGCGGCCCACAGGGCGAACAGCTGGCCCGGGGACATCAGCCCGTAGGGCCAGGCGAACGACAGGTTGTCGGCCTCGGGCACCACGACGTCCGCGTCGGGGTCGGCCGGCTTGCCGCCGCTGGGCCCGCCGCCGTCCGCCCGGCCGAAGCGGCCGCTCTTGGACTGCGACAGCGCCCGGTACACCACGACGATCTTCGCCAGGCCGGCCTCGATCGCCGCGGCGGCCTGGGCCAGGACGGCACCGAGGGCCTCGCCGCCGTGCGGGGCTTGCGCGAAGAACGACAGTTCCCCGATGCCGAGGGCCCGGACCAGCATCGCCTCGGTGACGTTCTCGAACGGCGCGGTGAACCGGCACATCCCGTCGACGTCGGCCACGTCCACACCCGCGTCGGCGCAGGCGGCCAGGATGGCCTGGATCGCCAGTTCCCACGCGGTCTCGGGCAGCGCCTTGGCATAGGCGGTCTGGCCGATGCCGGCGATCGCCACGGAACGGGGGGTCACCGCGAGTCTCCCAGCCAATCCCGCAGGACCCGCTCGGTGTCCGCGCCCGGCTGGGGCGGCGCCGCCACGCGCGGCGGCGAAGCCGACATGCGGACCGGGTAGCCGGGGATGGTGACCGGGCCGCGGCCGGGGTCATCGACGGTGACGAAGATGCCGCGCTCGCGCAGGTCGGGGTCCCCCAGGACCTCGGTAGTGGAGCGCAGGGCCCCGGCCGGGACGCCCGCGTCGCCCAGGGCCCGCATCGCGTCCATCTTGGACAGGGTCTTGGCCCAGTCCCGCACGACCGCGTCGACCTCGGCCTGGTGCTCGCCCCGGGCCGCCATCGTCGCGTAGCGCTCGTCGGTGATCATGTCCTCGCGGCCGATGAGGCCCGCCATCCGGGCCCACTGCCGGTCGTTGCCGCAGTGGATGTGGACGTAGTCGCTGGGGCCGAACGGCGGGCACGGGTAGATGTCGCTCGGCGCGGTCGGCACCAGGAACGGCGGCCCGTTGCCGAACCGGGGCGTGTCCATGCGGCGGTCGATCGGGAAACCGTAGTGAATTCGCATGAACGTCGCGACCTGGTCGGTCATCGCGACCTGGACCCGCTGGCCCTCTCCGGTGCGCTCGCGCTGGTAGAGGGCGGCCAGGATCGCCTGCGCCAGCAGCATGCCGGTACCGGTGTCGCCGACGTCCGGGCCCGGTTTCATCGGGAGCCCGCCGGGCTCCCCGGTAATCGACGAGCCGCCGGAAAAGCCCTGCGCGATCGGGTCGAAACACGGGAAATCCCGGTACGGGGAATCCTCCGCGAACCCTTTCACCTGAGCGTAGATCAGCCTCGGGTTGATTTCGCGGAGCGTGCCGTAGGCCAGGCCGAGACGATCGATTACACCGGGGCTGAAGTTCTCGACGAAGATGTCGGCCTTCGCGGCCAGCGCTTTCGCCGTCGCCAGGCCGGATTCGCTTTTCAGGTTCAGCTCGACGGACTTCTTGCTGGCGTTGTTGAGGTAGAAGGGGGTCGCGTCATAGCTGTCCCGGCTGCCCGGCGCGATGACCTTGACCACCTCCGCGCCCAGGAAGGCCAGCATGAGCGTCGCGGACGGCCCGGCCACCTGATGGGTCAGGTCCAGGACCCGGACACCGTCAAGGGCGCGGCCGGCATCGTCGTCTCCCATAATCCCGGATCGTAAGCGTGCGTTCATTCCAGGAAAACAGGCCGAAAGCCGGAAACAGGTCGCCTGTCCCGGGGGCACATCATGCGATAACCCGGTTTGTGTCGTTCACCAGCGACTACCGTGCTTCCGGTCGGCTGATATTGAGTTGCGGCGGGGACCGGGCCCGCGCATCGTGGGCGCATGCTGATCAGACGTGAGACGGACCGGGACATCGACGGGATCCGGGCGGTCACGATCGCCGCGTTCACCCGGCCCCGGCGGGAGGGCGGAGCGGTCCCCGAGGGGCAGGTGCCGGCCGAGGCGCCGCTGGTGGAGGCGCTCCGGGACAGCGACGCGTGGCTGCCCCGGCTCTCCCTGGTCGCGACGGGCACTGGAGACGACGACATCATCGGGCACGTGGTCTGCAGCCGGGCGCACGTCGGCGAGGTTCCCGTGCTCGCGCTCGGCCCGATATCCGTGCATCCGGACCAGCAGGCGCGCGGGGTCGGCTCGGCCCTGATGCACGCGGTTCTCGGCGCCGCCGACGCGCTCGGCGAGCCCCTGGTCGGCCTGCTGGGCGATCCCCGGTACTACCGGTGGTTCGGATTCCGGCCCTGCGCCGCGCACGGGATCGTCCCGCCCGACCCGGGCTGGAGAGAGCACTTCCAGGTCCGCGCGCTGACCCGCTGCCTGTCTGACCTGCGCGGCGCCTTCCGCTACGCCGCCGCTTTCGACCGCGTCTGACGTCCCGGGATACTCAGGGCGTGGAGCGGGTATGCGACGACACGGTGTTCGAGGCGATCCGCGCCCGCATGGAGTCGCGGGAGCACGCCGGACGGTGCCCGGTGGCCACCGCTGAGGCCATCGAAGAGGTGGAGGAAACGATCGGATATCCCCTGCCGCCGCTGCTGCGACGGCTGTTCCTGGAGGTTTCGAACGGCGGGTTCGGGCCAGGTCACGGAGGCATCCTCGGCGCTCCGGACCCTGAAGGACCGTCTCTCCATTCGGACTGGGCAGACCTGGTGGACGTGCATCAGGCGTTCGGTTCTGATCCAGATCCGCAGGTGCCTCGCCACATGCTGTGGCTGCATGACTGGGGCTGCTCTGCCAGGGGATTTCCCTCGCGGAGTGGCTCACGGCCTGGCTGCAGGGCCGGCTGCGCCAGCCCTGTGCCGCTGACCACGTGCTTCCCAACGTTCGCGGCCAGCTCACTCTGTTCAACGATCCACCGGGCGGGTTTCCGCCCGCGACCACGGCATAGGGCGCCAGATGGTGCTGAACCTGACCGGATATATCCGGTAAATCATCTCACGCCAAGACCAGCTCGCGCCCTATGCCCCGGGCCAGCCTCCTGGCGCTCCGTCTGGTGCGGGTCGCGAGGGCCCTCGACGGCCAGGAAGCGCAGACGGCCAGGAAGCGCAGACGACGACGCGCGGTAGCCCGTGTTCACCGAGACGCCCTCTCCGTTGGAGATGAACTCGGCGGCCGCGGCGGACTGCCCGGCGGGTTGCCCGTGAGGACCGCCGGGATTGCCCGGACGGGCACGCTTTCGCGAAACCTCAACGATCCGTATTGCGCCGGGGTCCTGGGCGCGCGTTGGATGGACGGGGGTTACGGGATGTTAGGGAGCGGTTGATGACGGTTACCGACGGGCCGGTCGGGGAGATCGCGGAGCGGGTGCGGGCGGCGCTGCCCGCGATCGCGGCCAACGCGGCGGAGGGCGAGCGGCGGCGGTGGATCGCCGACGAGAACGTGACGCTGCTGGCCGACGCCGGGTTCTTCAAGCTGACGGTGCCGGTGAGCCACGGCGGGGTCGACGCGACACTCGCGGAGCAGTACCCGATCATCGCGGACGTGGCGTCGGCCTGCCCGTCGACGGCGTGGGTATGCACCACGTGGGCCGCGCACGTGTGGATGACGCGCCTGTATCCCGCCGCCGCGCAGAAGGAGGTCTTCGCGTCCCCCTCGCCCCGGACGGCGGGGGCGTTCGCGCCGACCGGCACGGCGACCCCGGTCGAGGGCGGGTACCGGCTCAGCGGGACCTGGAAGTGGAACTCCGGGGTCCAGGGCGCCAGCTGGGACAACCTGGCCGCCACGATCGAGGGCACCGACAGCCTCGGCTACGCCCTCGTCCCGGTCAGCGAGCTGACGGTGAACGACGACTGGCACGCCATGGGCCTGGCCGGGACCGGCAGCTGCTCCGTCAGCGTCGAGGACCTGTTCGTCCCCTCGCACCGCATGATGCCCCTGCACGACCTGCTCTCCGGC
>WRBL01000415.1 GCA_009784565.1 Streptosporangiales bacterium | reverse complement strand
TTCCGCGCCGGGGACGTCATCCTGATGTGGGGCCGGCCCAGCCTGGCCCGCGACCACCAGCGGGTCGTCGCACAGGTCACCGAGCAGCTCGGGCAGGCCCGCTTCAGCGAACTCTTCCGCCAGGGCACGGAACTGGACGACGAGCTCGCGGTCACCCTCGCCGCCGAGGACGCCGAGGAACCGGTGCCCGAGCGGCCGGCCGGCCCGGGCGCCCCGGCCGGGTTGGACGCGCTGACCCGGCGCGAACGCGAGATCGCCGAACTCGTCGCCACGGGGATGTCCAACCGCGAGATCGCCGAGCAGCTCGTCATCTCCAAACGCACGGCGGACTCGCACGTCGAGCACATCCTCACCAAGCTGGGCTGCTCCCGCCGCGGGCAGATCGCGGCCGTCCTGGACACGACCTCCCCCGCCTCCCCCGCACCCGCGGACTCCGGCCCCGTCCCCGTGCCGGTCCAGGGCACCCCGGACCTCGAACGCAAGGAGGCCCGCTGAGCCGGAACGCCGTGCGGCGGGGGGACGTTCGGGCCGGGCCGGTCTGTCAGCCGGAGCTGACGCAGCGGAATCCCATGTGGCCGGCCGAGCTGTCGGGAGCGTTGGCGGTGCGGGCGGCGACCCGGTAGCGGTTGCAGTAGGAGTGGTGGCACATGTGGGATCCGCCGCGCATCACGCGTGCGTTGCCGGTGGGAGGACCGGTCGGGTCGACGCGGGTCCTGGGGGCGTCGGTGGCGTGCCAGTCGCGGCTGAACCAGTCCGCACACCACTCCCACACGTTGCCCGCCATGTTGTGGAGTCCGAAGCCGTTGGCCGGGAAGGCGTCGACCGGAGCCGTCGAACGATGGCCGTCCTCGGCCGTGTTGCGCGCCGGGAACTCGCCGCGCCAGATGTTGCAGAGGTGCCGGCCGCCGGGTGTGAACTCGTCGCCCCAGGGGAACCGCTTGCGGTCCAGCCCCCCGCGCGCGGCGCGCTCCCACTCGGCCTCGGTGGGCAGCCGCTTCCCGGCCCAGGCGGCGTAGGCGGCGGCGTCCCGCCAGGACACGTGCACCACGGGGTGGTCGGGGCGGTCGTCGACCGTGGAGCCGGGCCCCTCCGGGGCCAGCCAGGACGCTCCGCGGACGGCCCGCCACCAGGGCGCGCCGGGCACCCTCGCGTCGATGACGTACCCGCGGGCGCCCGGGTGGACGAAGCCGGCGAACACGAACGACCACGAGAACCGTTCGGCCTCCGTGGTGTACCCGGTGGCCTGGACGAAGTCCGCGAACCGGGCGTTGGGGACCGCGGTGGCGTCGATGTGGAAGGGCTGGAGGGTGACCTGCCGGACCGGTCCCTCGCCGTCGCCCGGGACGGCGTCGGCGTCGTCCCCGCCCATCCAGAAGGTGCCGCCCGGGATGGCGACCATGCCGTCCAGGGCGTCCCGCCCCCTCTGCCGGGGGGCGGGAGCCGGGGCGCCGTCCGCCGCGGGCACGGGCGCGGCCGCGCGGATCGGGGTGGCCTCCGCCGCGGCCGGCTCGCGGGACGGTCCGCAGCATGCGCCGCCGCCACGCGAGGGCGGGGGCTCTCCCGAGGGGATGGCGTCGGGCATGCGGAAGGATCCTCTCTTCGCCGCGAGCGGCGGCGTGCGCGGGAACGGGAGCGGGGACGAGAACGGGACGGGACCGGGGCCGAGGCGGAGTCCGCTACTGCGGGGTGCCGGCGGCCTTGTAGAGGTCGCCCAGGTAGTAGTCCTTCGCGTCGGCGGGCGACTTGAGCTTGCCCATGCTCGTGAAGGTGTCGGCCAGGCCGTTGAACCAGCCGTCGACGGTGCCGTTGGTGCCGAGATCCGTCAACTGCTTCGAGGACAGGAGCTTCACGTACTTGGTGGATCCCGCGAGCTGCTCCGCCGGCACCTTGAGGAAGCCGGCGGTGACCTTCTCCGACTCCTGGGGGTGGGCGACGATCCAGTCGTCCGCCTGCCGCAGCACGGAGGTGACCTTGCGGACCAGTTCCGGCTTCTTGCCGGGGAGTTCGGGCCGGGTCACGAAGACGTTGGGGAAGGTGAGCTTGGGGTAGAAGTCCTCGGTGCGGCTGACCTCGACGAGATCGGGCACCCGCTTCTTGATGATGTCGATCAGCGGGTACCAGATGGCCGCGGCGTCCACGTGGCCGGAGGAGACGGCCGTGACGATGGTGCTCGGGTCCATGACGACCCGGGTGATGTCGGACGGCTTGAGGCCGGCCCGCTTCAGCGTCAGGTCGAGGATCATGTCACCGGAGGTGCCCTCGGCCACGGCGACCTTCTTGCCCTTCAGGTCCGCGGGGCTGGTGATCCCCGTACCGGGGCGGGCGATGACGCGGTCGGCCTGGCCGAGCATGTTGACGGCGATGATCTTGGCCTTCCCGGAAGCGGGGAGCCAGAGGGCGCCGGGGCCCAGGTACCCGAAGTCGAGGTCGCCGGCCCCGAGCGCCTGCACCTGGAGCGGGCCGTTGGTGAAGACCCGGAGCTTGGGGTCCAGTCCTGCCTTCTCCCACAGGTGCTGCTCCGCGGCGACGGCCAGGGCGGCCGAACCGCTGTAGTCCGCTATGTAGCCGAAGGTGACCGAGGTGGTCCCGCTGCCGGAGCCGGAGGACGAGGAGCCGCAGCCGGTGGCGGCGGTGACGAGGAGGACGGTGGCGGCGGCCCACAGGGCGGTGGTTCTGCGCTTCATGAGCTGTTTCCTTCGAGCGTGCTCGGCTGGTGGTAGACGGCGTTCCAGACCTGCCTTCGCAGGTCGGCGAACTCGGCGGACAGCCGCATCTCCTCGGTGCGGGGGTAGGGCAGGTCGACGGGGACGATCCGGTGGATGCGCCCGGGGCGGGCGGCCATGACGACGACCCGGCTGGCGAGGTAGACCGCCTCGTCGACGTCGTGGGTGATGAACATGACCGTGCGGCGGTCCCGGCTCCAGGTCTCCAGCAGCGCGTCCTGCATGCGGACCCGGGTGAGGGCGTCGAGGGCGCCGAAGGGCTCGTCCATGAGCAGGACCTTGGGGTCCACCGCGTACGCCCGCGCGATGGCGCAGCGCTGCTTCATGCCGCCGGACAGCGTTTTGGGCAGCGCGTCGGCGAAGTCCGCCAGGCCGACCATGTCGATCACGCGCCGGGCCGCGGCCCGGCGTTCGGCCCGGCCCACACCGGCGACCTTCAGGCCGAACTCGACGTTCTGGCTGACGGTCATCCACGGGAACAGCGCGTACTGCTGGAAGATGACGCCCCGCTCCGGGCTGGGGCCGCGCACCTCCTCGCCGTCGACCGTGACCGAACCGGCGGTGGCGTCGAGCAGGCCGGCGGCGACGTTGAGCAGGGTGCTCTTGCCGCAACCGGAGGGGCCGACGACCGTGACGAACTCGCCGTCCTCGATGGTGAGGCTCACGCCGTCGAGGGCCAGGAAGCCTCCGGCCCTGGAACCGAAGTCGCGGCGGACCTCGTTGAACTCGATGGAGGGCATGGCCCTACCTCCTTTCCTGCCACCCGGTCAGCCGGTGTTCGGCGAGCAGGAGCAGCCGGTCCATGGCCAGGCCGACGGTGCCGATGGCGATCAGCTGGACGAACATCGTGGGCAGGTCGTAGTACAGCTGGGCCTGCTGCATCCGGAAGCCGAGCCCGCTCTGGGCCGCGATCAGTTCGGCGGCGACGACGGTCGCCCAGGCGGCGCCCAGGCCGATCCGCATGCCGACCAGGATGAAGGGGCTGGAGGCGGGCACCACCACGCCGAGGAACACCCGGGCGTCCCCGGCGCCGAGCACCCGGGCGGCGCTCACCAGGGTGGGGTCCACCGACACCACGCCCTGGAAGGTGGACACCACGCAGGACAGGAAGGCGGCCAGGAAGATCACGAAGATCTTCGGCGTCTCGCCGATGCCCATGAGCACGATGGCCAGCGGGATGACCGCGAGGGGCGGGACCATGCGGAAGAACTGCAGCCACGGCTCGATCAGCCGGCGGACCACGGGGTACCAGCCCATGGCGAATCCGACGGGGACCGCGAGGGCGGTGCCGATGACGTAACCGGTGAGGACGCGCCGCAGGCTGGCGCCGAGGTCGTCGAGGAGGACGCCGTCACGGAGCATCTGCCAGCCGCGGCTGAACACCGATGCTGGA
>WRBL01000414.1 GCA_009784565.1 Streptosporangiales bacterium | reverse complement strand
CTACGGCCCGCCCGGAGCGGAGTTCGACCGCGGCGGCGCGCGTCCGTTCGACGCTCCGGCACCCGGCCAGGCTCCCGGCCAGCCGTGGCCGGGGCAGGGAGCGGGGCCGCGACGCGGTCCTGGCCCTCAGCCCGGTCCCGGAGCGGGCCCCCAGGGCCCCGGGTACGCGCCTCCCGGACAACCGCCGCCCGGCCCGGCACCGCGCTACCCCGGCCGCCCGGGACAGCGGCCTTCCGGGCAGCAGCCCCCGTACGGCGCTCCGGGGGGAGCCCGTCCCGGGCAGCGGCCCCCTGGTCACCGGCAGCCGGGCCCCGGGGCTCCGGACGCCCGTCCCTACGGCCGCCCGTACGGTCCTGGTTCGGGCCCGGTCGGCCCCGGCGGCCCGGGACAGCACTGGCCCCCGCGGCCCGGTCCGCAGCAGCCCGGTCCGGGATACCCCGGTCAGGGCCAGCCAGGCCAGGGCCAGTTCGGCCCAGGACAGGTCCCGCGCAACCCCTACGGCGGTCCTCCTCCGGGGACCGCTCCCGGTCCGGCCCCGGGTCAGCCCGGCGGCCCCGGCGGGGCCCCCAACGGCGGACCGGAACACCAGGCCAGCTTCGAGTACGCCGGGCCGGTCATCCGGCAGCGCGACAGCGCCCTGCCCGAGGACCAGCCGGTCACCGGGACCGGCCCGATCGCGGCAATCGAGACCGACAGCATCGCCGCGTTCGCGCGCGACCTGCGGGTGATGCGGAACCAGGCGGGCCTGGACTACCCGGAGATGGCGGAGAAGTCGCACTACACGATGCGCACGCTGGCATCGGCGGCGGGCGGGCTCCGCATGCCCACGCTGCCGGTGCTGATCGCCTACGTGACGGCGTGCGGCGGCGACCAGACCGAGTGGGAAGAACGCTGGGGCAAGATCATGAAGGCGGCCGGCAGCCAGTCTTCGCTCCCGGCCTCGGACACGGACGCGCTGGAAGCCGTCTCCGGCGAATCAGGGTCCGGATCCGCTGACCCGAAGGGGACGGAGACCACGTCGGACGACCAGGTGTACGTGATCACGTCCGCCCCGTCCCGTGACCGTCGCTGGTAACGCCGTGTTTTCGCGAATATCGACAGCCGTG
The DNA here is from genome assembly GCA_009784565.1 of Streptosporangiales bacterium. Taxonomy (GTDB): domain Bacteria; phylum Actinomycetota; class Actinomycetes; order Streptosporangiales; family Streptosporangiaceae; genus Trebonia. The sequence continues at coordinate 3,040 of WRBL01000414.1, read as the reverse complement.
ACAGGATAAGAAGCGTGCTGCCTGCGGATAATCACGTACATACGGTCTGGTCCTACGACACCTCCGGTGCCGCCCGGATGGAGTGGTATTGCGAACGAGCCCTGGAGATCGGGTTGCCGTCGCTGGCGTTCACCGAGCATCTGGAGTTCACCGACGGCGGTGACGGGGACAAGGCCACCGGGATCGCCACGGACGCCCGGTGGTGGGGCCGGATCAGGCCGCTGGACGTGACCGGCTACCTGGCCAACATCGCCGATTGCCGGGAGCGCTTTCCCCAGCTTCGCATCCTGTCCGGGGTCGAGGCCGGAGAGTCGCACCTGTTCGCCGCGAGCGCGGAGAAGATCGTGGGCGGCGGCGACTTCGACCGGATCCTCGGTTCCCTGCACGCGGTGCCGTACAACGGGAGGATCATCGCCGCGGACGCGCTGTTCGGGCTGATGGGCCACGACGAGGCGATGCGCTACTACTTCGCCGAACTGGTCCGGCTCATCGAGGGCAGCGACCTGTTCCAGGTCCTGGCCCACCTCGATTTCCCTCGCCGCTACTGGCCGAAGGGCCCTCACCTGTATACCGAGGCCCCGTTCGAGGAGGAATACCGGACGGCCCTGCGGGCGCTGGCCGGGACGGGACGGGTACTGGAGCTGAACACGAAGTCGCCGCTGGCCTCGGTGGACCTGATCCGGTGGTGGCGCGAGGAGGGAGGCACCGCCGTGTCGTTCGGCAGTGACGCGCATACCCCGGAACGCGTTGGGGGACGGTTCAAGCTGGCGGTCGACATTGTCGAGCAGGCCGGCTTCCGCCCCGGCAAGGACCCCTTCGACTTCTGGCGAGCCTGACCATGAAAATCCGTATCGGAGTGTCGCTGGCGTCCGACAGTGACTTCGCCGGGGCCGTCGACCGGCTCGAGGCGGCGGGGATCGACTCGCTGTGGCTGCCGGAGCGCGTCTACGGCGACGCGGTCGAACCGCTCACCGGGATCGCGTTCGCCCTGTCCCGGACGTCTCACCTGAAGGCGGGCAGCGGGGTGTCGATCCTGCCCGGACGGCATCCGGTGCTCGTGGCCAAGCAGCTGGCGTCGCTGGCCGTCCTGGCCCCGGGACGGGTGCTGCCGGTGTTCGGCCTGCAGCCCGCGCTGCCGGCGGAGAAGGACCTGTTCCCGATCCCGGCCGGTGCCCGGCGGGGCGACGTCTTCGACGAGGCGCTGACCCTGCTCAAGCGCCTGCTCACCGCCGACTCCCCGGCCACCTTCAGCGGCCGGTTCTTCGACGTGACCGACGCCGATGTCGGCCCGAAGCCCGCCAAGCCGCTCGACATCTGGCTCGGCGGCTCCGCCCCCGGCGCGCTCCGGCGCATCGGCCGCCTGGGTGACGGCTGGCTGGGCTCGTTCATGGCTCCGGCCGAAGCCGGCGAGGCGGTGCGCACGGTCCAGGCCGCCGCGGCCGAGGCTCACCGGGAGGTCGACCCCGAGCACTTCGGCATGAACATCGCGGTGTCGTTCGGCCCGATCCCGGCCGCCTACGCCGAATCCGTCGCCCGCCGCCGCCCCGGCACCGATCCGGAAGACCTGGTCGCGGAAGGCTGGCCGGGCGCCCGCCAGCGCATCGAGGAGTTCGCGGCCCAGGGCCTCAGCAAGTTCGTCGTCCGCGCGATCACCCCGGACATGCCGGCCGACGAGTTCACCGACGGCCTCGCCTCCGAACTCAAGCCCCTCCAGACCTGACCCGCGCGACGGCTACGGGTAAATGCCAGGCCGGCGGCCAGGCACAGCAGCGGGACACCCGCCAGGACATACCGGTAGCTGAACCCGGCAGTCATCGGCGGCAGGATAACCAGCGCGGCACCGACCAGCCACGGGAGCAGCGCGAGACCTCCCCAGCGGCTTTCCCGCCACGCTTTCCGGCGCATCCCGGCCGCGACGCCGCCCAGCCCGATCACCATGATCGCCGCCAGCAGCGGACCCCGCAGGTACACGTGCTGGTAGAACCACAGGAACGGCGCCCACGGCCCGCGGACCCGGGTCAGGGCGAAGCCGGGATCACCGAAGGCCCGCGTCGCCCGCGCGGCTGGTGAAGCGGGCTTGGTCCACGGTCCCAGGCCGAGAGCCGTCTTCCGGAACTGGAAGTTCGAGCCGCTCCCCATGTTGTTGCCGTCCGCGTTGTTGGCGTTGACGCGGTTCCAGTCGAACGTCGTCAGGGTCTGCCGGGCCACCGACCCGGCGTAGTCCAGCGGCTGGGACTCGATCGCCCGCTCGGCGAACCTCCTGCCCATCGCGCTGTGCGCGGGCGTGAACTCGTTCTGGCTCGCGCCGCCGCTCAGTTCCATCAGCGGCTGATCGGCCGCCCAGACGTAGTGGTTGATGCCCTCCCGCCGGGCGGGCGGCCGGGGGTCGCACAGCACCCGCAGGTCCGCCGGCGGGCTCATCTCCGGGCACTCGGCGAAGGCCTGCACCCGGCCGTACAGGAACGCGCCCGCGTCGTTCATGGCGTACTGCCCGGTGCCGGAGTGAAACCAGATCATGTAGGCAGCGATCGGGGCGATCCCGGCCGCCGCGGCCGCCGCGATCCGCCGCCACCCCATCCGGCGCGCGGCCATACCCGCGACAACGAGCAGGAGCAGCGGTTCGCCGACGTCACGGACGGTGGACGCGTACCCGGTCATCAGCCCGGCGGCCACCACGGCGGCCCACGGCGGACGGTCCCAGAAGCACAGCAGGGCCACCGATACCGTCACCAGTACGCAGAACAGCGCGTCCGACGAGATCGTGTGCTCGATCTCGATCTCATAGACATCGAACAGCCCTGGCAGCGCGCACAGTGTCGCTCCCCACGCGGGCAGGCCTCTCCTCCTTAGCACGAGGTAGATCGCCAGGCCCATCACCAGTCCCAGCAGCGCCTGCAGCCCGGTGACGATCTCGAAACTGTGCAGCGGCCTTAGCAGCGCGAGGAAGAACGCGTAGCCGTTCCCGCGTTTGCTGTCCGGCTGCCCGGTCATCATGTCGGTCAGGTAGGCGAAGGAGTCGGGAAAGAACTTCGCCGGAGGG
>WRBL01000413.1 GCA_009784565.1 Streptosporangiales bacterium | reverse complement strand
TCTTCGGCCTGGCCGACTCCGTGTACGTGCTGGACTTCGGCACGCTCATCGCCCAGGGAGCCCCGGACCAGGTGCGGGATGACCCGCGGGTGCGCGCCGCCTACCTCGGGCAGGACAGTAGTTCCGCTCCCGGCACCGCCGGCGGCCCCGCGAACGAAGAGGTGACATCGTGACAGATCACGAGCCGCTGCTGCGGCTGACGGACATAGGGGTGCGGTACGGCAGTGCGCTCGCCCTGTCGCATCTGTCGCTGTCGGCCGGGTACGGCAGCGTCCTGGCCGTGCTCGGCGCCAACGGGGCGGGCAAGAGCACCATCGCCCGCGCGGCGAGCGGCCTTGTCCCCGTCCGGTCGGGATCCGTCGTCTTCGACGGAGAGGACGTGACGGGGAAACGGCCGGAGCGGATCCGGCGGGCCGGCCTGGTGTACCTGCCCGAGGGACGCGGCGTCTTCACCGGCCTCACCGTCGCGGAGAACCTCCGGATGGCGGCCGTCACGCTGCCGCGCGCGGAACGCGCCCGCGCCGTCCAGCGCGGCTACGAGTTCTTCGAGGTGCTCGGCCGGCGCCGCAAGCAGACCGCGGGAACGCTGTCGGGCGGCGAGCAGCAGATGGTCTCCCTGGCCCGGGCGCTGATCCTGCGGCCCAAGCTGGTCATCGCTGACGAGATGTCACTCGGGCTGGCGCCGCTCATGGTCGACGCCGTGTTCGAGGGACTGGCCCGGGCCCGCGAGGCCGGGGTCGCCATCGTCCTGATCGAGCAGTTCGTTCACCGGGCCCTCGCGTTCGCCGACGAGTGCGCGGTCATCTCCCGCGGCGCCGCCGTGTGGACCGGGCCCGCCTCCGGCGCCGGAGAGGAAGTGCTGCGCCGCTACCTGGGCACCGCGACCGCCGCCTAGCGGACTCTGGCACGGAAAGGCGCCCCGGCGATCTCGCCGGGGCGCCGTCCGCGTTGTTTCGTCACGGGCTCGCGATCGTGACTCCGGGGACAGGCTTGCCGCAGACCGGCTTGCCCCGGTTCTGCGGAACGAACCGGGTGCCCTCGAGCCGGGTGATATTCACGCACCCGTCCTGATCCTGCGCGCCGCCGGTCAGCTTGATGCGGGAGTAGCTGACCGGGGACTCGAGGCCGGCGCTGTTCCAGTCGCCCGCCCGCAGCCTGGTGATGAAGCCGTGCTGGGAGATATCGCGGCCCGACAGCCGCAGGCCGCGGATGAACAGGTCTGCCGTCATCCACCCGGCGTACTCGCCGAAGCTCGGGACACCGGTGACCCCGGCGTACTTCTTCAGCGCGCTCACCATCGCGACGGTGGCCGGGGTGTTCACCTCGGCTGGCAGCGGAGTGGTCTGGAAGTCCACGTTCTGCGCGGCCTGCCGGGTCGCCGGGCTGTCCAGCGTATCCTGACCGTATCCCGTCGCGAGGACCACGGACCTGAGCCGGACGCCGGCCTGCTGCAGGCCCTGCACGATCGCGAACGCGGTGTTGCCGTCGATCGGCAGGTACAGTCCGTTGACGCCCGAGGCCTTGATCTGCTGGACGACGGGGCCCACGTTGGTGCTGCCGAGGGGCAGCGTGTTGTCGAGAAAACCGCCGTGCAGGCCGACGGCCTTGGCCGAGTCGACCGCCCCGGTCGCCGCCATCGCCGCGCTGGGGGAGTTACCGTAGCCGACCGCGCCCACCTTGGTGGCGCCGACCGACTTGAACCAGGTGCCCCAGGTGGTGGTGGCCGCGCTGTCGTTGCTGTAGCCGTAGGCGTCGAACACGTTGGGCGCCATCTTCGCCGACCATTCCGGGCCGTTGTCGATACCCCAGCCCGCCACCGGGATCCCCGCCGCCGTGGTGACCCGGTAGCCGCCCGCGAAGAAGGGGGTGGCCTCGGCGATGCCGAAGACGCCGTCCTTCTCGATTAGTTCCTGGGCCGCCGTGGCGGCTCCCGGACCGCTGGAGGCGTCGTCGGCCGTCACGTACTGGAGCCGGTGACCATCCACGCCTCCCTCGGCGTTCTGCAGCCCCAGCCGGGCCTTGACGCCCAGGGCCATGGTGTCGAAGTCCGGGGCCGCGGGGCCGGTCATCGAGGTGAGGACGCCCAGCTTGATCGGGCTTCCCGGCTTCAGCGCGGAACTGCTGCCCAGTCCGACGGTCGCCACCTGGGCCGCCGATCCGCACGCGCTCAGCGCGGCTCCGGCGATGGCGACCGCCATCGCGGCCGCTGCCGCTCTCCGCATGTGGCTACCTCCCCGTAACCGGCCGGGGCGAGCCGCCGACGTGTGCCAGGACGGCCTCGATCTGCCGCAGGCGCTGCTCCAGGCCGGGAACCCGCTCCGGTTCGGTGGCCTCCGCCTCCGCCAGGTCGTCCCGGACCGCCTGCGCGGCGTTCGAGAGTCGCACGGCGGCCTCGTCCTTGGTGAGCAGGTCCTGGTCCTCCCAGTCGTCCGCGTCCAGGTCGCGGCTGCCCGCGGGAAGCGAGGCGTTCACCGGGCATCCGGCGCGGTCGCGGCGGGCTCCGAGGTGTCCGGGAACTTGTACAGCCGCCGGACGTTCAGCTCGGCGATCTTGTGGGCGTCCTCGTCGGGTACGTCGCGGAAGACGTCTTCCGCGATCTTGCGGCTGTGCGGCCAGTTGGAGTCCGAGTGAGGATAGTCCGACTCCCAGGTGATGTTGTCGGTGCCGATCGCGTCCCGGTTCTTCACGCCGTGCTCGTCGCTGATGAAGCAGCCGTGTACGTGCTTGCGGAACAGGTCCGAGGGCCGCGCGTCCTTGGCGATGTTCTGGTAGGCGCGGTGGCGCTCCCACACGAAGTCCGCCCGCTCGAGGAGGTAGGGGATCCAGCCGATCCCGCCCTCGGACAGGCCGACCTTCAGGTTCGGGTGCCGGTGGAAGACCGGGGAGAACATCAGGTCGGTCAGCGCCCCCATCGAGTTGGTGGCGAACATGGTGATGGAGCAGGCGAGCGGGGCGCCCGGCGTGAGCCGGGGCCCGACGCCGCCGCCGCCGAAGTGTATGGCCAGCGGCAGGTCGGCCTCCTCGACGGCGGAGAACAGCCGGTCCCAGCCCTCCTCGAAGAAGGATGGCAGGCCATAGGTCTGAGTGGACTCGGGGAACATGAACGCCTTGGCGCCCTTCGCCGCGGTCCGGCGGACCTCGGCGACGCAGAGTTCCTCGTCCCACAGCGGCAGGCCCATGAGCGGGATGTAGCGGTCCGGCGCGGCCGCGCACCATTCATCGAGCATCCAGTCGTTGTAGGCCTGGACGCCGAGCAGGGCGAGGTCCCGGTCCTTGCCGTCGAGGAAGACGGTGCAGGCGAAGCGGGCGAAGCTCGGGAAGTTCAGGGAGCCCCAGACGCCGTCGAGGTCCATGTCGGCCAGCCGGGCGACCGGATCGTAGCAGCCGGGCAGCATGTCATCGAACCGCACGGGGTCGACGCCGTACTGGTCCAGTGGCCGGCCGGCCACAGCGTTGAGGCCGATGTTGGTGTACACCCGGTCCTCGTACTTCCACTGCTGGGTGGGCTTGCCACTGGTCTTGAGCGTGACGGTCTTCCCCGCCACTTTCGCGGTGAGAGCGTCTTCCCCCGGCATCCGCTCGATGATGCGCGGGCCTTCGTCCTGGTACCTGGCCGGCAGGCGGTCTGTCCATACCGTCGGGTGCTCGATGACGTGGTCGTCGGTGGACAGCAGCTTCATCCATGGCTGCAGAGGCATGATCACTCCCGGGAAGGCATTGCCTATATAGGTAGATAAATTCACCTTATTAGCGAAAGTAGCATGGCGTTGAAGCGCCTGGCAATGGTCGTCAGCGCCGCGAGGTCCCGGCGGCCGGGCCGTGGACGCGCTCGTACCATCCGCCCGCCACGGAACTGTCCACCCGCACGGTCCGGTGCCGCAGCAGCCACCGGTTTCCGACTGGGACGAGGAGGTCGCGGTAGCGACCCCAGTGATCGGGGCCGTCGGCCGTGAAGACGGTGAAGTAGGCGACGGCATGTGCCTCGCCCGGGGTCAGGTCCCGCACCAGGATGTTGGTCACGAAGTGGCGGACGAAGAACGGCTCGCCGCCGGCCGGCCGACCTGAGCCGGCGTGCTGGGTGAGCATCTCGATGATTCCCGCTCGCCCCTGCGCGGAGTCCCGGCCCCGGATCTCCAGGAGCCCGTCCTCGGTGAACTGAGCGGCTAGCTCGTCGACGCG
>WRBL01000412.1 GCA_009784565.1 Streptosporangiales bacterium | reverse complement strand
TGGCGTCGAGGCCGAAGTTGGTGGAGCGGTGCCGGGCCAGGGCGTCCAGCTCGGTGAAGGAACCCTCGTCGACCAGCAGGTCGATGCGCTCGCGGGCGGTCAGCTTGCCCCGCTCGTGCTGCCGTTCGACGGCCTTGTCGCTCGCCGGGCGCAAGGACGCCTCGGTCCGGGCGGCCAGGTCCTCGATCTTGCCCGCGGTGGTGTGGGGAGTCGGCTCGGTCACCGCTCACCTCCGGAAGTGGATTCGGATCGTCCCAGGAGCTTCCAGGCGCCCGGCAGCAGTCCGGCCGCCAGGAGCGCCTTGGCCGCGTCGCCCGGCAGGAACGGCAGCACTCCGGCGGAGATACCCGCTGTAAGGGTCATTCCAGTGGACAGGAGCAGCCAAGCCGTTCCGATGAAATAGATCACTGCCGACGCGAGGGCGTAGACCGCAAGGGTGCGGACCGGGGACCGGTCGGCCCCGCGCCGGGCGAAATGCCCGACGATGAGCGCGGCGGCGAGGAACCCGACGAGGTAACCGCCGCTCGCGCCGAAGACGACCGCGGAACCGTGGGTGCCGTGCGCGAAGACCGGCAGCCCGGCGATGCCGGCGAGCAGGTACAGCGCCTGCGCGGCGACGCCCCGGGCCGGGCCGAGGGCGGCGGCGGTGAGCAGGACGGCGAACGTCTGCCCGGTGACCGGCACCGGAGAGCCCGGGATCGGGATGACAACCTGCGCGGCCAGCGCGGTGAGGGCCGCGGCCGCGACGATCGTGACGCCGGTGCGGGTGGCCGCGCGGGGCAGCGCCCTCTCGGCCAGCACGGTCCTCGGCGCCGTGGGGTTCCATACGGTCATAGACGGTCCTTCCGGAATGAATATAACTAGAAAGCGTCGCGGGGCTGGTAGAGGCCCCAGACGGAACGGAGCGCGTGGGCGACCTCGCCGCCGGTGGCGCGGAGCCTCAGGGCCTCGCGCATCGGCGGCAGGACATTGTCGGTTCCCTCCGCGGCGGACTTCAGGGACGACAGGGCCCGGGTAACGGCCTGGTTGTCCCGTTCCCGGCGCAGGGCCTCCAGGCGCTGGCACTGCCCGGCCTCGATCGCGGGGTCCACGCGCAGCGGCTCGTACGGCTCGTCCCCGCCGGTGACGAACCGGTTGACGCCGACCACGGTCCGCTCTCCGCCGTCGATCTCCTGGGCGGTCGCGTAGGCGGTCTTCTCGATCTCGGTCTTCTGGAAGCCCTGCTCGATGGCGGCGACGGCGCCGCCGCGGTCCTCGATCTCCCGGATCAGGGCGACGGCGGCGTTCTCGATCTCGTCGGTCAGGGACTCGATCGCGTACGACCCGGCGAACGGGTCGACCGTCTTGGCGACGTCGGATTCGTAGGCGATGACCTGCTGGGTCCGCAGCGCCAGGCGGGCGGCCTTGTCGGTCGGCAGGGCGATCGCCTCGTCGTAGGAGTTGGTGTGCAGGGACTGGGTGCCGCCCAGCACCGCTCCGAGGGCCTGCACGGCGACCCGGACCAGGTTGACCTCGGGCTGCTGGGCGGTGAGCTGCACCCCGGCGGTCTGGGTGTGGAACCGCAGCATCTGCGACTTGGGGTTCTTCGCCTTGAACTCATCGCGCATGATCCGGGCCCAGATGCGGCGGGCGGCCCGGAACTTCGCGATCTCCTCCAGCAGCGTGGTGCGGGCCACGAAGAAGAACGACAGGCGCGGCGCGAAGTCGTCGGTGTCCAGACCCGCGTCGAGAGCCGCCCGGACGTACTCCTTGGCGTTGGCGATGGTGAAGGCGATCTCCTGCACGGGCGTGGCCCCGGCCTCGGCCATGTGGTAGCCGGAGATCGAGATCGTGTTCCAGCGGGGGATCTCGCTGTGGCAGTACCCGAAGATGTCGCTGGTCAGGCGGAGCGATTCCTTCGGCGGGTAGATGTAGGTGCCCCGGGCGATGTACTCCTTCAGCACGTCATTCTGGATCGTGCCCGTGAGCTTGCCCGACGGGATGCCCTGTTCCTCCGCGACCAGCTGGTACAGCAGGAGCAGCGTGGAGGCGGGGGCGTTGATCGTCATGGACGTGGAGATCTTGTCCAGCGGCAGCCCGTTGAACAGCACCCGCATGTCGTCGATCGAGTCGACCGCGACGCCGACCTTGCCGACTTCCCCGCGGGCGAGGGGCTCGTCGGAGTCGTAGCCCATCTGGGTGGGCAGGTCGAACGCGACGCTCAGGCCGCCGGTGCCGTTGCCGACCAGCTCGTGGTAGCGCTGGTTGGACTCCTTCGCGGTGCCGAAGCCCGCGTACTGCCGCATGGTCCACGGCCGCCCGGTGTACATGGTCGGGTACACGCCCCGGGTGTAGGGGAACTCGCCGGGCGCGCCCAGGGACTCGGCCGGGTCGAAGCCGCCCAGGTCCTCCGCGTCGTAGACCGGTGAGACGGGCAGGCCGGATTCGCCGAGAGCGTCGTTACTCATCAGAACACGGTCCTTGATTGATACTCGATCTCATAAGAACGATACTGAGTCTCACACCCCTGGCACAAGGGCACCCCGGCACAAGAGGCAATCGGCGAGGATGGCGACATGACGAGCAAGCCCGCGGTCGGCGACCGGCTCACCGAGGCCGCGCTGACCCTGTTCGACGAGAACGGCTACGAGCAGACCACCGTCGACGACATCACCCGGCGGGCGGGCCTGAGCCGGGCGACGTTCTTCCGCCACTTCCGCTCCAAGGAGGACGTGGTCTTCCCCGACCACGACCGCCTGCTGGAACAGGTCCGCGAGCGCCTGGTCAGCTCCAGCCACGCCACCGCCCTGGTCGCGGTCTCCGACACGGTCCGGATCGTCCTCCACCATTACCTGGAGGAAGGCGAACTGGCCCGCCGCCGGTACGCGCTGACCAGCACGGTACCCGCCCTGCGCGACCGCGAGATCGTCAGCGTCGCCCGCTACCAGCGGCTGTTCCGGGAGTTCATCTCCGAGTGGATGGGCGACTCCTCGGAATCGGCGGCGCTGCGGGCCGAGCTGATGTCGGCTTCGGTCGTCTCCGCTCACAACCACGTGCTGCGGCGCTGGCTCCGCGGCGAGAGCCCCGACCCGGTCCGCGAGGTCGACGAGGCCCTGCAGCAGGTCATCGTCCTGTTCACCGGGCCTCCGGAACCGGCGTCCGGCAACGGCACCACGATCGCCGTGTTCTCCAGCGGCCAGCCCGCCGACGCCGTCATCCCGGCGCTCCGCCAGTTCCTCAACAGCGCCGAGATCGCCTGAAACGACGGCTCAGCCGCGCGCCCGGTGCCGCATGAACAGGGCTTCCTGGGCCGTGCTGGCGATCCGGGTCCCGTCCTCGGCGTAGATGCCGCCGGTGTACAGGCCGCGCCCGGCCGCCACGGTCTGCCCGGCCAGGTCCTGCCAGATCCACCTGTCGGCCCGGAACGGCCGGTGGAACCACACGGCGTGGTCCATGCTGGCCCCGGAGTAGGTGCCCGGCGGATGCATGCCGATCAGCCCGCTGGACATGTCGGAGGTGTAGGCGAGCACCGCGGCGTGCAGCAGCGGGTCGTCGGGCAGATCCACGGTGCAGCGGACCCAGAACTGGCTCGTCATCTCGTCCGGCCGCTCGGACCGGATCTCGAACGACGTGAACCGCGACGGCGTCCATCCGGGCAGCGAGTCCGGCGACGGGAGGTCCGGCGCCTCGGGTGGTTCCGGTTCCTCGTCCCCCGATCCCGGCCGCGCGACCGCGAACGAGGTCGACAGGTTGAAGATGACCTTGCCCGCCTGGATGGCGACGACCCGCCGGTTGGACACCGAGTTCCCGTCCCGGTCCCGCTCCACCCGGAACACCGTCGGCCGCTGGGCGTCCCCCTGCCGCAGGAAGTAGCCGTGCAGCGAGTGCGGCATGCGCCCCTCCGGCACGGTCCGGCCGGCCGCGTACAGCGCCTGCCCCGCCACCTGCCCGCCGAACAGCCGGTTCGTGTCCTTGAACACGGCCCGCGACCGGTAGATGTCCTCCTCGATGTATTCGAGGTCCAGCAGCCGGAGAATCGACGGCATCCCCGCCGGCGCCTCTACGTCCAGTTCGCTCGCCATCTTCCCTCTCCCACGCCGCGGTCCGCCCGAAGTCCAACCACGTTTATATGCGAAACGGGTCTTCGCTACTCCCCCGCTCCCCCGGGTGTGCACGGTCCTTCAAGATGAGGATGAAGGCGTCATCCATGGTGAGCATGTGC
>WRBL01000411.1 GCA_009784565.1 Streptosporangiales bacterium | reverse complement strand
GACGTGACGGTCATGTCCGCCCGCACGCCGGACGAGATACGCGGCGGCTGGCCGACCTCGACCCAGGTGATGTTCGACCCGGCCCTGAACATAGAGCGGCGGTACCACCTGAACTTCTGGGAGCACGAGGCGCCTCATATCCCCGGTGTCGCCCCTGCGCTGGTGTCCGGGCCGGGCGTCCGCGCGCTGAATTTCTATGGCGAATGGCCGCCGTACGCCCTGTCGGTGGACCAGCGGCTGAAGATGTCGACGTGGCTGGAGAGGTTCGAGGACCGCGGCGGCCGGGTTATCTACCATTCCGTGATGACGTCCGACCTGGCCGGCCTGGCCCCGCTGTACGATCTCACGCTGGTCGCGGCAGGCAAGGGCGAGATCGTCGACCTGTTCGACCGGGACCCGGTGCGGTCCAAGTACGAGACGCCGGGCCGGGTGCTGGCGGCGATCTACCTGCACGGGATGCGCGAGCCGGAGGAGTTCCCCCGGGACGCGATGCGGATCCTGGTCTACCCGGGCGTGGGCGAGGTCTTCAACCTATCCGGCGTGACCATGTCCGGCCCCTCCCGCGCCGTGCTCATCGAGGCGGTTCCTGGCGGCCCGTTCGACGTGTTCCGCGACCGTCCCCGGCCGGCCGAGCACCTGCGCCGCTGCCAGGCCCTGCTGGCGGAGCACATGCCATGGGAAGGCGAGCTGTGGCGGGACTGCGAGCCGGCCGACGCGCGGGCCTCCCTGTCGGGGGCCTACACCGGGATGGTCCGCAAGCCGTACGCGGACATGGGAGGCGGCTCCTATGTCTTCGGCATGGGGGACGTCGTCGTGGTCAATGACCCGATCGCCGGGCAGGGCGCCAACAACGCGGCGCACTGCGCGGGGATCTACACCCAGGCCATCCTGGACCGGGGCGACAAGCCGTTCGACCCCGAGTGGATGCAGAACACGTTCGAGACCTTCTGGCAGGACCGGGGCCAGTGGTCCACCGCCCTGACCGACGCGCTGCTGAACCCGTATCCCGACCACGTCCAGCAGGTCCTGGGCGCGGCCGGGCAGTACCAGGAAGTCGCCACCCGCTTCTGCCGCCTGTTCCAGGAACCGTCGGACATCGGCCCGTTCCTCGGCGACCCGGAGCAGGCCCTCGCCTACGTCGCCGAGGCCGCCGGCCGCGCCAACGGCACCGCAGGCGCCCCGGGACTGTAGCGAACGCCGCTCGCCCGGCCGGCCACAGCCGGATGCCCGGCATGATTCCTCGCGTTCCGCGGCTGCCGGCCGCGTTCACCGGATTGCCCGTCGTCGTTCGGCCCTCTAGCGTCGCTGGTTCAGGCGATTGCACTGGGATCTGGAAGGAGGCCCGCGGTGGATGCTCCCGCAGCTCAGGACCGTGACAGCGGAGAGGGCGGCACGGGCCCCGTGCCGTCGCAGCCCTCCGTGCGCTCCCATGAACCCGAGCCGCAGCGGGGAACGATCGTGACCGGCGACGGACACGACGCCGACCTGTTCAACGTCCGGCACTACCCGCTCCGGGCGCTGTGCCGCCTGTGCGGGGAGCCGATCACGGCCGAGAGCTTCCTGTGCCCGTTCGGGCATGCCAGCGAGCCGCCCGCCAGGCTCGTTCGGTTACAGGCGCCGGACCGCCGCGTCACCCCGAACTGACCCGCCGGCGCGCGGTTCACGGCTCTACCGCGGCGCGGTCGCCCGGCAGCGGCTCCGACGGCTCGTCACCCAGGATGGCGCCCGTACCCCGGCCCCACGCGAGGTACCGCCAGGACAGGTTGATCAGCGTCTGGATCCGGTTCCGGAACCCCAGCAGGTAGGCCAGGTGCAGCGCGAGCCAGGCCAGCCAGGCGAGCGTGCCGGTGAACGTGGGGAGCTTCGGGATCTGCACGACCGCGGACCGCCGCCCGATCGTGGCCATGATGCCCCGGTCGCGGAAGACGAACGTCGTGGTGGACCCGCCCTTGACCAGCGACGCGATCTGCTCCCCCGCGTGCTTGCCGCCCTGGAGCGCCGGCGTGGCCAGCTGCGGCGCCGGCGTTTCCGGCTGGACGGCGATGTCCCCGGCGGCGAAGATCCTTTCCTGGCCGGTCACGCGCAGGTCGGGACCGACCTCGATCCGGCCGCCGCGGCCCTGCGGGAGGCCCCAGTCGCGGACGGAAGCGGGCGCGGCGACGCCAGCGGCCCAGATGGTCAGGTCGCTGGGCAGGTCCTTATCGCCCGCGTCCCCGCCGTCGAGGACGACCCGGTCCGGGCCCACCGACTTGAGCTTCGTGGACAGCAGCAGTTCGATGCCCCGCTTCTCCAGCTGTTTCTCGGTGTACTGCCGCAGCTTGCCGTCGAACGGCATGAGCAGATGCGGCGCCATCTCGATGAGACGCACGTGGACCCGCGCCGGATCGACGTTCGGGAAGGTGGCCCGCAGCATGGCGCTGCTCAGCTCGCCCAGCGTGCCCGCCATCTCGACGCCGGTCGCGCCGCCGCCGACCACGGTGACGGTGAATTCCCTGTTCCCGGTGGTGTCGGCGGACAGCTGCTCGAACCCGTTCATGATGTGGTCGCGCAGCACGATCGCGTCGCCCCGGTTGTACAGGCCGAAGGTGTACTCGGCGGCCCCCGGGATGCCGAAGTAGTTGGCCACCACCCCGGTCGCGATGACCAGGTAGTCGTAGCTGAACTCCCGGCCGTCGTTCAGTTTCACGGTCTGGCCGCGGGCGTCCACGGCGGCCAGCTCGCCGCGTTTGTAGGCCGCGCCCCGGGGCGCGGCGAACCCGCCGACGGGGTAGGCGATGTCGCCGGGGTTCAGCCCGCCGGTCGCGACCTGGTACAGCAGCGGCTGGAAGGTGCTGTACAGGTTCTTGTCGATGATCGTGACGCGCGCCCCGGCCTTGCGCAGCCCGGCCGCGGCCGACTGCCCGGCGAAGCCCGCGCCGATGATGATCACGTGCGGGGAGGATGTTCCGGTCATTCTGCGCTTCCGTCCGTTGCCGGTCTGGGCGGAGGGGGCTCCACGCTGAGGCTGCCTCCCTGGCCCCCCTCTACCCGCCCTGACCTCCCCTATACGCCCGAACGGTTCTTCGCCTCCCGTCCCGCCCCGCGCGAAATCCCCAGTTCCCGGCAGCGCGCCTCTTCCCTTTCCGCCCGGCATGACCGACTATGGAACAACGTTCTACAAGCCTGGAAGCGGGGAGGAAAAAACTCATGAAGGTCAACAACGGGCGGTTCACGGCCGACATCGACGGGGACTTCGTCGTGTTCCTGATCGGCATGCGGTTCAACCACCCGCTGCGCGTCCGCGGCTGGTGGCCGGTGGCCTCCGCCATGCGCCCGATGATCCGGGAACTGGCCCGGCATCCGGAACTCGGCTGCCTGGGAACCAGCCTGTGGGTCGGGCGGACGACCCTCACGGTTCAGTACTGGCGCGACTTCACCTCGCTCGACCGGTTCTCGAAGAACCGCGACCTGCCGCACCTGGAGGCGTGGCGGCGGTTCAACCGCGCGATCCGGGACTCGGGGGAGGTCGGCATCTGGCACGAGACCTATAAGGTCCGGGCCGGGGAGTACGAGACCGTCTACAGCAACATGCCGGCCTTCGGCCTCGCGGCGGCGGCCCAGCACGTCCCGGCCAGCCGGAAGGGCCACACCTCAGCGGCGCGGATCGGCGCCAGCTCCTCCGACGAACCCGCGGTCGAACCGTACTGACGACACCGCTGGGTGAACGCTTACGCTGTGGCTGTGAACAATCCCTTGGTCACGCGTCTGCTCGCCGCGCTCAACCGCCACGACGTCGACGCGGTGGTCGCCTGCTTCGGCGACGACATCTCCAGCGAGTGGCCCGCGCATCCGGCCCGCTCCTTCCAGGGCCGGGACCAGGTGCGCCGCAACTGGCAGGCCATCTTCGACCGGTTCCCGCAGATCACCGTATCGGTGACCAGTTCCGTCGAGGCCGGCGACGAGGTCTGGGGCGAGTGGCGCTACGTCCGCGCCGAAGGCGACGAACTGCGCGGCGTCATCATCATCACGGTCCGCGATGACCTGATCCGGCGTTCGCGCTTCTACATGGAGGAAGTCGACGCGACGGCCGCCCCGCGGCCCGGCGGCCCCCAGCGCATGACCGGCTGAGCCGCCGCCGGTTTGGACGATCGCACAAAAGGCCGTGGGCCGATTAGCCGCGTACACAGTGATTTGGGGTACTGGTACCCGGCAGTATGACGGGAGTTCGGCCGGCATACGGG
>WRBL01000410.1 GCA_009784565.1 Streptosporangiales bacterium | reverse complement strand
TCTGGTTGTGGTCGGCCACAATGTCAACAGTGGCGCAGCGGCCCTCTCTGGTTCTCGCCGGAGGCTGCGAGCCGGGCCCGGGAGCATAACGAGTGAATTGAAAGCACTGGTAGTGCCGTTAACTCACTCATTATTTCGATCATGGCCTGAGGAGTGCGGCCACGGCCGCTCGCAGGGGGACGAGACGGGCCTTGGCTGCGGCCCGGGCGGCCGCCAGCCCGTCTCCGGGGCTGGCCTCCCCCGCGCCCGGAACCGCGCCTGGAACCCTGCCCGGAACCGCGCCCGGAACCCCGCCCGGAGCCGCGGCCGGGACTACCGGCTGGACGACCTCCAGGTAGGACTTGATCTTGGGCTCGGTGCCGCTGGGCCGGACGACGACCCGGGCGCTGTCGAGCGTGAAGCTGAGGACGTCCGACGATGGCAGGGCCTGCCTCCGGCGCCCGCCCGCGCCGGCGGACCGGGCGTGGCCGCCGGATTCGGAGTAGTCGATGACCTCGGTCACGGCGAGCCCGCCGAGTTCCGCCGGGGGAGCGGACCGGATCCGGCGCATGACAGCCGCGGTGTCGGGGATGCGCAGCGACAGCTGCTCGGTCAGGTGAACGCCGTGCAAGCGCTCGAGATCGTCGTACAGGTCCGGCAGGGTCCGGCCCCCGGCCTTCGCCTCGGCCGCCATGGCCAGCACGGCCAGCGCGGCGCCGATGCCGTCCTTGTCCTTGACCGTGTCCCCGGCCATGTAGCCGAGCGCCTCCTCGTAGCCGAAGACGAACTCGGTGCCGGGCCGCTGGTCGGCGCCGCGCGAGATCCACTTGAAGCCGGTGAGGGTCTCCACGTACTCGGCGCCCGCCGCCGCGGCGATCTTCCGCAGCATCGTGGAGGAGACGATCGTGGTGGCCACCAGGGGAATCAGCCCGTCGTCGCCCTGGTCGTCCCGCGGCCGGAGCAGGTACGCGCCGAGCATCGCCCCGAGCTGGTCACCGGTGAGCTGCCGCCACCGGTCGGTGACGCTCTCCGCCGGGTTCCTGGGTTCCCCGGAGATCCCGGGCTCGGTATCGCCGTCCGGCACCGCGACCGACAGCCGGTCGCCGTCGGGGTCGGAGGCCAGCACCAGGTTCGCGCCGACCGTGACCGCCTCCTTGAGGGCCAGGTCGAGCACGCCGGGCTCCTCCGGGTTGGGATAGGCGACGGTGGGGAAGTCCGGGTCCGGGTCGGCCTGGGCCTTGACCACGTGCGGCACCGCGAGGTTGGCCCGCTCGATGGCCCGCAGCATCAGGCTGCCCGCGACGCCGTGCAGCGGCGTGTAGACCACGGTCAGGGGCGGGCTCCCGGCCCGGTCCGGTGGCGCGAACCCCTGCGGCCCGCGTCCCGTGGCCCGCGCCAGCCGGGAGGCGACGGTCTTCAGGTACGCCTTGGCGATCTCGTCGCCGTGGCGGGTGATGAGCGGGCTGCCCAGGCCCGAGACGGGCACCGCCGACAGGGGGCCGAGGCGCTCGATGCGGGCGGAGATCTCCGCGTCGCTGGGCGGGACGATCTGCGCGCCGTCCCGCAGGTACAGCTTGTAACCGTTGTCGGCCGCCGGGTTGTGGCTGGCCGTGATCATGATGCCGGCCCGCACCCCCAGGTGCCGGACGGCGAAGGCCAGCAGGGGAGTGGGACAGGGACGGGGCAGCAGGTGAACGGCGATGCCGGCCCCGGCCAGGACGGCGGCGGCCTCGTCGGCGAACTCCGCGGACCGGTGCCGGGCGTCGCAGCCGATGACCACCGAAGGCTCGCCGGGCTTCCGGCCCTTGACCGCGGCGGCCCCGTCGGAGAGCCAGCCCGCCACGGCGGCCGTGGTGGCGCGGACGACGGCGCGGTTCATCCGGTTGGGCCCGGCCCCCATCCGCCCCCGCAGGCCGGCCGTCCCGAATTCCAGCCGCCCGGCGAACCGGTCCCGCAGTTCCCGCCCGGCCCCGCTGTCGCCGCCGGCGGCCGCGTCGAGCAGCGTGCGCAGTTCGGCCCGGTCCTGGGCGTCCGGATCGTCGGCGAGCCATGCTTCGACCGCGCGCAGCTCAAAGTCAGCCATCAGTACTACCCCTCCACCCGCGCGCTTGCCCAGAGCGCGCCAATGCGTTCCTACCTGCTTGTGACAGGTACTCACCCAACGGTGCTCGCTCGAATGAGCCCGCTTCCGGAGCGTAACCTGACACGCCGAAAACCGAAAGTGGTCTAGGCCCCTAGAGAAAGTGGCCTAGGCCCCTAGATACGGCACCCCTTCGGCCCTGGGCCCGCGGACCTTGCCGACCAGCCCGGCCACGACGCAGATCGTGACCACGTACGGGGCGAGCAGCAGCAGGTTGGACTGGACCGGCACGTTGATGCTGGACATGACCGACTGCAGCTGGGTCGTGAACCCGAACAGCAGCGCCGCCAGCACCGCCCCCACGGGGGTATACCGCCCGAAGATCATCGCGGCCAGCGCGATGTAGCCCTCGCCGGAGGACATGTTCTGGCCGAAGGAGCCGACCGAGCCGATCGTGAAGTAGGCGCCGCCGATCCCGGCGATCAGGCCGGAGACGATGACGTTCCGGTAGCGCAGGGGCAGCACGCGGATGCCGACGGTCCCGGCGGCGACCGGGTGCTCGCCGATGGCCCGGGTCTGCAGCCCCCAGCGGGTCCGGCCCAGCCCGAAATGCACCCCGGCCAGGAGGAGGTAGGTGATGTAGAGGAACACCGTGGCGTCGAAGAACACCGGGCCGATGATCGGGATATCGCCCAGCAGCGGGATCTTCACCGGGTTGAACGTGGCCGGGCTGTTCAGCGTGTTGCCGTACGGCACCATGATCGCGTTGTAGAGGTAGCCGGTGAGGCCGAGGACCAGCGTGTTCAGCACGACGCCGAGCACGATCTGGTCCACCTTGTAGGCGATGGCGAACACGGCCAGTCCCGCGCCGACCAGCGACCCGGCGAGCGCCCCGCACAGCAGGCCGAGCCAGAGCGACCCGGTAGCGGACGTGGCGACGGCCGCGCAGAACGCCCCGAGCAGCAGCTGTCCCTCGATGGCGATGTTGATGACGCCGGAGGTGGAGCAGATGACCCCGGTCAGGGCGCCCAGCATGATCGGGATGGAGTCGCTCAGCGTGCCCGACAGCAGGTTCACCACGTTGAACGGGATGGACTGCCCGCCGTCCGACCAGGCCAGCAGCGACACCACGAACAGGAGGAGGACCAGGCCGGTAATGGTCCTCCGCCACCGGTCCAGCACCCGGAACGCCGCGAGGACGAAGGTCAGCGCCCCGCAGATGAAGCAGGTCACCGCCGCGGGCAGGGTCAGGTCCGGAATGGTGACCTTGGCGAACTCGGGGGTGAACCCGAACGTCGCGTTCCCCCGGGCGCTGATCCCGAACAGGGCGATGTCGGCCAGGGCGAACACGGCGAAGGCGAGCGGGGCCGCGAACTGCCGGTCCCGCACCGCGCCGGGAGCCGCCTTCGAAGCGGGCCCGGGAGCCGCGCTGGGAATGCTCACGCGTTCCATCCCTTCGACATGCCGGTCCCGACTCCGGACTCCCGTGTCGCCCGGAGCCGGAACATGGTCCGGATCAGCGGCGGCGCGGCCACGAATATGACGATGAGCGCCTGCAGCACCTGCACGATCTGCACCGGCGTGGAGGTGGCCGCCTGCATGGCGCCCGACCCGGCGTCCAGCGCGCCGAACAGCAGCCCGGCCGCCACGGTCCCGGCGGGCGACCCGCGCCCGAGCAGGGCGACGGTGATCGCGTCGATGCCCCAGGTGCCGTAGCTCTGCGGGTTGAGCGTGAAGTCGGTGCCGTTGATGATCGAGGACCCGGCCAGCCCGGCCAGCCCGCCGGCGATGAGCATGACCACGACCCAGGTCCGCTCGACCCTGATGCCCGCCACCCGGGAGGCGTTCGGGTTGGCGCCGACCGAGCGGAACTCCAGGCCCGTGGTCGTCCGGTTCAGCAGCCACCACACGCCGAACGCGCAGGCCAGGGCGATCAGGAACCCGGCGTTGATCCGCAGGTTCGACCCGGCCAGCAGCGGCAGGTGCGCGTTGGCCGCGATCGGCGGCGTGATCGGGTTCGGGGAGCCGGCCGCCTGCATCAGGGACTGCGAGGAGAGCAGCCAGGCCAGGAAGTACTGCATCACGTAGTTGAGCATGATCGTGACGATGACCTCGTGGGCGCCGGTCCGCGCCTTGATCTCGCCGGTCACCCAGCCGGTCACCGCGCCGCCGGCGAAACCGCCGAGCACG
>WRBL01000409.1 GCA_009784565.1 Streptosporangiales bacterium | reverse complement strand
CGCCGATGATGTCGCCGACCGTCATCCGCGGGTTGAGCGAGGTGTACGGGTCCTGGAACACCATCTGGATGTTGCGGCGCACGGCCTTCAGGGCCCGCCCGGACAGCCGGGTGATGTCCTGGCCCTTGTAGAACACCTCGCCGGAGGTGGCCTGCTCCAGGTTCATCAGCAGCTTGGCAACGGTGGACTTGCCGCAGCCGGACTCGCCGACGATGCCCAGGGTCTCGCCCGGGTACAGGTCGAAGGAGATCCCGTCGACGGCCTTGACCGCCCCGATCTGCTTCCTGAACAGGATGCCCTGGGTCAGCGGGAAGTGCTTGACCAGGTTGCGCACCTGCAGGATCGGCTCACGGGTCTGCGGTGCGGGGTTCAGCGCGGAGTCACTCACCGAGGGTCTCCTTCCAGAAGTGGCAGGCGCTGCCGCGTCCGGGGCCGGCCGTGTGGAGCACGGGCACCTCGGTGCGGCAGATGTCCTGCGCCATCGGGCAGCGCGGGTTGAAAGCGCAGCCGGACGGGATGTGCAGCAGGTTGGGCGGCAGGCCCTTGATCGCGTACAGCTCCTGGCCCTTGCGGTCCAGCCGCGGGATCGACCGGAGCAGGCCCTTGGTGTACGGGTGGGCCGGCGCGCTGTAGATCTGGTGCACCGGCGCGGTCTCCACGATCCGCCCCGCGTACATCACCGCGATCTTGTCCGCGACGTCGGCGACCACGCCGAGGTCGTGGGTGATCAGGATCAGGCCCATGTTGTACTCGCGCTGGAGCTCGGCGAGCAGGTCCATGACCTGGGCCTGCACCGTCACGTCGAGCGCGGTGGTGGGCTCGTCGGCGATGATCAGGTCCGGCTCCAGGGCCAGCGCCATGGCGATCATGATGCGCTGGCGCATGCCGCCGGAGAACTGGTGCGGGTAGTCGTTGACCCGCTCCGCCGCGGCCGGGATGCGCACCCGGTCCATCAGCTCGATCGCCTTGGCCTTGGCCGCCTTGCGGGACAGGCCCTGGTGCACCCGGAACATCTCGCCGAGCTGGTAGCCGACGGACAGCACCGGGTTCAGCGACGACAGCGCGTCCTGGAAGATCATCGCGATCTTCCGGCCGCGGATGCGGCGCCGCTGCTCGCCGGACATGGCGAGCATGTCCTGGCCCTGGAACAGGATCTGGCCCTGCGGAATGCGGCCGGGGGGCATGTCGAGGATGCCCATGATGGCCTGCGCGGTGACGGACTTGCCGGAACCGGACTCGCCGAGCACCGCCAGCGTCTCCCCGGCCTGGACCGAGTAGTTGACGCCGTTCACGGCCTTGGCGACCCCGTCCCGGGTGTGGAACTCCACGTGCAGGTCGCGGACTTCGAGCAGCGGGGCGGTCTGCGTGGGGGCCGACGCAGCCACGGTCTCATCGATGACAGTCAACGTACGCCTCCCTCAGCGCAGCTTGGGGTCGAGGGCGTCGCGGACCGCGTCGCCGAGCATGATGAACGCCAGCACCGTGATGCTCAGCGCACCGGCGGGCCACAGCAGCATGTGCGGGGCGTTGCGGATCTGGTTGGACGCCTGCGAGATGTCGATGCCCCAGGAGACCGCCGGCGGCTTCAGGCCGACGCCGAGGAACGACAGGGTCGCCTCCAGCGAGATGTAGGTGCCGAGCGCGATGGTGGCCACCACGATGATCGGCGCGAGGGCGTTGGGCAGGATGTGCCGCAGCAGCATCCGGCTGTTGCCCGCGCCGAGCGCTCTGGCCGCCTGCACGTAGTCCTGCTGCTTGGCGGTGATCACCGCGCCGCGCGCGATACGCGCGATCTGCGGCCAGCCGAGCAGCACCATGAACAGGGTGACGGTGGCCACCGAGCCGCCCTTGACGACGGACAGGAACACCACGCCGCCGAGCAGGATCGGGATGCCGAAGAAGATGTTGCTGACCATGGAGATCAGCGAGTCCCAGAAGCCGCCGAAGAAGCCGGCCAGGCCGCCGAGCAGCGAGCCGAGCAGGGTGGCGCCCAGGGTGGTGAGGATGCCGACCGCGACCGAGTCGCGGGCGCCGTACACCGTGCGGGTGTAGACGTCGCAGCCCTGGGTGTCGAAGCCGAAGGGGTGGCCGCCGGTCGGGCCCATCTGCGACTTGGCCAGGTCGCAGGCGAGCGGGTTGCCGCTGGCGATGGAGCTGGGCCAGATCGCGATGACGATCAGGAACAGGATCAGCAGGCCGGAGATGTAGAACATCGGCTTGCGGCGCAGGTCGCGCCAGGCGTCGCCGGCCAGGCTGCGCGCCTTCTCCTGCGGCCCCGTGGCGGCGATCGCGGCGGGGCCGACGGGGGTGGTGACGGCGTCGGTCAGGGGCTGGGAGTCGGTTATTTCAGGCATACCGGATCCTCGGGTCCAGGACCGCGTACAGCAGGTCGACGAGCAGGTTGGCGGCGAGGAAGATCAGCACCAGGATGGTGACGAAGCCGACCACCGTCGGCGGGTTCTGCCGCAGGATGCCCTGGTAGAGCTGGTAGCCGACGCCGTGGATGTTGAAGATCCGCTCGGTGACGACCGCGCCGGCCATCAGGCCGCCGATGTCGGTGCCGAGGAAGGTCACCACGGGTATCAGCGAGTTGCGGAGCAGGTGGACGGTCACCACGCGGCGCCGCGGCAGGCCCTTGGCGACCGCGGTGCGCAGGTAGTCGGCGCGCGAGTTCTCGGCTACCGAGGTGCGGGTGAGCCGGGCCACGTACGCCAGCGAGACACCGGCAAGCACGATGCCGGGCAGGATCAGGTCGCCCAGCGGCGCGCCCTCGGCGACCGCCGGGTTGGCCAGACCCCACTTGAGGCCGACGAAGTACTGCAGCAGGTAGCCGGTGACGAAGGTCGGGATGGCGACCACGAGCAGGGTGAACGCCAGCACGCCGCTGTCGGCGAACCGCCCGCGGCGCAGGCCGGCGAGCAGGCCGAGGCCGATGCCGACGACCGCCTCGATGGCGAAGGCGACCAGGGTCAGCCGCAGGGTGACCGGAAACGCCTGGCCCATCAGCTCGGTGACCGGCTGGCCGGTGGCGGCCTTGCCGAAGTTGCCGGTGAAGATCTGCCCCATGTAGTGCACGTACTGCAGGGGCAGCGGGTGGTCCAGGTACAGGTCGTGCCTGATCTGCGCCGCCGTGGCGGGGTCCGGCGCACGGTCACCGAACATGGCGGCCACCGGGTCGCCGAGCGCGTAGACCATGACGAAGATCAAAAAGGTGGTGCCGATGAAGACCGGAACCATCTGGAGCAGTCGCCTGATGACGTAGCGCCCCATGTGCCCTCCAGGGATCGGGCGGATGCCGGTCCGGGGTCGTACCCCGGACCGGCATCCGCACCGCGAGCGGTTGCTGTCAGTTCCCCCCAGCGCGCCCGCCCTTAGGGATGGGGGCGGGCACTGGAAACATCAGGTCAGCTGTTGTTGACCGTGATGTCGGTGTAGACGGGGTAGCTGAAGGCGTTCTCCGTCACGTTGGACACGCGCGACGACCAGCCGGCCTCGCCGTTCTGGTACCAGAGCGGGATGACGGGCATGTCCTTGAACAGCAGCTTCTCCGCGTCCTGGTACAGCGCCGTGGCCTTGGCCGTGTCCGGCTCGGCGTTGGCCTGCTTGATCAGGGCGTCGAACTTCGGGTTGCTGTAGTGCGAGTCGTTCGAGCTGCCGCCGGTCGCGTAGAGCGGCGTCAGGAAGTCGTCGATCAGCGGGTAGTCCATCTGCCAGCCGGAGCGGAACGGCTGGGTCATCTGGCCCTTGGTGATCTGGTTGCGGAAGTCCGCGAAGGTGCCGGTCGGGGCGCCCACGCAGGCCTTGTCGTTGCCCAGCGTGTTGTTGATGCTGTTGCAGACCGCGTCCACCCACTGCTTGTGGGAGCCGGAGTCAGCGTTGTAGCCGATGGTCATGTGACCGCCGGGGATGCCCCCGCCCTCCTGGATCAGCTGCTTGGCCTTGACCGGGTCGTACGTGGTGGCCTGGCCGGCGATGTCCGCGCTGTAGCCGCCGGACGCGCCCAGCACCGGGGAGGTGAGGTCGCTGGCCGGGGTACGGGTGCCCTGGAAGATCTTCTGGGTGATGGTCTTCCGGTCGATCGCCATCGACAGGCCGAGGCGGACCTTGTCCATGCCGGGGGCGTTCCAGGACTTCTGGTTCAGCGGGAACGAGATGGTCTGGATGATGCCCGCGGGCTGGTTCAGGTAGCGGCCGCCCAGGTCGGACTTGGCGTGGCTGAGCTGCTCGGCCGGGATGTCGTCGAGGACGTCCAGGTTGCCGGCCTGCAGGTCGGCGT
>WRBL01000408.1 GCA_009784565.1 Streptosporangiales bacterium | reverse complement strand
GGCGTCTGGTTGAACCAGATGTCATAGGCCACGTCGTAGGCGCTGGAACTGCCACCGGGCTGGGTGGTGGACCAGTTCGACGTCACCGTGCCGGAGGTCAGGTTCGAGACCTGGACCGGGCGGGCGGCCAGCCCGCCGGAACTGCAGTCACCCCAGTGGCAGTCGGCGTAGATGGCCGGGTAGGCGCCCGGGGACCCGTTGGTGGCGTTGGCGATCGCCGAGTCGGCCACCGTGAAGCCGGCCCCGCCGTCGGTGGTCACGCACTCGGACGCGCTGGAGCCGAACTCGTTGTTCTGGACGACGTAGGCGCCGCCGGAGACCGGGGCGGCCTGCTCCTGGCACAGCCGGGTCGCGGCCGCCCGCGCGCTTGCGCCGGACGTGGCGGCGAGGCCGCCCCCGAGCGCGAGCGCGAACGCGGCGGCTCCCGCGACAACAGGTCTGCTGAACTCCATCTCAGGCTCCTGAGACTGAGGCCGCGCGACGGCGAACCCGGCCCGGGCCAGTGCGTTAAGGTCACCCCTATGCCTACCCTCTTCACCCGCATCATCAACGGCGAGCTGCCCGGACGGTTCATCCACGCCGACGAGACCGCCGTCGCGTTCCTGTCCATCGCCCCGCTGAACCCCGGCCACACCCTGGTCGTCCCGCGGGCCGAGGTCGACCAGTGGACCGACGCGGACCCGGACCTGATGCACCACCTCACGGACGTCGCGCACACGATCGGCAAGGCCGCCAAGGAGGCGTTCGGCGCCCCGCGTTCCGGACTGATCATCGCGGGCATGGAAGTGCCGCACCTGCACGTCCACGTGTTCCCGGTCTGGTCCGAGGGCGATTTCAACTTCGCCCGGGCGAAGCAGGCCACCGACGAGGAACTGGACGCGGCCGCCGGCAAGCTTCGCGCCGCCCTGAAGAACGCCTAACGGGACCAGCAGGATCCGCCCGATCACCGCGCGGGCGGCGATCGCGGCGTGCGCCTCGGCGGCGCGCTCCAGCGGCAGCACCCGGTCGATCACCGGAACGATGTCGCCCGACGCCACGAGGTCCAGCACCTGGGCCAGCCGGCGTTCGTACCCGCCCGGCGGGTGCCGGATGTCCTCGATCCCGGTCACGGTGACGCCGCGCGAGTTCTCCGGGACTACGGTGAAGCCGCTGCCCGCCGCCCCGCCGTGCCGGGTGAACCGGCCGCCGTCGGCCGTCAGGGCGAAGGCGGCCCGGCCCAGTTCGCCGCCGACCCCGTCGAAGACCACGTCCGCTCCCCGGCCGCCGGTCGCGACCCGGACCCCGGACGCCCAGTCCGGTGACGCGTAGTCCACCACGTCGGAGGCGCCGGCCTTCCGGATCGCCGCCTCCTTCTCCCCCGCCCGCGCCGTGCCCGCCAGGCGCGCGGCCCCGATCACCCTGGCCCCGTAGGCCCGGGCCAGCTGGGCCAGGATCAGGGCGGCCCCGCCCGCCGCGCCGGTGATCAGGACCGTGTCGGCGGAGGTGACCCGGGTCGCGTTCAGCAGGCTGAGGGCGGTGGGGCCGTCGTGCAGCACGGCCGCCGCCGATCGCGCGTCCACGCTCGCCGGGACCGGAACCAGCTGCGCCGCCGGAACGGCGATCCGTTCGGCATAGGAGATCTCCGAGGCCGCGGCCGCGGTCTTCCCGTCCGCCGTCCGGCCCGTCGCGCCGCCGCCCGGGATGTAGGGCAGGCGCGGCCCGTGCCCGTCGGGAGCCCGGCCGGAGCGGATCAGCGTGTGGATGAACAGCACGTCCGCCGCGGCCAGGTCGAGGACCACCTCGCCGGGCCCTGGCTCCGGGCCGGGCACGCTCACCGGGGTCAGCGCCTCCGGGCCGCCGAACGCCCGGACCTCGACCGCCCTCACGCGGGCCACCGCTCGTTCACCTCGGCGGCGGCCCCCGCGGTGCGGGCCCGCAGCCCGGGGCCGCCGATGTTGAAAGCGATCACGCGGCGCGGCCGGATCCGGATGATCTCCGGGGCCAGGTGTCCCGTCTCGTCGCGCTCGGCCGTTTCGGCGGTCTCCGCTGTCCCCCGGACCTCCAGGAACCGGACGCCTTCGGCTCCCCGCTCCGGGTCGGGGACGTCGTCGGCCACGAACGCGACCTTCGGGTTGGCCCGCACGTTCTTGTACTTGGCGCTGGCCGCCATGTTCATCCCGGAGATGTCGATGGTGCCCAGTTCGGGGTTATAGGCGAACCCGACCGGTTTGACCTGCGGGAATCCGTCACGGCCGATGGTGGACAGTCGCCCCTGGCGCTGCTCGCCCAGGAAGCGCCGCTCTGCTTCGCTGAAATCCATGACCCGACGGTAAGACTTAAAGTCAGCTTTAAGTCAATATGATCGGGGGCATGACGGACCCTTCGATATGGCGCGAATACGGCACTCCCCTGCTGCCTCCCCTGTCCCCCGGGCCGCTGGACGGCCGGACGGTCGCGGTGAAGGACCTGTTCGCGGTCGCCGGCTTCGCGATCGGCGCGGGCAACCCGGCGTGGCTCTCGCAGGCGGAAACCGAGCCGGACTGCGCTCCGGCCGTGGCCGCGCTGCGCGCGGCGGGCGCGGCGATCGCGGGCATCGCCCAGACCGACGAGCTGGCGTTCTCGCTGTCCGGCGCGAACCCCCACTACGGCACCCCGCCCAACCCGGCCGCCCCGGACCGGGTCACCGGCGGCTCGTCCAGCGGCCCGGCCAGCGCGGTCGCCACCGGCCAGGCCGACATCGGGCTCGGCACCGACACGGCGGGCTCGGTGCGGGTCCCGGCGTCGGCGTGCGGCCTGTTCGGCTTCCGGCCCACGCAAGGCGCGGTCCCGGCGGACCGGGTCCTGCCGCTGGCCCCGTCGTTCGACACGCCCGGCTGGATCACCGCGGGTCCGGAACTGCTGGCGCGGGCCGGCGCCGTGCTCCTGCCGCCCGGCCCGTCCGCGTTCCCCCGCACAATCATCACCATCGATCTACCCAACGGATCTCCGTTCCCCTCCCGCTCTATCGCCTCCTCCGTCTCGTCGGCGACGGTCCTGAGCGACTCCGAGCTCGATGACCTGCTGGCCGCGTTCCGCGCCGTCCAGTCGGCGGAGGCCTGGGCGTCGCACGGGGTCTGGATCACCGCGAACCCGGGGGTGCTGGGCCCGGACGTGGAGGCCCGGTTCCGGTTCGGCTCGACCGTGACGGCGGCGGAACGGGCCCGGGCCTGGAAGGTGATCGCCGGCTACCGCTCACGGGTCCTGGACCTGCTCGGGGACGACACCTGGCTCGCCCTGCCGGCCGCGGGCGGCCCCGGCCACCCCCGCGACGTCACGCCGGCGGAGAAGGACGCCTGGCGGGCGGCGACCTTCCGCCGCACCGTGATCGCCAGCGCCTTCGGCCTGCCCAGCGTGTCGGTCCCGACCGGCGCGTCCCCGCCGGAAGGCATCGCCCTGATCGGGCCGCCCGGCGCCGACCACGCCCTCCTGCGCGCGACGGCCTCCGCCGGCCCGGCTTCTTGACAGGGAACGGGGGCTTGGCGATCATCACGGAAGTCCCAGGCCCGAGGTCATAACAGCAGACGGGGAGCCGGCGTGAGGAAAAGGCGCAGCCCAGGCGTCTCCCCGCTTGTCGCCACGGCGATCGTCGCCAGCGGGGTCGGGCTGGTCGTGGTCGCCTCCCGGGCCGGGGCGTCGGGCCCGCCCGCCGCCGTCATCTGCCCCGGGCAGCCGGCTTCCGCCCGCGCGACCGTCGACGGCCAGTCCCTCAGCACCGCGCAGGTCGCGAACGCCCGGCTCATCTACGACACCGCCGCCAGCCTGCGGCTGCCCCAGCGGGCCGCCGTCATCGGGATCGCCACCGCGATGCAGGAGTCGCGGCTGCGGAACGTCCCGTACGGGACCCGGGACAGTCTCGGACTGTTCCAGCAGCGCCCGTCCCGGGGCTGGGGCACTCCCGGGCAGGTCATGACCCCGTCGTACGCGGCCACGGTGTTCTACGGCCGTCTCGTCCGGGTCAGCGGCTGGCAGTCGCTCCCGCTGACCGTCGCCGCCCAGGACGTCCAGCGGTCGGCCTACCCGGACGCCTACGCCCGGTGGGAACCCCTCGCCACCGGCATCGCCTCCGCCTTCGGCGATTGCGAGTGACGGAAAGCGAGTTACGCTCGGCTGGTGGGCGATGATGATCTTTGTTTTACCCCCGCCGTCGAACTGGCGCGGATGCTGCGCGGGCGGAAGCTGTCGGCGCGGGAGCTTCTGAGGGCGTACACGGACCGGATCGAGCGGGTGAACCCGCGGCTGAACGCGATCGTGACGCTGGATGCCGAGGGCGCG
>WRBL01000407.1 GCA_009784565.1 Streptosporangiales bacterium | reverse complement strand
CCGACGTTGCGGGCCGCCCGGATGAAGGCCAGGCGCCGCAGCACGCTGCGCTCGAAACGACGCTGGTTGCCCGATGTTCGCGTGGCCTGAATGAGTCCCTCGCGTTCGTAGAAGCGCAGCGCGGACGCGCTGAAGCCGCTGCGGGCCGCGACGTCGCTGACGGTGAGGTGGTCGGTGGTCAGCACGATTTCCCCTTGACTTAAAGTTGACTTTAATTACAACAATAGCTCGCATGAACAGCACACCGCAACGAACCGCTCTCATCACCGGCGCCGGACGCGGCCTCGGCCTGGCCCTGGCCCGCGCCCTGCTCGCCCGGGACTGGCGCGTCGTCGTCGACGCGCGCCGCGCCTTCCACCTCGCCGACGCCCTTCCCGGCGCCGTCGTGCTGGCCGGCGACGTCACCGATCCGGCCCACCGGGAGTCGCTGGCCCGCGTCGTCGGCGGTCTCGACCTGCTGGTGAACAACGCCAGCGACCTCGGTCCCTCCCCGCTGCCCCGGCTGGCCGACATGCCCGTCGACGCGGCGCGGCGGGTCTACGAGACCAATGTCCTCGCCCCGCTCGCCCTGACCCAGCGGCTGCTTCCGCTGCTGCGGGCCTCGCGCGGCACCGTCATCAACATCAGCTCCGACGCGGGCACCGAGGCCTACCCGGGCTGGGGCGCCTACGGCTCGTCCAAGGCCGCGCTCGATCAGCTGACCGCGATCCTCGCGGCGGAAGAGCCGGACCTGTCCGCCTACGCCGTTGACCCCGGCGACATGCGCACGGACATGCACCAGGCCGCGTTCCCCGGCGAGGACATCTCCGACCGGCCCGAACCCGAAAGCGTCGTACCCGCGCTGCTGCGGCTGATCGAGACGCGGCCGCCGAGCGCCCGGCTCCGGGCGTCTGACCTGGCGGAGGTGCCGGCGTGAAGACCCTCGACTTCGTCCTGCCGGAGGGCCTCGAAGCCGCCGCTCCGCCGCCCGTCCGGGACGGCGTCCGGCTGCTCGTCGCCAGCGCCGACGGCGTGCGTCACGCCGCGTTTCACCAGATCGGAGACTTTCTCGCCCCCGGGGACCTCATCGTGGTCAACACGTCGGCCACGCTGGCGGCGGCACTGGACGGACGGCGGGCGGACACGCCCGTCGAGGTCCACTTCTCCTCCGGTCTCGACGACGGCGACTGGGTGGTCGAGATCCGGCCGTCCGGGGCGGCGACCGGGCCCGTCACCGGACTGTGCCCCGGCGAGGTGATCACCCTCGACGCGGGCGCCGCCCTGGTCCTCGGCCGGCCCTGGCCCGCCGGACAGGACCGGCTGTGGCGGGCGCGGCCGCGCATCGAAGGAAACGGGGGACCGTACCCGTTCCTGGCCCGTCACGGCCGGCCCATCCGTTACGCCTACGTGCCGCGCCCGCGGCCGCTCGCCGACTACCAGACCGTCTTCGCCCGGGTGCCCGGCAGCGCGGAGATGCCAAGCGCCGGGCGGCCGTTCACCGACCGGACCGTCACCGACCTGATCACCCGGGGCGTGACCCTCGCCCCGATCGTGCTGCACACCGGCGTGTCCTCGCAGGAACCGGGGGAGCCGCCGCAGCCGGAACGGTTCCGGGTGCCGGAGGAGACCGCCCGGCTGGTCAACGCCACGCGCCGCGCGGGCGGGCGGGTGATCGCGGTCGGCACGACCGTGACCCGGGCCCTCGAGTCGGCCGCCGACCCCGGCGGGTCGGTGCACGCGCGGCATGGCGTGACGGACCTCGTCCTCGGCCCGGACCGTCCCGCCCGGTCGGTCACCGGCCTGGTGACCGGCTGGCACGCGCCCGGCGCCTCGCACCTGGCCCTGCTCACCGCCGTGGCCGGCGAGCCCCTGGTCGGCCGGGCGTACGAGGAGGCGCTGGACCGGGGCTACCAGTGGCACGAGTTCGGCGACAGCTGCCTGCTCCTGCCGTGAGCGACCGCGTTTACGAGGACTTGAGCCAGGGATACCTGGCGGTGTCCTTGGAGGCGTAATCCGGATCCAGGTAGATGAAGCAGCGCTGGATCTGCCAGTCGCGGATCTCGAAGACGTCGCACCACCGGCCGGCGGCCCACTCCGGAACCCCGGCCCGCCACGGGCCGTCGGAGTGCTCGCCGTGACTGGTGCCCTCGCAGACCAGGAGGTCGCCGCCGGAGAAGATCCAGTTGAAGTCGGCGTAGTGGTGCCTGATCGACTTGATCGTGCCGCCCACGTCGGCGAAGCACCGGCCGATCTCGTCCTTGCCGTTGGCCAGACCCCACTTGGGGAAGTACACCTGCGCGTCGTCGGCGAAGAGCTCGAGGATGCTGTCCCCGGATGAGGTGACGCCCCCGTTGTCGAAGGCCTTCAGG
Source organism: Streptosporangiales bacterium (assembly GCA_009784565.1). Classification (GTDB taxonomy): domain Bacteria; phylum Actinomycetota; class Actinomycetes; order Streptosporangiales; family Streptosporangiaceae; genus Trebonia. Next base: position 1,961 of record WRBL01000407.1, on the reverse strand, counting down.
TATTCGAGCGCGACCGACTTGCGCTGCTCATCGGTCATGATCTGGCGGGAAAGCGTCATGTCCGCGGCCTCCAGGCTCCGCGCTGAACTGCCAGGAGTGTGTCTCCGCCCGGATGCGCTGTCAAGGCGCGACCGGCGGGACAGCCGTTTAACGGAACGCGCGGACGACGTCTTCCGGACCCCAGCGGAGCTCGATGGTATCGGAGACGCTATCAGCGAACCCGGCTCGGGAAACCGCTGCCAAGGAGGCGTTCTCGGCATCGAAACCCGGGATGTGCGCAGTGCTCCGCTGCAGCGCGGCCGCGTCATGTCCGTCGAAGGGCCTGTCGAGCCACTTGACGGAACCGGCGTAGTACAGCTCGCGGGCGACCGGCGACCTATCCGCTCCAATGAGGTCGATCTCCGGGTCGAATGCGCGGTTCCACCAGCCGCCGACTGCCGTCGCCTCCGGCCAGGGAAGATTATCCGCGTCGCTGGCCAGAGCCTCTCGGATGATCGGTTCCACCGCGCGGCCGCGCCACGATGTCCATCGTCGCCGAATGAGTTCCGCTGCGCGCGATGCTCGTCCGCGCCGGACAAGTTCGTGCGCGGTCCGTCCGACCCCCAGGTGAAAGCGCAGGCTGCTATCCGCCACGCGGTACAGCGCAGGCTTCCCCGCCTTGACCGATAGCGGCTCATCGACGGCGAGGACATGTTTGCCCTCCGTAAGGAGCCGCAGCACGGGGGAAAGCGTCCCCGACGGAAGAGCCCCGGCCCGGCTGCCAGCTTCCGCGGCGATATTGGCGTGTGTCCGGTTTCCGTCGCCGATCGCCTCCAGCACCCGGCGAGCTGTGTCCGGCGAGGGGAACTCCGCGAGCAGCGCGGACTCCGGGACACCGAACAGGGGCGAGGCGGGATCCTCGCATTCCTGCTCGGCGAATCTGAGGGCCGGAGTTCCTTCTGGCCACGCTCGTAGGATTCCTGGAAGTCCGCCGGACAGAAGGCAAGCGTCTATCGCGTCGGCGGCGTTCAGGCTGAGCGCATCGCCGACCTCTGCCGGATTGAGCGGTCCCAGGAGCAGGTTGTCGGCCCGGCCGAAAAATGGACGGTCGTAGGCGGTCAGTCGCTCCATCATGTGCAGATCACTGCCGAGCAGGAGGAGAAAGACCTGACGCTTGGAGAGCAGCCGATCCCACGCGGTTTGCAGGGCACCGTCAAAGATCTCGTCTTGCTCGGCAAGCCAGGGCAGTTCGTCCAAGACGATGACAACGGGCGTGTCTGGAAGCACGGCGGCGAGCACGCGGAACGCGTCAGGCCAGCTAGCCACTGGATCCGCCGCCACCAGCGCACGGTCACGGGGGAGGCCGCTATCACGCAGCTCGGCCAGAAAGGCCGTGACCGCCTCCACTGGGGAGGCCCCTTTGGTCGCGGTGAAGAACAGATACGGCACCCCGGCCTGGTCACAGAATTCCTGGGCCAGCCGTGACTTACCGACCTGCCGCCGTCCCCGGATGACCAGTGCCGTCCCCGTCCTGTCGCCCGCGACCCGGTCGAGACGCCTGCGCAGGAGTGTGAGTTCGGTCTTCCGGCCCACAAAACCCGTAGCCAATGTAGCCCCAATCTATGTAGATTCTATCTACGTAGATTCATCATACTCTTCGCTATCGGCCGGGCTGGGAACTGAGTGGGCGAATGCTCCGGACCCTGGACGCGCTCCGTAACCCCCTGATCAGGGGGTTACGGACGTGGTGGCGCGGACGGGCTGGGTGAATTCCTTGCCGCTGACGGTCAGGCCCAGGACCACGTCGATCTCCCAGGTGCCGGAGACCGGGTTCGGGGCGGTCAGGGTGACCGCGCCCGGTGACGTGCCGTCGGCGTCCGGGGTGCTGGCGGTGGCGGCGACGGTGCCGTCCGGGCTGACCAGGTAGTAGGAGATGACGTTGTCCGCGCTGGTGTCGGCGGTACTGAAGCTGGCCGTGAGCT
>WRBL01000406.1 GCA_009784565.1 Streptosporangiales bacterium | reverse complement strand
TCGTCACGAACACCACGCCCACCGGCCTGAACCGGGGGTTCGGCGGCCAGCAGCTGTACTTCGGCCTGGAACGCCTCATGGACGAGATCGCGGAGGAGACGGGCCTCGACCCCGCCGAAGTCCGCCGCCGCAACCTCATCACCTCCGGCCGGTTCCCGTACGTCACGCCCAGCGGCGGCCGCTACGACTCCGGCGACTACCACGCGGTGTTCGAGCAGGCCCTGGAGGCGTCCGGGTACGAGAGGTTCCGCGCCCGTTCTGATAAGAGCAAGAAGAATCTCCGGGGAATCGGCGTCGCCGTCGTCGTCGACCCGTCGGCCACCAACATCGGGTACGTCGGCCTCGCCACCCCTTCCGCCGAACGCTCCAAGGGCCGGGGCAAGTCCGGGTCGACCGAGCACGTCCGGATGAGCTTCGACCCGCAGGGAATCGTCACCGTCCTGCTCGGCAGCATGCCCCAGGGGCAGGGACACGCCACCGTCGCCCGCGACGTCGCCGCCGCCCGGCTCGGCCTGCCCCCGGAACACGTCACGGCCCGGGTGGAGATGGACACCGCCACCACCCCGTGGACCATCACCTCCGGCAGCTACTCCTCCCGGTTCGCGCCCCTGGTCACCAGCGCCGTCGCCGACGCGGCCGACGCGATCGCCGGCACGATCAAGGCCGCCGCCGGGGTGCTCCTCGGAGTCTCCCCGGACACGCTGGAACTCGCCGACGGCCACGTCCGGGTCTCGGCCGACCCGTCCCGGCGGGTCGCCTTCCGGCACGCCGCGGGCCTCGTCCACTGGGACCCCGGCTCGCTGCCGCCCGGCGTCCCCGCGCGGGCTCACGCCGACGCCGCTTTCACCCCGCCCGAGTCGACCGCCGCGTCGCCGGACGACCGGATCAACTCCAGCCTCTGCTACGGATTCCTCACCGAGGTCGCCGAGGTCGAGATCGACCCGGTCACCCTCGCCGTCCGCGTCGTGAACCTCACCTCGGTCCACGACCCCGGCACCGTCCTCAACCGCACCCTCCTCGAGGGGCAGGTCCACGGTGCTCTCGTCCAGGCGCTCGGCGGCGCCCTGTACGAGGAGATGCGCTACGACGCCGACGGCCAGCCCCGGTTCGGCACGTTCATGGATTACCTGTGCCCGACCGCGGCCGAATCCAGCTTCCCGCTCACCAGCCTCGTCACCGAAACCCCGTCCCCGCTGACCCGGCTCGGGGCGAAGGGCAGCGGCGAGGGCAGTTCCATGAGCTTCCCGGCGGCGATCGCCAACGCCGTCGCGGACGCCCTGGCCCCGCTGGGGATCACGATCTCCTCCTTGCCGCTTACCCCGGACCGCCTGTACGACCTGATGGAAGGGACCACCTGAGACATGGCACTCACCGGAGGCCAGATCCACGCCGAGCGCGGACACGACGGCCAGGCCGCGTACCTCACCCTGGAGAACGGCCGGAACAACATCGTCACGTTCTCCACGCGCCGCCGGATGCAGGAGCTGTTCACCGAACTCGACGCCGACCCCGGCGTCCGGGTCGTCGTGATCCGGGGGGCGGGGGAGAACTTCACCTCGGGCGGGGACATCGCCGGGTTCATGGAGGTCGAGCCGTTCGACTTCACCAGCCTCGGCCACGACATCACCGCCCCCGCCCGCAGCCCCAAGCCGGTGATCGCCGCGATCGACGGCTACTGCTTCGGCGTCGGGCTGGAACTGGCCCTGTCCGCCGACATCCGGGTGGCGGCCCGGCGGGCGCAGTTCGCGCTGCCGGAGATGAACCTCGGGATGATCCCCGGCAGCGGCGGCACCCAGCGGCTGTCCCGGCTGATCGGGCCGTCCCGCGCGAAATACCACGTGATGACCGGCACCCGGTTCTCCGCCGCGCAGGCGCACGAGTGGGGTGTCGTGGCCGAACTCGCCGACGACGCTTCCGGGCTGACCGACGTGACGGAGGCGCTGGTGGGCAAGCTCCTGGGGTTCTCCGCCGCCGCGCTGCGGACCGCGAAGGAGGTCCTGGACCGGGGCGGCGACGGCCCGCTCTACACCGGGATCGAACTGGAACGGAAGGCGTACGCGATGCTCCGGTCCACCCGCGACTTCGCCGAGGGCGTCGCGGCGTTCGGCGAGAAGCGCAAGCCGGAGTTCCGGCACCAGTGAAGGCCGCGCCGTTCGCCTACGTCCGGCCGGGCTCGGTGCCGGACGTCGTCGCCGAACTCGCCGCCGGGGCCGGCGAGGACGCGAAGATCCTGGCCGGCGGGCAGTCGCTGATGCCGGTGCTCGCGATGCGCCTCGGACGGCCCGGCGTCCTGGTGGACATCAACGCGGTCCCGGACCTGGGCGCCGTGACCGTCGCCGGCGGCACCGTCCGCGTCGGCGCCACGGTCCGGCAGCGGGAAGCGCAGTCGGCGCCGGAGACGGAGAACGTGCCGTTGCTGCGCATGTCGCTGCCCTGGGTGGGACACCGGGAGATCCGCGGCCGGGGAACGGTCTGCGGCAGCCTGGCCCACGCCGACCCGGCCGCCGAGCTTCCCGCGGTCGCCTGCTGCCTCGGCGCGACCCTCAGCGTGGTGTCCGTGCGGGGCCACCGGGAAATCGCGGCGCGCGACTTCTTCGCCGGGCCCCTGACCACGGTGCTGGAACCGGACGAACTGCTCCAGGCGGTGTCGTTTCCGGCGGCGGCGCCCGGTGACGGCTTCGGGTTCGCGGAAGTCGCCCGGCGCCACGGCGACTTCGCTCTCGCGGGCGTGGCCGTCCGGGCCGGGCCCGGGGGAGAGGCGACCGTCGCGTGTTTCGGCGTCGCGGACCGCCCGGTCGTCTGGGACGGAGCGGACCGGGCCGGCGCCGCGGACTTCGCGGCCGAGGCCGTGACCGCCGGCGACGCCCAGGCCGGAACCGGCTACCGGCGGCACCTGATCCGCCAGCTCATCGTGGCCGAACTCGACCGCGCCACGGCGGCCTCACTGGATGGAGGAGAATCGTGAGCACTCCGCGGCCGGTCCCGCTGACCGGCACCGACGAGCGGATCACCACCCGGCTGACCGTCAACGGGGTCCCGGCGGAGGTCACGCTGCCCGCCCGGGTCACCCTGGCCGATGCGCTCCGCGACCACCTGGGCCTGACCGGCACGCACCTCGGGTGCGAGCACGGGGTCTGCGGCATGTGCACCGTGCTGGCCGACGGGACCGCGGTCCGCTCCTGCCTCCTGCTGGCCTGCCAGGCCGACGGCGCGGCCATCACCACAGTCGAGGGCCTCGGTTCCCCGGCGGACCCGCATCCGCTGCAGGAGGCGTTCGGGCGCCACCACGCGCTGCAGTGCGGATTCTGCACGCCCGGTTTCCTCATGAGCGCCTGCGACCTGCTGGACAGCCAGCCGGACATCGACGCGGGCGACCTTCCGGCCGAGTTGTCCGGAGTCCTCTGCCGCTGCACCGGCTACCGCAACATCGTCGCCGCCGTCGCCGACGCTAGCCGCTCCCGTCGGCCGGGCCGGCCGGAGACTGATCGCGGATGACGCGGTCGATGCGGCGGTCGGGGATGATCCAGAAGACGGCGACGAGGACGTAGAACCCGACCGCGACCCAGATCCCGGGGCGCCCGGCGCCGGTGCCGTCGCCGCCGAGGATCGCGCCGCCGATCCCCGCGCAGTACAGGACGGGGGACAGCTTGCCCTTGATGTCCCGCCCGATGGCCCTGCGCAGCACCGAATCACGGCCCTGGGAGCGGATGATGACCGACTGCAGGGTGAAGTAGGCGATCGCCGCGATCAGCAGGTTCAGCCCGTAGGCCACGACCGGGGTCCGGGCGTAGCCGGTGTCGTCGGCCCACGAGGTGCTGAACGGGAACAGCGACAGGCAGAACAGCAGCCCGAGGTTCGCCCACAGCACCCCGCCGGTGACCCGCTCGGTGAGCTGGAACATGTGATGATGGTTGTTCCAGTAGAGGCCGACGTAGGCGAAGCTGAGCAGATAGCTCAGCAGCCCGGTCCCGGTCGTGCGCCACAGGGCCGCGAAGTCATCCCCGTGCGGTTCCTTCAGCTCCAGCACCATGATCGTGATGATGATCGCCAGAACGCCGTCGCTGAACGCCTCCAGCCTGCTGGTCCGCATCATCCAGGGATACCACCTCGCGGACTCGGTCAGGGGGCGGGCTCCCAGACCTGGCCGGTCTGCCGGGCGCAGTCTTCCTGGACGAGCTGGGTGCCGAGGGTGGTGGAGTTTCCGTTGTCGGTGAGGCACTTGCCGGAGTTGACGTTCATGAGCTCCCCGTCGGGCAGGATGGACCATTGCTGGTTCTTGCCGCCATTGCAGGTGAAGAGCTCGGCGTCGCCTCCGTTGAGGGTGCTGTTGCTCTG
>WRBL01000405.1 GCA_009784565.1 Streptosporangiales bacterium | reverse complement strand
CGCTGCACGCGCTGCGGCACACGGCCGCCTACCGGATGGCCGAGGATCCCTCGCTCCCGCTGACCGACGTGCAGTGGGTCCTGGGCCACGCCCAGCTGACCACCACCCAGATCTACCTGGCGCAACTCTCAGGAATTGCATCAGACGGGTGAGAAACTGCAGGTGGCCTGATCACTGCGGGCTCGCGATAGCCGAGAAACGGCCCCGGGAGATATGCCCTGACCTGCACGAGTTGCGGGCTGATCCCGTCTAGTGCATGATTCAGCCTTCTAGGGGAAGCAGTTTTGGGGGCTGGAGAGCGGTTTGGGACGGGAGATCTGGCTGGTGCCGCGCACCTGGAACTGGTTTCCGGGGTGGTGCAGCTGCGGCCCGAGGACGCGATGTTCGAGGCGATGCTGCGGGGCTGGAAGGCCCAGCAGGCGTCGAGGGGGCTGCGGGAGGACACGGTCGCGCCGCGGGAGCGGCTGGTTCGGCGCTTCCTGGAGTTCACCAACGAGTACCCGTGGAGCTGGGGTCCGGCCCACGTCGATGAGTGGACGCAGGCGCTGACGAGCGAACGGCGGCTGGCTCCCTCGACGATCCGCGGTTACCAGATGGACCTGCGGCTGTTCAGCGAGTACCTCTGCGACGGACGTTACGGATGGGCGGCAGCCTGCGAGAAGGAGTTCGGCCCGGGCTCCCACCCGGTGCCGGTCTGCCACGAGTGGAACACGATCGCCCACCTTCGCGGCTATGAGGGGAACCCGGAGGCGAGGCCGTTCACCCGGGAAGAGCTGCAGCGGTTCCTGGATTACGCCGACGACCAGGTCGACCGGGCGGCGGCCAGCGGCCGGAAGGGCGCCCTGGCGGCCTACCGGGACGCGACCTTGTTCAAGGTCATGTACGGGTGGGGCCTTCGCCGGAACGAGACGTCGAAACTCGACCTGGCGGACTGGGGGCGCAACCCGTCGGCCCCGGAGTTCGGCCGGTTCGGCACGCTGCACGTCCGCTACGGCAAGGCGAAGAGAGGGCAGCCGCCGCGGCGGCGGAACGTCGCCTCGGTGATGGGCTGGGCGGTCGAGGCGGTCGCGGACTACGTCGAGAACATCCGTCCCCGCTTCGGGTTCCCGGATCACCCGGCGATGTGGGTGACCGAGCGGGGCGGGCGGGTCAAGCCGGCCGAGATCAACTCCCGTTTCACCGCCTACCGGGACGCGCTGGGCCTGCCGGAGGCGCTGGTCCCGCACTCGGCCAGGCACGCCTACGTCACCCACCTCACCGAGGACGGAGTGGACCGCAGGTTCATCCAGGTCCAGGTCGGCCACGAGCACGACAGTTCGACGGCCATCTACACCCACGTCAGCGACGATTTCATGAGCACGGCGCTGCGCAAGGCCCTGGCGCCGGCCTTCGCAGAACCCGGGCAGGGGAAGGACCAGCGATGACACGGCTCCTTGACTACAAGTGGAACCTGCGGCAGGTGATGGCCGGCCGCGAGATGTTCCAGACCACCGACCTGATCGGCCCGCTGGCCGACCGGAAGATCCGGCTGTCCTCCAGCCAGGTCTACCGGCTGGTGACCGAGCGCCCGGAACGGCTGAGCCTGAAAGTCCTGATGGCGCTGCTGGACATCCTGGACTGCTCGATGGAGGACCTGATCGAGCCGGTCCCGGAGGCCGGCGCCGGGGCCTCGACGAAGAAGGCCGCCGGCGCCGAGGCCGGCATCGGCGGGCTGCGGCCCCGCCGGGCCCGCATCCACGGAACGCAGTGACCGCGCCTCACGACCCGGCCGTGACCGATCCGGCCGGCCTGATCGCCGGCCTGGTCGCCGAGGCCGGGCCCGGCCTTGCCCGCGAGCAGGTCCAGGCGGCGGTCGCCTCCGTCTCGGGCGGCCGTGCCAAGTCACGCCGTCTCGCTCTCGCCCTCGCGGGCAGGCCCGGAGTGCTCGCAGACGGCCGGTCGCCGGCGCCGCGGGCCGTCGGGGACCTGCTCGTCGCCCTGCACGACGCGGGCGCCACGGGAATCTCGCTTCCGGCCTGCGCGCAGTGCGGCCGGAAGACCAGGTGCTTCCTGCGCGCCGGCCAGGACTGGTACTGCCCGGCCTGCGCGCCGGCGCACCGCGAGCCCTGCGCTGCCTGCGGCGAGAACCGCACCGTCGCCTCCCTCGACCGGGCAGGGCGGCCCCGGTGCTCGAAATGCCCCGACACCGACGACCGCGACCCGGCCGCGGTCATCCACGGCATCATCACGGCCCTGGACCCCGGCGCCGGAAGGGAAACCGTTGCCGGCGCCGTCCGGCGCTCGGCCCCGCAGCCCGCTTACCAGCGGAGACTCGCCTGGGCGCTGGAGGAGAACCCGGCACTGCTGACCGGGGACGCGCACCTGGCACCGCTGCGCGCGATCGTGCGGCTCGCCGAGATGCTCGACGACGCCGGCGTCGCCGGCGTCGTCCGCCCGGCCTGCGGTCACTGCGGCCGCACGGTGCGCATCGACAAGCCGCTGGACGGAGTCCGGGCCTGCCGGAGATGCCACGCGCGTTCCCGCGCCGTTCCCTGCGGTCACTGCGGAGCCGTCCGCGATCCCGTCACCCGCGACGAGCAGGGCCGGCCGGTCTGCGCGAACTGCTTCACCGCCGCCCCCGAGAACCTGGAAGCCTGCACCGGGTGCGGGCGCGTCCGCCCGGTCGGCCGCCGGACCCCGGACGGCCCGCTCTGCGCCTGCTGCCCCGATCTTCCCGTGATGACATGCTCCGTCTGCGGGAAACGATCGCCCTGCGGGACCTCCCGGGCAACCGGGAAGCCGTGGTGCCCGGACTGCCAGCGCCGCCGGGCCGCCTGCTCGGCCTGCGGCCGTCACGGCGCGATCGCGTCGGGCACCCTGGACCAGCCGGTCTGCGCCGGCTGCACCCCGCCGCCGCCCTGGGCCGGCTGCCCCGTCTGCAGCGACCCGGACCATCCCAGCCCGGGCCAGTGCGGCCGCTGCCTGGTGAACGCCCGGCTCACCGAGCTGATGGGCCCCGACGACGGGTCACTGCCGCCCGGCCTGCAGACGCTGCGCCGCCAGATCGCCGGCGCCGAGCACACGATCACCGCGAACCGCTGGCTGTCCAAGCCCTCCGTCGCCCCCGTGCTGTCCGGCCTCGCCGACGGCACCATCCCGCTCACCCACCAGGGCCTCGACGAGCTGCCCCGGGGTCAGGCACTGGACCACCTGCGGCAGACCCTCGTCGCCGTCGGCGCACTCCCCTGGCGCGACGAGGAGATGACCAGGCTCGAGGCATCCCTCCACGGGCTGCTGGAAGCCGAGGCCGACCCGGAGCGCCGCCGCCTCCTGCACCGCTATCTGATCTGGCACCTGGTCAGAGGCATCCGCAGCCGCAACAACGGGAAACCCGCCACCCGCCAGCAGTCCCTCCTGACCCGCCGGCTCGCCCGCGGCGCCATCGCGTTCCTGGACTGGCTCGACACCGCGGGCCTCACCCTGGAAAGCCTCCGCCAGGCCGACCTCGACCAGTGGCTCGCCAGCGGCCAGGCCGGCTACCGCGAAGAAGCCGGACGGCTCATCCGCTGGGCCAGCGCCAACCGGCTCACCTCCTGCTACCTTCCCGCCGCCGCCCGGTGGACCGGGCCCGCCACCGCCCTCGACAGCGAAGGCCGGTGGGACACCGCCCGCCGGCTCCTGCACGACAGCACGCTCAAGCCCGAGGACCGCCTCGCCGGCCTGCTCGTCCTTCTCTACGCCCAGAACATCTCCGCGATCAGCCGCATGACCGCCGCCCAGGTCCAGGCCCGCGACGACGGAACCGTCCGCATCCAGCTCGGCCGGGCTCCCGTCGGGCTGCCCGAGCCGGCTGCCTCGATCGCTCTCGCCGTCGCCGCCAACCGCAAGGGCCACGCCACCATCGGAGCCACCGGGCCGTCACCTTGGCTGTTCCCAGGAGGACAGCCAGGCCAGCCGATCAGCAGCGCCAGGCTCACCGAACGGCTCGAAGTCCTGGGGATCAGTCCCCGCCAGGCCCGCACCACGGCACTGTTCCAGCTCGCCGCCGAGGTCCCCGCCGCGATCCTCGCCCGCACCCTCGGCATCAGCACCAGCGTCGCCGTCATCTGGCAGCGCCTGTCGGCCGGAGACTACGCCGCCTACGCCGCCGACGTCAGCCGCCGACCGAATCAACGGTGAGGATCAGCCTGGCCCTCCAGGACCGGGCTATTCCCACAGTTCCAATACCTGACTATGCCGTTACCCGCCGGGAGGACGTGATCCGCCGGATGCTCGCCCACCACGCCGGCCAGTCCCGGCAGGCCGCAGCCCGGCAGGACCCGGTGCCCGCCCCGGCCTACCAGCCCGAGACGATGGACATCCTGT
>WRBL01000404.1 GCA_009784565.1 Streptosporangiales bacterium | reverse complement strand
GAACCAGCCGCGCACCTGGGCCCACAGCCCGGTGTCCGGGCTGGCCCAGGGATAGGCCAGGTCGGCCTCCTGCAGGCACACGATCCCGCCGGGGCGCACTCGCGCGGCCGCCTGCCGCAGGGCGGCGACCGGGTCCGGCATGTACATGACGACCAGCCGCCCGGTGACCGCGTCGAAGCCGTCCGGCACCCCGTCCAGGGTCTGCACGTCGGCCACCTGGAACTCGACGTTGGACGCCGGAGTGTGCCTCCGCGCCAGCGAGACCGCCTCCGGGTCGGCGTCAACCCCCAGCACGGAGCCCGACGGCCCGACGGCCTCGGCGACCAGCCGGGCGACGTTTCCCGCGCCGCTGCCCAGGTCCAGCACCCGCATGCCCGGGGCGATGCCCGCCTCCCGCAGCAGCCGCCGGGTGCTCGGGTCGAAGACGTAGCCCTGGCTGAGGAGCCGCTCGTCCTCGACGGCGCGATCCGCGAAGGGATAATCGTTCATGGTGTCCTCCCGTCAGTCCGGTATTGCCACCACTGTGGCGGGGGACGCCCGGCCCGTCATGTGGTCAGAGTGCGGGCACCTGTGGAACGCGTGCTGATTTCCGGTACTCGGCGGGAGGCATCCCGTACGCGGTGCGGAACGTCCGGCCGAAGTCGGAGGCGCTGGAGAATCCCCACCGGGCCGCGATCGCCGCGACCGGGCGGGCGTCCAGCGCGGGATCGGCCAGGTCCCGGCGGCACCGTTCCAGGCGCCGGGACCGGATCCACCCGGCGACCGTGAGCCCCTCGTCATGGAAGAGCTGATGGAGGGTGCGCAGCGACATGTGGTGCGCGGCGGCGATCTCCGACGGGGTGAGCCGGGAGTCGCCCAGGTGCTGGCCGATGAACGTCTGGATGGTGGACAGCAGGGCGTGCCGGCGTGTTTCCGGTGTCCCCCAGTCGCCGGCGTCGAGTTCGTGCGCGAGCCGGGTGGCGAGCACCTCGAGCGCGGCCGTCGACAGCCGGGCCGCTTCGGCGGGCGTGTAGTGATCGATGTCGCGGGCCAGCTGCATCAGGAACCGGGAGGTGAGGTCTCCCACTCCGGGCGCGGCCGCGATCCGGGTGGCGGCGAGGGTGCCGATGCCGTTGCGGTGCAGCGGCAGCATCGACGGCGGGAACATGAACGTCAGCATCTGCACCGGCCGCTCCGGGTCGGTCCCGCAGACGACCTCGTAGGGCCGCTGGGTGTCGTAGACGGCGAAGTCGCCGGGCTCCAGGATCGCCTGCCGGTCTCCCTGGGTGACCACGGCCTGGCCTCCGCCGCACATCATGCAGGCCTTGAGCATGTCGGGGTCGCCGCACTCGATGTGGGCCGGGGCCCGGACCACGGTCAGCGGCATCAGGTCGATCCTGACCACCTGCATGGATCCCAGGCCGTTCGCGCGGAAGTCACCGTGGATCTCGCCGTCGGTGAGGAAATCCATCGGCACCCACAGCGTGGAGCTCATCTCCCGGACGAAGTCCATGCGCTCGTCCGGCGGCCGTTCATCAACCCGGATATGTACGCTCATCAACCTCACGCCCCCGAGGCAGTTCTCGGTCAAAGGATACGCCGGCCGCCGAGGCCCGCCGCGGGGCATTAGCGCAGGGCTGAGGCCCTTTTCGGCCGCTCCGGATTGCCCTTTTGGACGGATACAGGGCTGCCCTTTCGGGCGGACATATCTACCCAAGTGGCCCGTTTCGGCCAGCAGGGCTACGGGCAGTCCAGAACCGGCGCGGCCGCCAGTGCCGCGCGCAACCGACCGGCTTCGCGGGAAAGAGGTGCTCCCCTTGCGTAAGATCCTGATCGTCGGCGCCGGCCATGCCGGCCTGCAGCTTGCCCTGTCGCTTCAGTCGGCGGGCTACGACATCACGCTGCTCTCGGCCCGCACCGCGGCGGATATCCGCGGCGGACGGCCGACATCGACGCAGGCGATGTTCGGTCCCGCGCTGGACCATGAACGGGAAGCGGGCCTCAACCTGTGGGACGGCCTGACGGAGGCCGTCCCGGGGTGCGATGTGTCGCTCGTGCCCGCTCCAGCGACGAGGGCCCTGTCCTTTTACTCGCAGTGGGACCAGCCGTCGAACTCCGTCGACCAGCGGGTCAAGATACCGGCGTGGCTGGAACTGTTCGAGTCCCGCGGCGGCCGGGTCGTCTACCAGACCGTGACGCCCGGAGACCTGGCTCCCCTCGCCGCCCGGCACGAACTGACCATCATCGCGGCGGGCAAGGGCGAGATCGCCGGGCTCTTCGAGCGGGACGCGGCTCGGTCGAAGTACACGGCGCCGGCCCGGCACTTGTCGGCCCTGTACCTGGACGGCGTCGAACCCGGCGGGGACGGCAAGGATCCACGGATCGACATCATCATGGCGCCCGGCGCCGGGGAGTTCTACGCGATGCCCGCCTACACGGTGACCGGGGCGTGTGACCTGTTCCTGCTGGAGGCCGTCCCGGGCGGGCCGTGGGATCTCTTCTCCGACCGGCCCGGGCCCGAAGAGCACCTGACGCGGACCCGGTCCCTGCTGGCGGACTACCTTCCGTGGCAGGGGCGCCGGTACGCCAGGGCCGAGCCGACCGACGCGCAGGCGAATCTCGCCGGCGCGTTCACCACCACGGTCCGCAAGCCGGTCGCCGAAGTCGCCCCGGGCGCCTTCGTCCTGGGGATGGCCGACGTGGTGGTGGTCAACGACCCGGTCAGCGGACAGGGCGCCAACAACGCCTCCCACTCGGCCGCCATCTACGCCAAGGCCATCATCGACCGGGGCGACCGGCCGTTCGACCGGGAATGGATGCAGGCCACCTTCGATACGTACTGGGAACACGCCCGGCACTCGGTCCGTCTCACCGAGATGCTGCTGGACCCGCTGCCGCCGATCGCCCAGCGGTGCCTCGCCGCGGCCGCGGAGCACCCGGCGGTGGCCAAGCGGGCCATCGACCTGTTCCCCTACCCTGCCGATGTCGACGAGTGGATCCTCGACCCGGTGAAGGGCGAGGCCTACCTGGAATCGGTCGGAGCCGGCTCCTAGTGCCGTGTCAGTTAACGTTCGCCCCGTCAAGTTATGGGGGTCAGGCGACGTTGGCCTTGGCGACGATCTGGCGCAGGCGCTCGTCTTCGGCATGCTTGTTGCGCCAGATGATGTACCGGCGGATCATGCTGGACTGCTCCTTGTGGCTGCGGTGGTCGGTGCCGTTCAGCGTGAAGTAGCGCAGGGCCGTGAACTGGGCCTCGATCCGGTTGAGCCAGGAGCTGTTCGTCGGGGTGTAGGCGATCTCGACGTTGTTCGCCCTGGCCCAGTCGCCGACCCGGCTGTCCTTCTTGGTGGACAGGTGCGGGGAGAAGTTGTCGCAGATGATCGCGATCCGCACCCCGGAGGGGTGCAGGGAACGGAGGTAGCGGCAGAACTGGAGGAACTGGACCCGGGTCTTGCGGGCCTTGACGTGCCCGTAGAGCCGGTCCTCGTTCAGGTTGTAGGCCGCGAGCAGGTGCCGGACCCCGTCGTTGCGGTGGTAGGTCGCCCGCATCCGCGGCCTCGGGCCGCGGCCCGGCTCTCTGTGCTTCCCGCCCCGGCTCGTCCACTGCCGGCCGGGGCGGGGCTGGAGATTCAGCGGGCCGAATTCGTCCATCGACCAGATGACCTGCGGCTCGCCCGGCTCGGGAACCACCTCGCCGTCGGCGATCGCGTAGAGGTGCTCGACCCGGGCCTTCTTCGCCGCGTAGTCCGGGTCGGCCGAGGCCTTCCAGGTCTTCACGGCTTGAAACGAGACGCCTTCGTCACGGAGCAGGACCCGGAGGCCCTCGTGCGAGATGTCGTCGACCACCCCCTCGGCCACCAGGAAGTCCGCCAGCTTGGCCAGGCTCCAGGTGCTGAACGGGAGCCCGTGCTCGGCGGGCTTCGACTTCGCGATCTTCTTGATCTCCCGCCGCTCGGGCAGGGTGAAAATCCGGGGACGGCCGCCCGCGTACCTCGGGTACAGCGATGCGAACCCGTCGTCGTTGAAGTTCCTGATCACGTCCCGGACCCGGTCCGCGCTGGTGAACGTCACCTCCGCGATCGCCGCCGCGTCCCTGCCCTGCGCCGACAGCAGGATCATCTGCGCCCGTCTCCAGGTCACCACCGACCCGGTGCCTCTCCGCACGATCCGCAGCAGCCGCTGCCCCTCGTCACTGTCGATCTCCCGGACCCGAACCCGCTCAGCCATGCCAGCCAGTCTGGCCGGCTACGCCGGCCCGGGGCGGACCCCGGGCGGCGAGTCATAGATAAGAAGGCAAAGGTTCTCTGATGCGGCACTAGCTCGTCGACGCGTCCGCTATCGCCGGCCACCGCGTAGGACGTGATCGTGT
>WRBL01000403.1 GCA_009784565.1 Streptosporangiales bacterium | reverse complement strand
GTCTCCGAGGGTTCCTCCGGCCAGCAGCAGGCTGGCGATGGCCACGGTGTAGCCGTCGACGACCCACTGGACCCCGGCGGTCGACGTGCGCAGCCCGGCGGTGATCGCGGGAATCGCCACATTCACTACGGTCACATCAAGCAGGACGAGGAACATCCCGCAGCACATGACGAGGAGCACTCGGTTCGGTCGCATAGCCCCACTGTCGGCCCGGAACGCTTCAGCCCCCGCGGAAGTGTCGTCGTCAGCCCTCGGACGCTAAACGGCGGATTCGAGGTCGACGCGGTCAAGGAGGAGCATGGCGTCGTGGTCCGGGGTGCCGGGTTCGGCCAGGTAGACGATGAGGCGCTGGCCGTCGGCCCGGTTCAGGTCGAGAGTTTCGTGGGCCAAGGTCATGTTCCCGACCAGCGGGTGACGGAAGGCCCGGTCGCCCACGCCGGCGCGGGTCACCTCGTACTTGTTCCACAGCGCGCCGAAGTCCGGGCTTTTCACCAGCAGTTCCCCGATCAGCGCCGCGGCGTCCGGGTCGTCCGGGTCGCTGCCCACGATGCCCCGGAGCTGGGCGACGCAGCGGCGGGCCTTCCGGTCCCAGTCGGGGAACAGGTGGCGCGCGGCCGGGTGCAGGAACGTGTACCGGATCGTGTTGCGCTGCCGGGCGGGCCAGTCGGCCAGGCCCGCGTGCAGCCGCTCGCCGCCCTGGTTGGCGGCGAGGATGTCGTAGGTGCGGCTGACCACGTAGGCCGGGTTCGGCCGCAGGGTGTTCAGGAGCAGGCGGGCGGTCGGGCGAACCGAGCGGGACCGAGGCGACGGCGGGACGGGCGCGCGCTGGACGGCCTTCGCCGCGAGGGCCTTCAGGTAATCGTGCGTTTCGCCATCCAGGCGCAGTGCCCGGGCCAGCGCGTCCACGACCGCCGGGCTGGGGCGGTTCTCGCGGCCGCGTTCCAGCCGGGTGTAGTAGTCGACGCTGACCCCGGCGAGGGTCGCGACTTCCTCGCGGCGCAGCCCGGGGGTGCGGCGGGAACGGGTGCCGGGCGGCAGGCCGACGTCTTCCGGGCGCAGGCCCTCGCGGCGGGCGCGCAGGAAACGCCCTAGTTCCGTCGCGGTCGGAGTCTGCTCGGTCACGCTGCCCATTGTGCCCGGCCGGCCGTGGGCCTGGGGGGACCTGTCACGCCCCCTCTCGCCGCTCCCCCTCCGGCCGCTCCCGGGAAAAACGCGCTCTGCCCCGGCGCGCGGCCAGGCGGCACGCTCGCTTCCATGACCGAAATAGCGAATACCGAACGGATCGACGTTCCTCCCCCGACTCCGGCGGGCGGTCCCGGGCCCGGGACCGCCCGGCTCGTGCTCGCGTCGGCGACGCTCGGGTTCTTCATGATCAGCCTCGACGCGACCGCGGTGAACGTGGCGCTGCCCGCGATCGGCCGGTCGCTGCACGGCACGACGGCGGGACTGCAGTGGGCGGTCGACGGGTACACGGTGCCGTTCGCGGCCCTGATGATCTCGGCGGGCGCGGTGTCGGACCGGCTCGGGGCCCGGCGGGTGTTCGGCTGGGGGCTGGCGGTGTTCGCCCTGGCGTCGGCGGCGTGCGGGCTGGCGCCCGCGCTACTGACCCTGATCGCGGCCCGGTCCGTGCAGGCGGCCGCGGGCGCGGTCATCCTGCCGGCCTCCCTGGCGCTGGTACGGCAGGCGCACCCGGACCCGGCGGGCCGGGCCCGGGCGATCGCGCTGTGGAGCGGCGGGGCCGCGAGCGCCATGGCGGCGGGCCCGGTTCTCGGCGGCGTCCTGACGTCGGCCCTGGGGTGGCAGTCGATCTTCTTCGTCAACCTGCCGGCCGCCGCGCTGGCGCTGGCCCTGGCGG
Source organism: Streptosporangiales bacterium (assembly GCA_009784565.1). GTDB lineage: Bacteria > Actinomycetota > Actinomycetes > Streptosporangiales > Streptosporangiaceae > Trebonia. Next base: position 2,505 of record WRBL01000403.1, on the reverse strand, counting down.
CGCGGGCGCCTCGGTCCGCGCGGCGGGCGGCGCCGCTCGATCTCGCGGGGCAGGTCACGGCCGTCCTCGCCCTGGGCGGCCTGGTGTCCGGGGTGATCACGGGCGGCGCGTCCGGGTTCGAGTCCGGCGCGGCGGTGGTCTCACTGGCGGTCGCGGCGGCCGCTGCCTGCGGCTTCGCGATCGCGGAGTCACGGGCGGCCCATCCGATGGTGCCCCTGGGGCTGCTGCGGTCTCCGGTCCGGGCCGCGTTCCTGGCGGCCGGTCTCTCGATCAACGCCGCGTTCTACGGGATCGCGTTCGTGCTCAGCCTGTACTTCCAGCGGGTGCTGGGCGTGCCACCGGTCACGGCGGGTCTGCTGTTCCTGCCGATGACCGGGCTGCTGGCCGTCGCCAACCTGGTGTCGGCACGGGTCGCCGCCCGGTGGGGCCATCACGTGGCGGTGCGGCTGGGGCTGGTCGTGGGCACGCTCGGGATGGCCCTGCTGATCGTCGTTCGCGGCCGGGTCGGCCTGGAGGTGGCCCTGGTCCCGGCGGGCGCCGGGCTGGGTTTCGCGCTGCCGTCGCTGACGTTCGGCGTGCTGGACACGCTCCCGGCGTCGCGGGCGGGGCTGGCCGGCGGGCTGTTCAACGCGGCCCGGCAGACCGGAGGCGCCCTGGCGGTCGCCGGGTTCGGGGCGCTGGCCTCCGGGGACGCCGGCTTCCTGGCGGGGATGCGGGTGAGCCTGGCGGCGTCGGCGTTCCTGCTGCTCATCAGCACGATCGCCGTCTGGACGACGTTCCGCCCCGTCGTTCGGCGGTGAGCCGACACTTCCGCGCCGACCGAAGTATCGGTGGCATAGCGTGGGCCCCATGAGCGGACCGGACATCGCGGGCACGGCCAGCCTTTTCGCGGACCCGACGCGGGCCCGGGTGCTGATGGCGCTGGTCGACGGCCGGGCACTTCCGGCCAGCGTCCTGGCGGCGGAGGCTTGTGTGACGCCGCAGGCGCTCAGCTCTCAGCTGGCGAAGCTGACCGGCGCCGGATTCCTGGAAGTCGAGCGGTCGGGTCGGTTCCGGTACTACCGGATCGCGTCCCGGCAGGTCGTCGCGGTCATCGAGGCGCTGGCGCCGCTGTCCGACGTCCCGCCGGTGACGTCGCTGCGGGCCTCGACCCGCGCCGCCGCGCTGCGGTCGGGCCGGACCTGTTACGACCATCTGGCCGGGCGGCTCGGGGTGACGGTGACCCAGGGGCTCATCGACCGCGAGGTGCTGGTGCCGGAGGACGGGATCGCGGATAACCGGCGGCGTGAGGGGGATCCGCTCTCCAGTCAGCTGCGCGAGCACCCGTACCGGCTCGGAGACACGGCTGTGCTGGCCGACCTCGGGGTGTCGTTGAAGGGCTCATCCCGGCGGCCGTTGCTTCGTTTTTGCCTCGACTGGACCGAGCAGCGCCACCACGTCGCCGGCCGGCTCGGCGCCGAACTCCTGGACGCCTTCACCCGCGCCGGCTGGGTCGAGCGCTCGCCCCGCAGCCGGGCCGTGCATGCGACTCCTTCCGGCACGATCGAACTCCGCAAACGCCTCGGCGTGGAAGCGGGTTCCTCATCGACCGCCTCTGGGGCGGGTAACCGCTGGCCAGGCTTACGCGAGTTTGAGCATCTCATCGCCGAAATCGGCGACCAGCTTGAGAGTTCCTCCGAGAGCCGCCACGAAGCGGCTCAACACGTCCTGGGTCGACACGTCGCCGCTCTCGATCTGGGAAACCCGGGCTACCGAGATGCCCATTCGCTCCGCGACCTGCTCCTGGGTCATCCCTCGGCGCTTTCGCATCTCGGCGAGCCGCCAGCCCCGGGCGTCGTCCAGCATCGCAGCAACGGCGGCCTCGAATGCCCGCTGTCCTCCTGCAGTTTCGATGGCACGGTCCAGATGTCCTGAATCCCGCCAGCGTGAGACGCTACTCATTGGCCGCGTCCTCCTCTTCCTTCTTCCGCTCGGCTAGATACTGGTCATACAGCCGCTCAGCACGCGGGATCGCTCTTCGGTACCACTTCGCCCACTGCCCCGCCTTGTCTCCTGCGACAAGCAGGATCGCTGACCTCCATGGATCGAAGACCAGCAGGATCCGGACTTCGCTGCGGGCAGTCGACGGCGGCCTCAGCTCCTTCATGTTGGCGATCTTTGACCCGGCAATGGAGCCCACCAGCGGCCGTCCCTCTGAGGGTCCGTTGCGCTCCAAGACCAAGACAGCCTGGTTCACTAGCTGATGGCTGACCGCATCCGACTCGTACAGTTCGTCGAAGAAGGCTTCGACTTCGGTAGTCAGCAGGATCTCCCACTGTGCCGCGCCCCCGTCTCCAACCTCCGCCACGCCAACCTGCCTCCTTAAGAATATTCTTAACCTGTCCGCGAAGCAACAGTCACGACCCGACGCCCCCGGTGCCCGGCCATTCGATTCGCGGGCATGAGTCAACCTTACGGAGATAATTACACTCTGCGTTCAATCTTGCCAAATATGTGACTAAAGGT
>WRBL01000402.1 GCA_009784565.1 Streptosporangiales bacterium | reverse complement strand
GTGAGCTCGTGGCCGCCATCTGCCGGCTGGAAAACGCTGATGACGTGCAGCTTTCCGACGGCTGGCCGGACGCCGAACCGGATCTGCTGCCTACCGCGCTGCGCCGCACCTCGGCGTTCCTCACCCACCCGGTGTTCCGCGAGCACCGCAGCGAGACCGCGATGCTGCGCTACCTGCGGCGGCTGTCGGACATGGACGTGGCCCTGGACCGGTCGATGATCCCGCTCGGCTCCTGCACCATGAAGCTGAACGCCACGACCGAGATGGAGGCCATCACCTGGCCGGAGTTCGCGCGGATGCACCCGCTGGCCCCGGCCGAGGACGCGGCCGGGTACGCCGAGCTGATCTCCTCGCTGGAACGGTGGCTGTGCGCCGTCACCGGCTACGACGCCTGCTCCGTGCAGCCGAACGCCGGGTCGGCGGGGGAACTGGCCGGCCTGCTGGCCATCCGCGGCTACCACGCGGCCCGCGGAGAGTCCGGCCGGGACATCTGCCTGATCCCGCAGTCCGCGCACGGCACCAACGCCGCCTCGGCGATCCTGGCGGGCCTGCGGGTCGTCGTGGTCACGTGCGGGGATGACGGCGCCATCGACCGCGGGGACCTGCGGGAGAAGCTCTCGGCCCACGCCGGCGCGGTCGCCGCGATCATGCTGACCTACCCGTCCACCAACGGCGTGTACGAGGAGACGGTCACGCAGGTCTGCGACCTGGTGCATGACGCCGGCGGGCAGGTGTACATCGACGGCGCGAACCTCAACGCGCTGGCCGGGCTGGCCTCTCCCGCGCTGCTCGGCGGGGACGTGTCCCACCTGAACCTGCACAAGACGTTCTGCATCCCGCATGGCGGCGGCGGCCCGGGCGTGGGCCCGGTCGCCGTCCGCGGCCACCTCGCGGAGTTCCTGCCCGCCACGGCCGCCGGAGCCCGCGACGGCGGGCAGCCGGTCGCGGCCGCGCGCTTCGGCTCGGCGGGGATCCTGCCGATCTCCTGGGCCTACATCGCCCTGATGGGCGCCCCGGGGCTGCGCCGCGCCACGGAGACGGCCGTCCTGTCGGCCAACTACATGGCGAAGCGGCTCGCGCCCTGCTTTCCGCTGGTCCACACGGGCCGCGGCGGCCTGGTCGCCCACGAGTGCATCATCGACCTGCGCCGCCTGCCCGGCGGCGTCACCGTCGACGACGTGGCCAAGCGGCTGATCGACTACGGGTTCCACGCGCCGACGATGTCGTTCCCGGTGGCGGGCACGTTCATGATCGAGCCGACGGAGAGCGAGAACCTCGACGAGATCGACCAGTTCTGCGACGCCATGATCTCGATCGCCGAGGAGATCGGGAAGGTAGCCTCCGGCGCGTACGACGAGGCGGACAACCCGCTGAAGAACGCGCCGCACACCGCCGAGATGCTCATCGCCGGGGAGTGGAAGCACCCGTACCCGCCCGCGGACGGCGCCTACCCGGGCGGCCGCGGCACCGGCTCGGCCCTGGGCGCGGCCCGCGCCAAGTACTGGCCCCCGGTGCGCCGCATTGACCAGGCCTACGGCGACCGCAACCTGGTCTGCGCGTGCCCCGCACCGGAGGCTTTCGAACAGTAGGCCCCGCGCCGGAAACGGATCGGGCGCGGCTCCCGCTGCTACACCAGCGGAGGCCGCGCCCGATTGTTGTGCGACTCATCCGGCGTGGAGGGGGGAGAGAAGCCCCTGTGTGCCGGCGGAGGAGGAGGAGCCGCCGCCATGCGATGCCGGATTCGCCGCGTCCCCGCGGGAGGCGGGCGCGGGGTCTAGGGGGTACTCGCCGCTGACACCGGGAGGCTGAGGAGACCAGCCAGGTGCCGGGGGAGTTCGACCACGACCACGCCCTCCCTTTCTTCGGGGTCTGTGCTGGCGGCGACCGCGATCGTCATGACACCGCTCCGGTTCACCGCCAGATGCGGCGTACCCGGTGGGACGTACATGAAATCCCCGGCACGCATGACGGTTCGGTGTACGAGCCCGTCGCCGTGCCAGATTTCGGTCTCGCCGCTCACAGTGTAAAGGGAGGATTCATGGTCGGCATGAAAATGTGGTATCCCGCGCGTTCCCGGCGGAATCATCATCATGTTCAGACGCAGTGTCCGGGATTTGGGGATATCGGCGCCGAATCCCGGGCTTGAACCGCTCTCACTTGAACGCGTTACGATGCATTCGCTACGCCTGAGGCGGGTCTGAACAGGGGAGCGGCGGAGCCAGTCTTCGACCTTGATTACTCTCAGCATTTATCCGCACCCCATCCGTGATGACCTCTTGGTCCACAGGTTATGGCGCTACGCGGCTGAACTGATACTCTCCGTAAGGGTATATAGATGTGCCTTTATGGTAAGAATCTTCTTTCTCTGAGGATAGATGGAGATTATTTTCCCAGTTCAGCGCATGATCATACCCTTTCCGGGGTTGCGGGCAAGGGCCGGAGAATTGTGGATCTTTTCGCTGGATCACGAAAATACTACGCTGCGTGACCGATTACGGGATGCTTACCGAACGCCGCTCTCCGGGCGGGAAGCCGGGCCGGTCCCGTATCCCTGGGAGAACGGGGAGCGGAAACCCACGACCCGCGCAAGGAGTCCTCATGAGCCACCAAATCGACATGACGCCCGGCTGACATACGGTGATGACCGTGAACGCGCAGCGGCTTTCGGCCCGGGTCCGCCACGCCGAGCCCGTCATGGGCACGGTCGTGTCCTTCGACGTGCCCGCCAGCGCGACGGCCGACGGCTCCCTGCGAGCCGCGGTCCGCTCGCTGCACCGGGCCGACGAGGTCTTCTCGACCTACAAGGCGGACAGCGACGTCTCCCGGCTCGCCCGGGGCGAGACGGCGGCCGGAGACTGCGCCCCGGAAGTGGCCGAGGTCCTCGCGGCCTGCGATCGCCTCCGGGAGCGGTCCGGCGGGTACTTCACCGCCGAGCCCGGCGGACGGCTGGACCCCTCCGGGTACGTGAAGGGCTGGGCCGTCGAACGGGCGGCGTCGATCCTGGCCGGCGCCGGCTCGGCGAGCCACATGGTCAACGGCGGCGGCGACGTGCGGTGCGCGGGCGGGCGCTCGGCGTCCGAGGGCTGGCGGGTGGGCATCGCCTCCCCGCTGCCCGCCGGCGGTCTCGCGCTCGTCGTCTCCGGCCGGGACTTCGCGGTCGCCACGTCCGGCACCGCCGAGCGCGGCTCCCACATCGTCGACCCGGTGGCCGGGCGCCCCGCGTCGGGGATGGCCAGCGTCACCGTCGCCGGGCCGAGCCTGACCCTGGCCGACGCGTACGCCACCGCGGCGTTCGCGATGGGCCCGGACCGGGCCCGGGAGTGGACGGAGTCCCTCGAGGGCTATGAGGCGTTCGCTATCCTTCCGGACGGGACCGCCTGGCAGACCCGCGGCTTCGCCGCCTACCTCCCCGGAGACTGACGTGACCGATCAGCAGGCGACGGACCTGGGGGACGCCCAGTCGACGCTGTTCATCCCCCTCACCGCCCGGGCCCGCGAGACCCGGCGCTCCCGCCCGGCGCTGCGCGATCCGAAGGCCGTCGAGATCCTCCAGGCCGTCTCCTTCGACGACGTGTACGACGGGAAGGGCTGGGGCGGCTTCATCACCATCCCGCGCACCCTGATTCTTGACCACTGGGTCCGGGGCTTCCTGTCCCGCGATCCCGGCGGCACCGTCGTCGAGCTGGGCACCGGGCTCAACACGCGGTTCGAGCGCGCCGGCAACGGCACGGCCCACTGGATCGACCTCGACCTGCCCGACGTGATCGAACTGCGCCGCCGGTTCTTCGCCGACACCGGCCGCCGGACCATGATCGCCGCCTCGCTGGCCGGCGAGGACTGGCTGGAGGTCGTGGCCGGGCTTCCCGGCCCCTACTTCTTCGTCGCCGACGGAGTCCTGCCCTACGTCGAGCCCGCCGACGTCGAGGCCACGCTGGGCCGGATCGCCGCGCGGTTCCCCGGCGCGGGCCTCGCCTTCGACACCTATCCGGCCCGGGTGCTCGCCATGCAGCACCAGCGGGCCGCCAAGACCGGCATGGCCGCCCGCTGGGCCTGGGCCTGCGACGACCCGAAGACCCTCGGGCGCCATGGCCTGACCCTCGTCGAGTCGGCCAGCGTCACCAGCCCCCCGCCCGCGCTCCGCCGGACCCTCCCCGCGCGGTACCGGCACCTGCTTCCCCTGGCCGGGCCCCTGCTGGGCGACGCGATCGGGCACGTCAGCCTGTTCCGGGCCGGGTGACCGTTGCCTTTCGGTGAGCAAATGTGTGTCTGCTCGCCGGTCAGGCAGCCTTACCTTACGGTGAGGCGGTTCCCGTCTTGCCCGGCGCTTGCCGGCGCGGGATTGACGCTTCACGGCCCCCTGCGTCACCCGCTCGCGCGGTCTCGGAC
>WRBL01000401.1 GCA_009784565.1 Streptosporangiales bacterium | reverse complement strand
GAGTTCCAGTCGGGCGGCAATTGAGATGGCCCAGAAAGAATTGGCAAGGGAGCTTCGCGTCCTGGCTGGAACGATTGTCAACATCACCGGAAGTCAAGGGGTTCAGCTCGGTGACGGAAACACTCAGCGTAACGATTTCGGTGGCCCCTAATCCGCAGTGCCGCCAAGAGAGGACCCGTGCAGGCCCCGAAAAGTGTCCGGACAGACCCCGCGCAGCCTGTCGCCCCCTAAAACCCCCATCCCGTGACCGGGATGCCCGACGCCTACGGCGTCGTGGCCGCTCTCCCCTTAGGACGATTTTCCTCACCACGCACCCTCCTCGTGCCTCAAAGCGCGTGTGGTGAGGAAAAATTCAGGGTGAAGAGGCCGAAAATCAAAGTCAAGATCAAGATCAAGACAGAAATGCAAAAGCAAGGAAAAAGGAAGAAGATGGGGGAACTGTCGGGCGGCCCGGCCGCCCGATAGGTACCTGTCTCCCGCGGTGACGAGCGCTGTCATGCCGGGGCTACCAGGCGATGGCGAACGTCGTGGCGGGCTGGGGCAGGCGCATGGCGCCCGGATCGGCTCCGGGCTTGGCTGGCGTGCGGGCGGCGGTGATTCTCGGCTCGGCGGGCCGCTGGCGGTCCCATTCGAAGAGAAGGTCGCGGAGGGTCTCGGCCAGCTTGGAGCTGTCGGCGCCGCGGGTGTCGATCCCGAGTTCCATGGTGTCGTCGCTGACCGGTCGGCTTATGACCCAGGCGAGGGCGCCGTTCTCGTACAGGCCGGCACCGGCCCAGCGCATGGCGGGGTCGGCGAGGCCGTTCTTGCGGGCGTCCGGGGTGGCGGAGAGCCGGCTGAAGCCGGCGCCGGAACCCTGGCCCCGGCTGATCATGGTGAGAAGCCACAGGTCCAGGTGGTCCACGGGGTCGCTGTCTTGCAGCCGGATCTCGGTCCAGTGTTCTTGTCTGGGGCCGGTGAAGGCCCGTGTCAGCGCCGCGGTGTCGGGGCGGTCGCTTCGGTCGACGTTGAGTATGGCGCCGTTGGCGAGCCGGATCTGCTGGCCGTCCTGTTCGGTGCTGCCGCGCATCGCGACGAAGCCGCAGACCTGGGCCGAGTCCGAGACCATCACGTCGGGACCGGTGCGCTGGAAGCCGAGTGCCCGGGTGAGCCCGCTCCCGTGCATCCGGAGGGGGACGACGATGCGGCCGTCAGCCGCGAGCTGAGATCACCAGCCGTTCGTGATGTCGGCCGCCTCGGCGGTGACGATGATCCTGTCGTACGGTGCCGAGGGCTGGTGCCCGAGAGCCCCGTCGCCGGTGACGACCTCAACAGCGGGGTACCCGGCGCGGCGGAGGTTCGCGGCGGCCTGGCCGGCGAGGTCGCCGTCGTACTCGATGGTGACGACGTTGCCGTCCGGGCCGGTGAGGCAGGCGAGGAGCGCGGCGTTGAAGCCCGTCGCGGCTCCGATCTCCAGGACCGTGTCGCCGGGCGCGGTCTGGAGCTGCTCCAGCATGCCCGCGACCAGGTTCGGCGAGGACGCGGAACTGGTGGAGGTGCCGTCCGCGGCGCGCTGGGTGACCACGGGCTTGCGACTGTAGGCCTCCTCCATCGAGTGCCCCGGCAGGAACTGGTGGCGGGACACCGTCCGGAATGCGTGTTCGACCTGCGAGGTCCGGAAGGTTCCCCTTCCGCGGATCCAGTCGGCGAGGTGGTTCCTCAGCCGGGATGCCGTACTCTCGTCCGCGTCGTCCGTGGTTGTCGTCACGCCACTGACTGTAGCGGCGCTGCAGGCAGGGCTGCTGGCGTCCGGCGACGCTCTTTTCGTAAGGCACGGGAAGTATGCCGGTGCCCGGGCCGGCGAACCGGTACCATACGGCAGTCTCACGGCGACGCGAGGGGGATGCATGTATCCGGTGAGCCTGGCCCAGATAGCGGAAGTAACCGGGGGACGTCTGTCTCAGGTGCCTGATCTCGCGGTGACCGTGACCGGGCGGGCTGTCATTGATTCACGGCAGGCCCGGGCGGGCGACCTGTTCTGCGCGTTTGACGGAGCAGCCGTGGACGGTCATGCGTTCGCTGAGACGGCCGTGCGGGCAGGTGCGGCGGCGGTACTCGCGTCCCGTGACGTGCCAGTGCCCTCGATTGTCGTTCCCGACGTGACTGCGGCGCTTGCCAGGCTGGCCGGGTGGTCCGCGCGGCAGATGACCGGTACCCGGATAGGGATCACCGGCAGCAGCGGCAAGACGTCGGCCAAGGACCTGCTGGGCCAGGTGCTGCCCGGTGACGGGACGCTGGTCACCGAGGGCTCGCAGAACAATGAGCTCGGCGTGCCGCTCACTGTGCTTCGCGCGGATGAAGCGACCCGGTACCTGGTGCTGGAGATGGGCGCGCGAGGCGTCGGCCACATCGCGTACCTGTGCGATATCGCCTTGCCGAAGATTGCCGTCGTCCTCAACGTCGGACGCGCGCACTCGGGCGAGTTCGGCTCCCTGGACTCGACGGCGGCCGCGAAGGGCGAACTGCCCGCTGCGGTTCCCTCTGATGGCTTCGCCGTGCTCAACGCCGATGATGCCCGCGTCGCCGGGATGGCGGCCAGGACCCGGGGCACCGTGGTGACGTTCGGGCTCGGCCCGGACGCGGATGTCCGGGCGACGGACGTGTCGCCGGACGGCCTCGGGCGGCCGTGCTTCACGCTTCGGATCGCGGGCAGCGAGGCGAAGGTGCGGCTGCGGCTGCTCGGTACCCACCACGTGTACAACGCGCTGGCCGCCGCTGCGGTAGCGCATGCGCTGGGCATGTCCCTGGACGATATTGCCGCCCGGCTGAGCGATGCGGTCGCGGTGACGGGCGGACGGATGCAGCTGATGGAACGGCCGGACGGCGTCGCGGTCATCGACGACGCCTACAACGCCAATCCCGACTCGATGAACGCCTCCCTGGAGGCGCTCGCGGCGATGCGGGCCGGAGGCCGGCGGATCGCGGTGATCGGGGAGATGAAGGAGCTCGGCGCTTCTTCGCCGGCTGAGCACCGCGCGGTCGGCGAGGTCGCCGGGAAGCTCGGGATCGACCTGGTGGTGGCCGTCGGAGGTGACGACGCCGCCCAGGTCGCCGCCGGCGCGCAGGACGCTGGCGCAGACGCGCGGCTGGTTCCCGGGCGGGAGGCCGCCCGGGAACTGCTGGAGGGACACCGGTTGGGGACCGGCGACGTGGTCCTGGTCAAGGCGTCGCTCGCCGCGGGGCTGCGGGCGCTGGCTGCGGATCTCGCGGGACGCGTGTCAGCCGACGGTCACTGACCACAGTTCACGCGGGTTGACTTCGGTGTTTCCGCGCTGACCGGGCCTGGACCGGGGGAACGCCAGGCGGCCGTGGGCGAACCGGTTGTTGTCGAGGATGAGGATGTCCCCGGCCTTCGCCTGGTAGGTGAACTGGACGTCGGGGCTGGCCGCTGCTTCTGCCAGACGGCCGACCGCGGCCCGGTACTCGTCGCGGAGCGCGTCGTCCATGTGCTGGGCGGGGAGCTGGCCCAGGAGGGCGAGGGAGTAGCGCACTCCGACGCTGGCCTCACTGCCGGTGCCGGGAAGCGGGTAGATGATGGGCGTGGTGGCCCATTCGTCGGCGACGTGAGCGGCGGTGATGGTGACCGGGGTCTGGGACAGGAGCCTGTAGTCCCGCGCGTACCGGCGGGGATCTTCGCGGGCCATGTGCTGGAGGGCCCTGCTCCAGCGGACGACGATGGATTCGCCGGACTGGCCGGCGGGGGCGGGCCAGCCGGGGTTGGCCATGTACATGGCGATGTAGCGGGGCCTGCGGGCGGCGAACGCGCGGGCGGAGTGCGGGGGCAGCGGGCCGCCCTGTTCCTGGACCCGCGCGGTTTCCGCGGCGGCGGGGGTGCAGCGGACGACGTTGATGTTGGGATGAAGGGTGTAGGCGGGGCTGCTGGAACCGGCACCGTAATTCTCCAGGGGCGTGCCGAGTTCCCGGAGGAACGCGATGTATTGGCCCGGGTCGGGCGGGAAGTCCTGGACGAGTACCGCATGGGCGGCGTCGAGCGCTTCCCGCGCTCGTTCCGCGAGGCCGGGTGCGGCTGCGGTGACCGGCTGGCCGAACGGTCCGTACGGATTGCTCATGGGCGTTCCTCTCGGGCGGTGCTACGGATTCCCGTTCGCGCACGGTTGGCGGTGATGGTGCTGAGCCAGGCGGTGAGCACCTGGTCGCTGGTGTCGGGCAGGACACGGGCGGCCGGTGCGAGGCAGGCCATCCGGTCTTGGAAGGTGCGGGGATTGTGCGTCCAGGCGGGCGCGTAGGTGACAGGCAGGCTCCGAAGGCCGGCCCGCTCCAGGTAGGCCATGGCGCCGAGGGCGCCGGCGGCGTCTCCCGCGATGCACACTGCCCCGGCGACTCTGTCTCGCAGTTCCGGCAGTCGCAGG
>WRBL01000400.1 GCA_009784565.1 Streptosporangiales bacterium | reverse complement strand
CGCTGCCGGGCCTGCCGCGACGGGTACCGGAACCTCTGCTACGACCTCGCGTTCTCCGGGCACGGTTTCACGGACGGCATGATGCGCGAGACCATGCCCTGGCCGTCCCGCCTGCTGTACCCGTTGCCCGACTCGGTCTCCGATTCCGGCGGCGCGATGCTGGAGCCCCTGGGAGTGGCACTGTGGGCGCTGGACCTGGGACACGTGCCGTTCGGCTCATGCGTGGCCGTCGTCGGCTGCGGCCCCATCGGCCTGCTGCTGATCCAGTTGCTCCGTGCGGCCGGGGTATCGCGGCTGATCGCGGTCGAGCCCCGGGGCCACCGCCAGGACGCGGCGACCCAGTACGGAGCGCACGAAGTCGTCGCGCCGGAAGAGGACCTGTCAGCCTGCGGCGCCGACGTGGCGTTCGAGTTCGCCGGCGGGGACGACGGCGTGCGGATCGCCATGGAGGCGGTGCGCCCCGGCGGCCGGGTCGTGCTCGGCGGCATCCCCGGCTCGGACACCACGACTTTCCGCGCCTCGCTGGCCCGCCGCAAGGGCCTGACCATCGCCATGGTCCGCCGCATGAACGAGGTCTATCCCCGGGCCATCGACCTGGCCACCCGGGGCGTCGTAGCCCTCGACCCCCTGGTCTCCGCCCGCGTCCCGCTGGACGACGCCCCCAAGGCCTTCGCCGAAGCCCAGCACCGAACCGCCCTCAAGACCATCATCATCCCCTCCGCCGCCCCGTCCGCCGCCCCGTCGGCCACCCCGTCGGCCACCCCGTCGGCTTAAGTTCGCGGTTACTGTCGCCAGAGCAGCAGAAACCGCGAACGTAGCGCTGGGAGAGCCGGGGCTACAGCTGCCAGGCGGCCGCGTCCTGGCGGAGAGAGGCGTACTGCTCGCGGACGCGGGGCTGCGGGGCGGCCTCCAGGGTCTCCGACGGGCGTCCCGCCCACTCGGGCAGGTCCGCCGCGCCTCCGCCGGACGACGAGGCCAGGGCCCAGGCGGCCTGGCGGGCCGCGCCCAGCGCGACGTACTCGGCCGGCTCCGGCACGATCACCGGGATGCCGAAGATCGCCGGGGCCAGGGCCCGGATCGCCTCCGACTTGGCCCCGCCGCCGATGAGGATCACCCGTTCCGGCGCGGTACCGGTGGCGTCGGTGACGTTGTCGATCGCGTCGGCCAGCGAGCACAGCACGGCCTCGACCGAGGCCCGGGCCAGGTTCTCCGGCGTCATGTTGGACGAGGTGATCCCGCGGATCACGCCGTTGGCGTCCGGCCGGTTCGGTGTCCGCTCGCCGTCCAGGTAGGGGAGGAACGTGATCCCGCCCGCGCCCGGTTCCGCCTTGAGGGCCATCCGGGCCAGCCCGGCCGGGTCGGTGCCGAGCGTGCGCGCCGTCACGACCATGACCCGGGCCGCGTTGACCGTCGCGACCAGGGGCAGGAACCGCCCCGAGGCGTCGGCGAATCCGGCGACCGAGCCTGACTCGTCGGCCGAGGGCCGGGGCGTGACCGCGTACGCGGTTCCCGACGTGCCGATCGACACGGCGAAGTCGCCCTCGCGCAGGCCGAGGCCGAGCGCGGCGCCCATGTTGTCCCCGGTTCCCGGGGCGATCGCCGCGCCCCAGGGCGTGCGGCCGACGGTCTCGTGCGGCTCGGCGACCCGGGGCAGGCCCGGCTCGTGCCCGAGCGCCCGCGCGGCCCAGTCGGGCAGATACTCGCCGGAGACGGGGTCGAAGTAGCCGGTGCCGGAGGCGTCGCCCCGGTCGGTCGTCGGCTCGTGGCCCTCTTCGAGCCCCGAGCCGAGACGCCAGGTCAGCCAGTCGTGCGGAAGCATCACGTTCCGCACCCGCGCGGCGTTCTCCGGCTCGTTCTCGGCCAGCCACCGCAGCTTGGTGATGGTGAACGACATGCTGGGCACGCTGCCGGTCCGCCGGGCCCACTCCGCCGGCCCGCCGAACTCCTCGACCAGCCGGGCCGCCTGCGGCGCCGACTTCACGTTGTTCCACAGCATGGCGGGACGGATCACGGAACCGGAGTCGTCGAGGGTGACCATGCCGTGCTGCTGCGCGGCCACCGCCACCGCGTCGGCCCGCTCGAGAAGCTCCCGGCCCGCGCCGGACAGGGCGTCCCACCAGTAATCCGGGTGGCACTCGGTCCCGTCCGGGTGCGGGGCAGACGCCTCCCCGACGACGGTGCCGTCCTCGGCATCGCACAGGAGAATCTTGGTGGACTGGGTCGAGGAATCGATTCCGGCGACGAGCATCATCGGCCGCCGATCGTGCAGGACGCGTTCACGCCGGTGAGACTAGCTCACCACCGCTGCCCGGCACCACCCATCCGAAACTAGTTTCGGTAAAGTTTCGGACTAAGCATCGGCACGAGGAACTGCCGGGCCACGTGGGCAAGCTGCTCCTCGTCATCGAGGTCGACGATTTCACCGGGGACCGTGAGGAAGGAACCGGAGACCCGGACCATGAGCTCGGCTACCAGGTCGATGTCCAGGTCGCCGGGAACGTTGCCCGCCCGCTGCTCGCGGCGGAGCTGTCCGGCGACGAACTGCCGCACGACGGCCAGGGTCCGGCCCCCGTCGCTGATCAGGGAGGGCACGAGCAGATCCGGTTCGGCGCTCATCAGCCCGCCGACGAGCGGGTTGCGGCGGATGGCGCGCAGCGAACTGACAAACCCCAGCACCACCCGGTCGGCTACGCTCCCGGCCTGTCCGATCTCGAGGAGGAACTGGTCGAAGTACCGGCGGAACTCCCGGCGTACTACCCGTTCGACCAGGGCGTCCTTCGTGGCGAACCGCCGGTAGACCGTGATCCGGGAAACGCCGGCCCGCCGGGCGACGTCCTCCATGGTGGACCGCCGTATGCCCGTCCGGCGGAACTGCTCATAGGCCGCGTCGAGCACCCTGGAGCCGGTCTCGTCCACGTCGTCGGTCTGCCGGACCGCATCGAGGTAAGCCCGTTCGAGCATCGAATCCAGGCGCGGCGGCATGCGGGCAGCCGGTGCTGGTTCCACGATTCTGTCCTCCTGGAATCCGATTCTGCCGCACTTGATGCCGCAAGGGTATTGATACAAAGTATCAGTCTGTGTTTCATAGTATCAGGAAGAGCGGGGCGGCCTCGAAGAGGAGAAGCGAGACATGGATAAAGTCAGCCGGCGCAACGTGCTGAAGGCGGCGGGCGGCACGATGGGGGCGCTCACCGTGCTGGGCGTCGCCGCGCCCTCACGGGCCCGCGCCGCGGCAAGCCAGCAGGCCGCGTGGACCTGGCCGTCCAGCGAGTCGGTGGCGGGCACAGGCAACGGAGCCGACCCGGCCTACGTCTGGGACGCCGAAGCCGACCCGGTCATCGCCCGGGTGCTGGACACCGAGGACGTGGCCGGCATCAACACGCTGCTCAACACCTGGACCACGAACGGCCAGCCGGTGCCGTCCGGGCTGCCGGGCTATCTGCGGGACTTCATGGAGCAGGCCTGCCAGCTGCCCGCGTGGACCGACCAGGCCAGGCTCGCCGCGGCGTACGACTTCATCCAGAAGCAGGGCACCTTCGTTGACCTGATTTACGGACTGGACAGCGGCCTGCTGAGCTGCGCCATCCCGCACGAGGCCCGGGCGGTCTACTACTCCCTCGGCGGCGCGGACATGCGGGACCGCGTCACCAAGACCGCGAAACTCGGCTACGACATCGGCACCCAGGATGCCTACCAGCCCGGCGGCGAGATGATCGTGACCGCCGTCAAGACCCGGATGATCCACGCGGCGGTCCGGCACCTGCTGCCGAAGTCCCCGTACTGGTCGAAGGCCACCGACGAGAAGATCCCGATCAGCCAGCAGGACATCCTGGTCACCTGGGCCAGCCTGGCCACGACCGTCATGAAGAAGCTGACCCAGTGGAACGCGACGGTCGATTCCAGCGGCTCCGGCGGGTTCCTGCACTTGTGGCAGATAACCGCCCACATGCTCGGCGTCCGGGACGAGTACATCCCGGCGTCCTGGGACGCGGCCTACTCCCAGTACGATCAGGTCCTGGCTCCGGTGCTCGGGCCGACGCCCGAGGGCGCCAGCCTGGCCCGGATCCTGATCAACCTGGCCGACGAGGTCGACGACGGCATCGTCACCCCGGATCTCATCTCCGCGGTCGGGCGCTACATGCTCGGCGACCAGGTGGCGGACTGGATCCAGCTTCCCTCCGAACCGGTGTGGGAGCCGCTCGTCGCGGAGTTCTGGCCGGCCTTCGTCGCCGCCAAGGAAGGCGGGCTCGCGTTCCCCGGGGCGCAGGACGTCTACTGGGCCTTCGACGAACTGCTGCGCCAGGGGACTCTGTTCTACCTATCGGACGGGAAGCAGATCAGCATCGAACTCCCGACGGTCAACCGTCAGTTCTGACGGCACGAACCCGATCTGAGGAGCAGCCGGAAGCAAATCGGAGCGAACCAGGCCCGGTAAAGG
>WRBL01000399.1 GCA_009784565.1 Streptosporangiales bacterium | reverse complement strand
GCGTGTTGCGCACGATGACGGCGAAATCCGCCCCGGGCGTCAGCACCAGCAGGAACGAAATCAGCAGAAACGACCAGGAGTAGTCCACACCAGGCATTCTCCCATCCGCCGTTAGCGGACCCTGATGTCGCGGGGCCGGACAGCGCACCTTACTATCAGTAACTGATTACTAACGACTAGTTATGATCGGACGAGGTGCGCGGCATGAGCATGGCCCTTCCGGCTTCGGATTTCCCGCCGCTGGCCCTGGGGTTCTTCGGCCTCGGCACGGGCTACCTGATCTACGGCCCGCAGGAACTGCTCGGCTGGCCCGGGCGCGACGCGAACGTAGACCGGGCCAGCGGCGTGTGGGGCATCTGGATGCCCGGATTCTGCCAGTTCGTCAGCGGCATCATCCTGTTCGTCGGGCTGACGTGGTTCCAGGTCTTCACCTGGAACCCGCCGCTGTACATGGCCGCGTTCGCGTTCAGCGCGTACGGCATCCACTGGTTCGCGCTGGGCTGGAACCGCTACCGGGGGCACGACCCCCGGCCCAACGCCGGCATGTGCGTGGCGTTCCTGCTCATCTCCGTCATGGGCGCCACCGTGTTCTTCGGCGCCGGAGACTGGCCCGCCGGGCTGCTGTTCGTCTTCCTGTGCCTGGTCTACATCAGCGAGTTCGTCGCCACGGTCGGCATCGCGCTGGGCGAGAAGGCCCTGGGCGCGATGCACCTGATCACCGGGGTCTGGCTGATGTACCTGGCCTTCGCGGTCGCCGTGGACACCGCCCTCAGCTACCACTGGACGACTTAGGGCTCGGCCAGGACGGACTCCGCCCGCATCTGACCGATCTCGGCGTCGGTGTAGCCGAGCTCGGCCAGGACGCCGACGGTGTGCTGGCCCAGGGCCGGGACGGCGTCGGTGCGCCACTCCCAGCCGTCGACCTCGGGCGGGGGCAGCAGGCCCATGACCGGGCCGCCGGGGGTGTCGATCTCCCGCCACCGGTCGCGCTGCGTGTGCTGCGGGTGGTCCAGCAGGTCCGACGGCTTGTTCAGCCGGGCGTGGCCGAGCTGGGCGCTCTCGGCCGCCGCCCGGGCCTGCTCCAGGGTCACGGTCGCGGCCCAGGCTCCGATTACCTCGTCCAGCTCGTCCCGGTGGGAGCACCGGTCGGAGTTCGTCGCGTACCGGGGGTCGGATGCCAGGTCCGGGCGGCCCAGCACCCGGGCGGCGAGCCGCTGCCACTCCCGGTCGTTCGTCGTGCCGAGCACGAGGTCCTGGCCGTCCTTCGTCCGGAACGAGCCGTACGGCGCCACGGGCGGCGCGGAGACCCCGATCGGTTCCACGTCGAAGCCCGCGTACCGGGAGACGTTGAGGAAGTAGCCCATCCACTCGGTGACCACGTCGAACATGCCGACGCTGATCGTCGCGCCCTCCCCGGTCCTCTCCCGGGTGAACAGGGCGGTCAGGACCGACGACAGCGCGTACATGCCGGTGCCGATGTCCGCCATCGGGATGCCCGGCTTGGCCGGCTTCCCCGGGTACCCGGTCACCGACACCGAACCGCCCTCGGACTGGGCCAGCAGGTCATAGGCCCGCCCCTTCTCAAACGGCCCGCCCTTGCCGTAGCCGGAGATCGCCACCGTGATCAGCTCCGGCCGGGCGGCCCGCAGTTCGTCGGCGTCCAGGCCCAGCCGGGCCGCCGCTCCCGGCGCCAGGTTCTGCACGACCACGTCGGCCCGGGCCACCAGCCTGCGCAGCGCGGCCGCGCCGAGCGGGTGCTTCAGGTCCAGGGCCACCGACTCCTTGTTCCGGTTCGCCCAGGTGAAATGCGCCGACGTGCCCTTCACGTAGTCGTCGTAGCCGCGGGCGAAGTCCCCGCCGTTGCGGTTCTCCACCTTGATGACGCGAGCGCCCATGTCTCCGAGGTGCCGGGTGCAGATCGGGGCGGAAATCGCCTGCTCGACGGTAACGACCGTGATCCCGTTCAGCGGCTGCATGCGCGGTAACTCCTCCAGCGACAGGTATCCCAGCAATGATCGCGTGTACTCGGCGAACATATCGGTCACCGGGGCGGACGGGTCCAGCAGCCAGGAGGTTTCGATCCCGTAGAGGACCGCGACGACCTCCCGGGCCTTGACCCGGGGGTCGACGTCCTTGCGGTACCGCCCGGCGCGCTGGCCGCGCCGGATCCCGCTGCCGAGAATCGCGCAGGTGTCACGGTAGCGCCGCAGGAACCGCTCGTGCAGCGGCGCGTCCGGGTCAAGGTTCTCCGCCAGCAGCACGGTGAACATGCCGACCAGGCCCGGGGTCCGCGCGAACCGGCGGGCCACGACCCGCAGCTGGGCCTCGATGTCGCCGCCGTAGTCGGAGTGCGCGTCGTCGCTGGACTCGCGGGCGTCCAGGACGGCGTGGACCATCTGCTCCTTGGACGCGAAGTGGTGCAGCAGGCCCGCGGTCGACACCCCGGCCTCGCGGGCGATGGCCGACAGGGCCGTCGCCCGCGCGCCGTTGCGTCCCAGGATGGGCAGCGCCGCGTCGAGGATCCGCTGCCGCCGGTCCTCGCCCTTCGCGATCTGGGTGGCGTAGGGCTGCTCAGCCAACTGTGCTTACCGGGCCCCGGGCCTCACCGGACAACGGGGGCCTTCTTGACCGCGGCGTCGGCGCGCATCCGGTACTGGGCCAGCTTCTCCGCGGCCGGGATGCTGTGGTGGCTGCGCGGCTTGATCGACACGTCGTGGTCCGCGACCGACGCGCGGAGCGCGCCCACGGTGGCCTGCTCCTTCGGCACCGACGTGAACGGGTCGAACTGGTACCAGCGCATCGCGTTCTCGTGCGTCATCTTGTTGATGTCGTCGTCGGGCACGTTGTGCTTGACGAAGTCGGCGTGCAGCCACTCCGGCGCGTCCGGCCACAGCGAGTCCGAGTGCGGGTAGTCGCACTCCCAGCAGATGTTGTCGATCCCGATCTCGTGGCGCAGGCTGGTGCCGACGGAGTCGGTGATGAAGCAGGTCATGAACCGCTCCCGGAAGACGTCCGACGGCAGCTTCCCGCCGAAGTCCTGCATCGTCCAGGCCGAGTGCATCTCGAACGTCTTGTCCAGCCGCTCGAGGAAGTACGGGATCCACCCGGTGCCGCCCTCGGACAGGGAGATCTTGACGCCGGGGAACTCCTTGATGACCCGCGACCACAGCAGGTCGGCGGCGGCCTGCACGATGTTCACCGGCTGCAGGGTGATCATGACGTCCGGCGGCCCGTCGGCGGCCGGGACGGCGATCCGGCCCGAGGACCCGATATGCACGTTGAGCACGGTTCCGGTGTCCGACAGCGCCCGCCACAGCGGGTCCCAGTGGTCGGAGTGGAACGACGGGAACCCCATCACCGCGGGGTTCTCGGTGAACGTGATGGAGTGGCAGCCCTTCTCGGCCACGCGGCGGACCTCGTCCGCGGTGTCGGCGGGGTCCCAGATCATCGGCAGCGCCATGGGGATGAAGCGGCCCGGGTAGGCGCCGGCCCAGCCCTCGATGTGCCAGTCGTTGTAGGCCTGGACCAGGGCGCGGGAGAAGTCCTTGTCCTCGGTGGCGAACAGCCGTCCCGCGAAGCCGGGGAAGGACGGGAAGCACATCTGGGTCAGCAGCCCGCCCGCGCTCATGTCCTTGACCCGCTCGTGGACGTCGAAGCAGCCGGGCCGGATCTCGTCGAGGCCCTGCGGCTCGAGGCCGTACTCCTCCTTGGGGCGGCCCGCGATCGCGTTCAGCGCCGAGTTCGGGATGACGTGGTCCCGGAATTTCCACACGTCGGTGCCGTTCTCCTGGTGCTCCAGGCGCGGCGCGTCGGCCTCGTACTTCTTCGGCAGGCGTCCGACGAACATGTCCGGCGGCTCGATCACATGGTCGTCCACGCTGATCAGGATCATGTCATCACGCTTCATACTCCGAACCTAGTCCCCGGGACACGAGCTAGGCAAGTGCTACTCTCGTCTGCGAGAATCAAATTCTCATTACTCCCGAACGGATTGGCGGTGACTGCCCCGGTGATCACGCTTCTGGCGGCCGGAATGCTGGACGTCGACGCGGGTTCGATCATCAGGCCCGGGGTCCTCAAGATCGACGGCGACCGCATCGCCGGCGTCGGCGGTTCCCCCGAGGGGGACGTGAAAGACCTCGGCGACCTGATCCTGGTGCCCGGCCTGATGGACATGGAAGTCAACCTCCTGATGGGCGGCCGCGGCGAGACCGTCGAGTACTCCCCCATCCAGGACGACCCGGCGCTGCGGATGCTCCGTGCCGTGGGCAACGCCCGCCGCACCCTGCGCAACGGGTTCACCACGGTCCGGAACCTCGGCCTGTTCTGCAAGACCGGCGGCTACCTGCTCGACGTGGCGCTGATGAAGGCGATCGACGCCGGCTGGATCGACGGGCCGCGGATCGTCCCGGCCGGGCACGCGATCACCCCGACCGGCGGCCACCTGGACCCGACCTCGATCGCG
>WRBL01000398.1 GCA_009784565.1 Streptosporangiales bacterium | reverse complement strand
TGGTGCGGTACGCGGAACTCGACCACTGGGCGCTGAACGGGGCCTACGAGCGGATCCTGGCCGGGGACTACGAGCGGCGGGAGCACGACAAGGACGCGTCGTTCAGCGACGAGGTCCGGAACGCGGCCAAGTCGTACCAGGACTCGTGGAGCCGTTCCGAGGACCCGCTGGCGGGGATCTTCCGGGGGGTCGCCGACACCGTCACCTCGGCCGGCGGCAGCCTGTTCGACCGGTTCGACCAGTTCACCCGGGGCCGGGGCGGTCCGGGCTCGGGTGAATCGTCTTCGGATACGTAACGGATCTTCGCTCACCGAACGCAGGCCGGGCTTTCCGCGCCTGCTCCCGGCCCTCCGGCCTCTCCGGCCTCTCCGGCGCTGGACGTTCACGACAAATCGGACGGGTGGGTGTGTATTCGGTCGCCATAACGACCAATGACACGCACACCCCACGCGCTTACAGGATGACGAGGTCGTCGCGGTGGATGACCTCGCGCTCGTACTCCTGGCCCAGCCTGCTGGCCAGCCACTTGGTCGAGCGGCCCATCAGGCCGGGGATCTCGCTGGCGTCGTAGTTGACCAGGCCCCGGGCGACCGTGGTGCCGTCCTCGTCGGCCAGGTCCACGGGATCGCCCGTATCGAAGGCGCCCTCGACACCGGTGATCCCCGCGGGCAGCAGCGATTTCCTTCTGTTCACGATGGCTTCTACCGCGCCGCTGTCGAGTCTCAGCGTGCCCCGGGCTACCGCGGCGTGGGCCAGCCACAGCAGCCGGGTCCGGGGGCGCGCCCCGGTGGGGGCGAAGTAAGTCCCGGTTGTCCCGCCGTTGAGGGCGTCCCTCGCGTCCTTGGACGCGGCGACCACGGCGGGGATGCCGGCGCCGGTCGCGATCATCGCGGACTCGACCTTGGTGGACATGCCGCCGGTGCCGACCCCGCTCTGGCCGGTCTTGCCGGCGTTCACGTGTGCGAGGTCGTCCTGGCTGGTGACGGTCTCGATCTTTCTCGCGTCGCCCTTGCGGGGGTCGCCGTCGTAGAGGCCGTCGACGTCCGACAGCAGGATCATGGCGTCGGCCCGGGTCACGTGGGCCACCAGCGCGGCCAGCCGGTCGTTGTCGCCGAACCGGATCTCGTCGGTGGCCACCGTGTCGTTCTCGTTGATGACCGGGATGGTGCCCAGCTCGAGCAGGCGTTCCAGGGTGCGCTGGGCGTTCCGGTAGTGGCCGCGGCGCATCAGGTCATCGGCGGTCAGCAGGACCTGGCCGGTCCGGATCCTGTGCCGTTTGAAGGCATCGGAGTACCGGGCGATGAGCAGACCCTGGCCGACGCTGGCCGCCGCCTGCTGGGTGGCGAGGTCCTTCGGGCGCTTCTTCAGGCCGAGCGGGGCCAGCCCGGCGGCGATCGCGCCGGAGGAGACCAGGATCACCTGGTTCCCGTTGTGGACTCGCTCGGCGATCGCGGCGGTGAGCGGCCCGATGATCGTCTCGTCGAGGCAGCCGTTCCTGGTGGTCAGGGAGGAGGAGCCGATCTTGACAACGGTGCGGGCCGCGCTGGCGACGTCCTGTCTGAGGTCGCCGGTATCATCACTGGCCCCGCTGGCCTCGGTCACCCGAACCGCCTGTCGGTACCGCGCGGGCCCGGCAGGGGGCCGCTGCCGGCCTGGAGTTCCGGATCCCAGTCGAAGACGACCGCGTCTTCCTCGTCGCCGATCAGGACTGTGTCGCCCTCCTCCGCGCCGGCCTTGGCGAGGGCTTCCTCCACGCCGAGCCGGGCCAGCCGGTCGGCGAGGTAGCCGATGGCCTCATCGTTCGAGAAGTCGGTCTGCTGGACCCAGCGGACCGGCTTCTCGCCCTTGATCAGGTAGCCGTCCGCGGTCTTGACGATCTCGAAGCCGGAATCACGGACCGCCTTCGGACGGATCACGACGCGCACCTGCTCCGGCTCGGGCGCCTCGGCGCGGGCCTGCTTCACCAGTTCCGCCATGGCGAACTTCAGCTCGCGGAGGCCTTCAGTGCTGGCGGCGGAGACATCGAAGACCTGGTAGCCGCGTTCCTTCAGCTCGTCGGCGACGAAATCGGCCATCTCGCGGGCCTCGGGAACATCAATCTTGTTCAGCGCGACGAGCCGGGGACGGTCGGTGAGAAGAGTCCCGGCCAGGCTCTCGCCGGTGGTCGCCTCGTACCGGGCGAGTTCGTTCTCGATCGTCTCGAGGTCGGTGACCGGGTCCCGCCCGGGCTCCGGGGTGGCGCAGTCCAGGACATGCACCAGCGCCGAGCAGCGCTCCACGTGGCGGAGGAAGTCATGGCCGAGGCCCTTGCCCTCGCTCGCGCCGGGTACCAGCCCGGGAACGTCCGCGACGACGAACTGGACGTTTCCCGCCTCGGCCACGCCGAGGTTCGGGATGAGCGTGGTGAAGGGATAGTTCGCGATCTTGGGCTTGGCCGCCGACATGGCGGAGATCAGCGACGACTTGCCCGCGTTCGGGAAGCCGATCAGCCCGATGTCGGCGATCGTCTTCAGCTCGAGGGTGAGCTCCCGCTCCTCCCCCGGCTCGCCCTTCAGCGCGAACCCGGGCGCCTTGCGCCGCTGGGAGGCCAGGGCGGCGTTGCCCAGGCCGCCGCGCCCGCCGGCCGCGGCCACGAACCGGGTGCCCGCCCCGATGAGGTCGGCGATGACGTCGCCGTCCCTGTCCTTGACCACGGTGCCGTTCGGCACCTTGACGATGAGGTCGACGCCGTCGGCGCCGTTGCGGTTCGAGCCCTCGCCCTGCTTGCCGTTGCCCGCCTTGCGGACCGGGCGGCGGTGGAAGTCGAGCAGCGTGGCGGTGCTGCCGTCCACCTCGAACAGGACGTTGCCGCCCCGTCCGCCGTTGCCTCCGTCCGGGCCGCCCAGAGGCTTGAACTTCTCGCGGTGGACCGAGGCGCAGCCGTTGCCGCCGTTGCCAGCCTGGACCCGCAGTGCGGCGTGGTCAGCGAACTCCGCCATGGATCTACCCCTTTTCATGCGGAAAGGCGGGCCGGTGCGCTGACCGGCCCGCCTTTCGCTATCGCTTCTTGCCTCTGGCTAGGCCGACGCCGTCTCGGACGGGGCCCCAGCCGGGACAATGCTCACCGCGCGACGGCCGCGGAAACGGCCGAACTCGACGGCGCCCGCGGTCAGCGCGAACAGCGTGTCGTCCTTGCCCCGGCCAACGTTGTTGCCCGGGTGGAAGTGCGTGCCCCTCTGACGGACGATGATCTCACCCGCGTTGACGGTCTGGCCGCCGAAGCGCTTTACGCCAAGCCGCTGCGCGTTCGAGTCGCGGCCGTTACGGCTGGACGACGCGCCCTTCTTGTGTGCCATGTGTCGTTACCCTCGCCTTGCGCCTTGAACTTTAAGCCTTCGAGATACCGGTGATCCGCACCTGCGTGTACTTCTGGCGGTGCCCCTGACGGCGCTTGTAGCCCGTCTTGTTGCGGTAGTGGATCATGCTGATCTTCGGACCCTTGGCCGCGCCGACGACCTCTGCGGTCACCTGGTACCCGCTGACCTCAGCCGGGTCGCTGATGACCTCGCCGTCGTTAACTACAAGCAGTGCGGGGAACGAAACGCTCGACCCGGCTTCGCCTTCAAGCTGATCGACGGTGAGCACGTCATCGAGGGCGACCTTCTCCTGCCTGCCGCCGCAGCGCACAATCGCGTACACTCGAGAACTGCCTCTCCCTTATGCGTGCCCCGTCGGCCCGTACCCGCCAATCACCGTGACTCATCTAGTCACGTACGGATTGGTCCGGCAACAGCTCGCGGCGCTCGCCCAATGAACCTGACATGCCATCTTACGTGCATGGAACGACCGCACGGACATCCGCAGTACTACTGCAGGCGTGAAGTCGTTGCCAGTTATCGTACCAGCTCTCGCTGACCCAGCCGACCAGCTCACTCGTTCCCGGGCGTTTAGCCCCCGGAAACCAGGAGATCCCGGTGCGGACCCGCGGTGGGGCAGGTTATCCGCGCCGGGATCTCTCGCTGGCGGTGCTTCGGCTTTACGACCAGAACGGGAAGCCGTCGCCGGCCGGCGGCTCCTCGGCGGGCGCGGGCGTTGCCTCCGCGGCGGCCTCGGCCTCCGCCTCGGGCTCGGCCTCCGGGGTCGCCTCGGGCTCCGGCGTGACCGAAGCCTCGGATTCGGCGGGAGCCTGGGCGGCCCATTCAGCCACCGCGGCAGGCGGACCCGGCTCGGCGGCCGCTTCCGGCTCGGGCGCTGGCGTGGCCGCGGGCTCGGAATCGAACGCGAACTCAGCCTGTTCCGCCACGGGCCCCGCCGGTTCCGGGGACTCACTGGTCTCGGCGACCTCGGCGACTTCGACGGCCGGGGCAGCGTCGGCGCTCTCGGCGGCCTGGACCGGCTCGGGCGCCGTCTCAGAGGCCTCGGGTGCCTCCGGCTCCCCGACGGCCGGAATCGGCTCGGCGGCCTCTACGGCCTCGACGGGCTCAGCAGCCTCGACCGGCTCAGCGGGCTCGGCAGCCGGGGCCTCGACGGAGGCCTCGGGAACCTGGACC
>WRBL01000397.1 GCA_009784565.1 Streptosporangiales bacterium | reverse complement strand
TGCTGGACACCACGGTCGTGAACCTGGCCGTCCCGGAGCTTCGCCGGAACCTGAACGCCAGCGCGGCCGGGGCGCAGTGGGCGGTCAACGCCTACAACCTGACGATCGCCGCGCTCCTGATCAGCGCCGGAGCGCTGTCGGACCGGCTGGGCGCACGCACGGCCTTCGGGACCGGGCTGATGCTGTTCACGACGGCTTCCCTGGCCTGCGGCCTGGCCCCGTCGCTGCCCATCCTGATCGCGGCCCGGCTGCTGCAGGGCGCCGGGGCGGCGCTTCTGATGTCGTCCGGGCTCGCGCTGACCAGCGCCCTGCACCCGGAACCGGTTGCCCGCGCCCGGGCCTTCGCCTGGTGGGGCACCGTCGTCGGTGCGGGGACGCTGCTGGGCCCGGTCGCGGGCGGGACGATGGTCGCGGTCGCGGGCTGGCGGTGGGTCTTCCTCCAGAACGTTCCCGTCGGCGTGCTCGCGCTGGCGATCCTGCTGGCCACCCGGGGAACGACGCTGCGGCAGGCGCGTCCGTTCGATCTCCCCGGGCAGTTCCTGGCGATCGGGACCCTGGGCGGTCTCGCGGTCGCCCTGACCGAGATCGGCGCGCGAGCCTGGTCGTCACCGCTGCTGTGGGTTTCGCTGGGCGTCGGCGGCCTGGCCGGCCTGGCGATGGCCGTGGCCGCGCGCCGGGCCCGGTATCCCCTGGTCCCGCCG
Source organism: Streptosporangiales bacterium (assembly GCA_009784565.1). Classification (GTDB taxonomy): domain Bacteria; phylum Actinomycetota; class Actinomycetes; order Streptosporangiales; family Streptosporangiaceae; genus Trebonia. The sequence goes on along the minus strand of WRBL01000397.1, from coordinate 3,873 downwards.
GACCTGCTGCGCCGCCGCGCGTTCGCCAGCCCTGTTCTGTCCGGCGGCATTCTCAGCTTCAGCGTCTACGGGCTCCTCTATGTCCTGGCCGTCTACTTTCAGGAGGGAAGGGAGTTCAGCGCGGCCGCCGCGGGCCTGGCGCTGCTGCCCTTCGCGGCGATCACCACGGTCGCGGCGCCGCTCGCCGGGCGGGCCATCGGCCGTTACAGCGCCCGCTTGGTCCTGATCGCGTGCCAGGCCGTCGGGGGAGCCGGGGCGCTGGCGCTCGCCCTGGCCGCCGCGGGCACCGGCTACTGGCCCCTGGTCGCCGGGCTGTCGCTGCTGGGGATCTACCACGCGATGGCCCAGCCGGCAGTGAACACGGCGGCGATGGAACACGCCCCGGCCGGGCACCACGGCACCAGCGGCGGCGTGCTCAGCACGGCCCGTCAGGCCGGATCCGTGATGGGCATCAGCCTGCTCGGCGGTCTCATCGGCCAGCCGGGCGCTGTCGTCACCGGAACCCGGCGCGCCCTGCTGATCGTCGCCGCCCTGCTGGCCGCCGGCGCGTTCATCAGCTGGCGGAGCCGACCATCCGGTCCGGGCGAGCACCGGCGTAGGTTGAGGCCATGTGCAGGAGCATCAAAACCTTGCGGCCGCCGTACGCCGACGACGTTACCGACGCCGACATGCGGGCGGCCGCGCTGCAGTACGTGCGGAAGATCAGCGGGTTCCGGGCCCCGGCCGCGCGCAACGCGGAGGCGTTCGAGGCTGCCGTCGACGAGGTCGCCGCGGCCACCGCGCGGCTGCTCGGCTCGCTGGAGGTCCGCTCCGCCGGAGGCAGGTAACTGATCAGCCGTCGAGCAGGGCGACCAGCTTCGCCGGGGCGATCGCGCGGTAGGCGTCCTCGATGAGCTCGGAGATCTCGGCCCAGTCGACGTCGCCGTCGAGATGGACGCCGGTCCAGCCCCGGTGTCCCACGTACGGCGGGCGGAAGAATTTCTCCGGATCCGACGCGATCAGTTCGTCCTGCACGCCGGGCGGCGCCGCGCACCACAGGTGAGGGAACTGGTTGTCGTGATGCCCTTCAACCCAGAGCATCACGAACTGCTTCCGGACGAAGAACGCCGGGGACCCGTGACTGGCCCGCTCGGTGACCTCGGGCAGCGCCAGGCAGATCGCCCGCACCCGTTCGGTCAGGTCCGCGTCCATGGGCCCACGGTACAGGTCTTGCGGCGGGACCGGGGACCGGCTTAGCCTGGTATGCAGCTTGCCTGCCGCTGCCCGGCGATCCACCGGTACGGGCGCCCGGCAGCGGCGAGTTCATATGGGGACAACGATGGATGATCTTGAATCCATGCTGCGCACCTGGGATTACCAGAGTTCCGCGCACAATCGCCGGAAATGGGAGATCTTCGGCTACGCCCGGGAGCACTGCCCCGTCCCGCGGGCCTCCGAAGGCGACGGCTTCTGGCTGGTGACCAGTTACGAGGATGTCCGGCGGGTCCTGGAGGACTGGAGGACGTTCTCCTCGACCAAGTCGGGGACGACGCCGTCGCCGGTGCCGCTGACCCCGATCGACGTGGATCCGCCGGTCCACACCGCGGTGCGGCGGCTGCTCAACCCGCTGTTCTCCCGGGCCGCGGTCACCCGCTACGAGCCCGTGATGCGGGCGACGGCACGCGGCCTGATCGCCCGGTGGATTGACCGGGGGTCGGTGGAACTGCTCAGCGAGTTTTCCGGCCCCTACGCCGCCGCCATGCTCACCGAACTCATCTTCACCGAGTACGGGCCCGAGGACCTCGGCCGCGCGGCGGATCTCGTCCAGCACTTCTCGGAGAATCCCACGCCACAGGTGTTCGCCGACCTGTACGAACTGTCCTCGGAATACCTCGCGATGGCCCGGGAACGGGGCGTCTCCGGCGACGGCGTGGTCTCCCGCGTCGTCAACGGCACGCTGGACGGCGAACCGCTCCCCGAAGACAAGCAACTGGGAGTGCTGACCATCTTGATGATCGGCGGGCTGGGAACCTCGCGCGGCGCGATCGGCAACATCGCCTACCGGCTGGCCACCGTCCCGGGCGCCGAAGAGCGGCTCCGTGATCCGGACTGGGCCCGGCACGACCTCGACGAGTTCCTGCGACTGGACTCTCCGGTCGCCTGCCTGGCCCGGGTGGCGACCCGCGACACCGAACTGGGCGGCGCCCGCATCAAGGCGGGGGAGCAAGTCCAGATCCGCTACGACTCCGCCAACCGGGACGAGTCCCGGTTCCGTGACGCCGACCGGCTGGTCTTCGACGAGACGCGCGGCGGCAACGTGGCCTTCGGTCTCGGCATGCACCGGTGCGTGGGATCCCACCTGGCGCGCCTGGAGATCGAGGTCGCCTTCGGCGAACTGCTCCGGGAGGTCCGGAACCTGCGGCTCGCGCCGGACGCGGAGATCACCTGGACTCCGGGAAACACCAACGACCTCCACGCCCTCAACCTCGAATTCGACCGCGCGGGCTGAGAGACGTCCCGGATTTATGCCTGGAAGGGCAGACATGACTGCCCTCAAGGCATGGCCAAACGCTGTGTGCCACGTCACAATGTGCGCCATGACGGACGGTATCGGAATTATCGGAGCCGGAGTAGCCGGCCTGCACCTCGGCCTCTACCTGCAGCAGCACGGGGTCCCGCACACGATCTACAGCGACAAGAGCGCGGAGCAGGTGGCCCGGGGACGCATGCTCAACACGGTCGCCCATCACAACACGACCGTGAAGCGGGAGCAGGCGCTCGGCGTCGATCACTGGGACCTGCGGGAGTACGGGTACTTCTGCCATCACCACTACATCGGTCCCACCCCGGAAACCCCGGAACTCCGTTTCCCCGGCGACTTCGAGGCCCCGTCCCGCGCCATCGACTACCGCGTCTACCTGCCGAAGCTGATCGAGGACTACACCAGCCGCGGCGGCGATTTCCGGGTTCAGCCCAGCGTCGGTCCGGACGACCTGGCTAAAGCCACCGAAGGGCATGACCTGGTCGTGGTTTCCACCGGCAAGGCGGGACTGTCGTCCATGTTCCCGGTGCGCCGAGACGGGATGCCGTTCGAGGCGCCGGCCCGCCTCCTGTGCGGCGGCCTGTACCACGGGATCACCTACTCCGACCCCAAGGGCGTCACGATGAGCGTCGCCCCCGGCCACGGCGAGGTCCTCGAGATCCCGATGTATTCGCGTGACGGCTTCGTCACCGTCCTGCTCTTCGAGAACGTCCCCGGCGGCGACACCGAGGTACTGGCCCACGCGAACTACGAAGAGGACCCGAAGGCCTTCAACGACCTGGTCCTCGACAAGCTGAAGACTCACCACCCGGCCATCTTCGAGCGCGTCGACCACGCGTCGTTCGGCCTCACCGGCCCCGAGGACGTCGTCCAGGGCGCGATCAGGCCCACCATGCGCGAGGATTACGCGGAACTGCCGGACGGCCGCTTCGCCATCGCCGTCGGCGACGCGCACAACGTGGTCGACCCGGTCATCGGCCAGGGCGCGAACTCGGCCTCGTACTCCGCCTACACCCTCGGCGAGGCCATCACCGAGGACCCGAACTTCGACGAGCGATTCTGCCGGACGTACGCCGCTCGCCGCGCCGACCGGGTCAACGCCATCTTCGACTGGACCAACCTGATGATCGGCCTCCCGCCCGCGCCCCATCTCCTGCAGGTCCTGGGATCCATGTCGGCCAGCCGCCCCCTCGCCGACGAATTTACAAATAACTTCAACTACCCCGAGCGCCAGTGGGACAACCTGGCCACCCCCGCCCGCGCCCAGGCCTTCCTGGCCCGCCACGGCCTCGGATAAGCCGAAAGATTCCGACAACCGATATCCCGAACGGTTCTCCGTTCCAGCGCCGCGT
>WRBL01000396.1 GCA_009784565.1 Streptosporangiales bacterium | reverse complement strand
GGTGCGCGGTGAACACCGGGTGGGTCATGAACTCCGAGGTCCGGGCCAGTCCTCCGGCGATGGCGTCGGTCTCCGGGCGGGACAGGGTCACGTCCTCGGCCGAGGGGCCGCTGCCCGCCTTCACCGCGCCCGCCAGGGCCGCCACCACGTCCCTCAGGTGCCGGTCCGTGGTGGTCTCGTCGCAGGAGACCCCGACCACGCCGTCGCCGGCGTCGTAGAGGTTGTAACCCGCGTCGCGGGCGAACCGCAGCGCGGCGTGCGCCTCGGCCGGCCCGGGCAGGAGGACCCGGACGGTGTCGAAACGGTCGGCGCGGTCGACCTCGATCCCGTAGCTCTCCAGCGTCGACGCCAGCGTCACCGCGGACCGGTGGGCGTGCCGTGCGATGGCCGTCAGCCCGTCGGGGCCGTGGTAGCACGCGTACATGCCCGCGGCGACGGCGAGCAGCACCTGGGCGGTGCAGATGTTGCTGGTGGCCTTCTCCCGGCGGATGTGCTGCTCGCGGGCCTGCAGCGACAGCCGGTAGGCCGGGCGGCCGTCGGCGTCAACGGACACGCCGACCAGGCGTCCGGGCAGTTGCCGCTTGAGACGGTCGGCGACGGCCATGTAGGCGGCGTGCGGGCCGCCGTAGAACATCGGCACGCCGAGGCGCTGGGTGGAGCCGATGGCGACGTCGGCTCCCATCTCGCCGGGCGGCTTGAGCACGGTGAGGGCCAGGATGTCGGCGGCGACCGTGACGACTGAGCCCGCGGCGTGCGCGGCGTCCGCCACCGGGGTCAGGTCGCGGACCGCGCCGCTGGCCCCCGGGTACTGCAGCAGCACGCCGAACGCTCCGGTGAAGTCGGTGCCGGCGGTGACGTTCTCCACCCGCAGTTCGATGCCGAGGGGCTCGGCCCGGGTCCGGAGCACGTCCAGGGTCTGCGGGAGGCAGTCGGCGTCGGCGACGAAGACGTTCCCGGCGGTCTTCTTCGCGGCGCGGCGGGCCAGGGTCATGGCCTCGGCCGCGGCGCTGGCCTCGTCCAGCAGGGAGGCGTTGGCGACCGGCAGCGCCGTGAGGTCGGCCACCATGGTCTGGAAGTTCAGCAGCGCCTCCAGGCGCCCCTGGGAGATCTCCGGCTGGTAGGGCGTGTAGGCCGTGTACCAGGCCGGGTCCTCGAAGATGTTGCGGCGGATCACCGCGGGGGTGACGGTGTCGTAGTAGCCGAGGCCGATCATGGATACCCGCACGGTGTTGCGGGAAGCGATGCGGCGCAGTTCGGCGAGGGTCTCCGGCTCCGAACGCGGGGCCGGGAGGTCGGCCAGGCTGGCGGGCGGCTTCGCGCCGGGCGGCAGGGCCGCCTCGATCAGCTCATCGAGGGTCTGGTAGCCGAGCGCGGCGAGCATCGTGCTCTGCTCGTCGGCGGACGGGCCTATGTGACGGCTGGCGAAAACTGGCAAATCGGAAGTCATTGGAGCCTCCCCGGGTATCGTCGGCTCCCCGTCTGTCGCCGCCACGGCTCCAGAGTCGCCTGTCCCGTCCGGTCCTTGGTGCCTGAGAGGTTCCGGGGAATTCGTTGCCCCTTCGGCGCCCCGGCTCGGCCCACGGTGCTCACGAGCCGGCCGGAATCTCTCCCGGGCGGGATGTTCGGCGCGATCAGTCTACCAGCAGCCCCAGCGGCCAGCCTGTCCCCGCGCTGTCCTCAGCCTGTCTTCCGGGCCGCCCGCCGCGCCGCGAGCTCGTCGGACCCGGTCTCGATAAGGCCGTCCTCGGCGCGGACAGCGGGCATCTCGGCCAGTTCCCCGGCCACTTCCTGCCAGACCCGGCCGAGGGCGATGCCGAAGACCCCCTGGCCCCCGGCCAGCAGGTCGACCACCTCGTCCGGGGAAGTGCACTCGTAGACGCTGACGCCGTCGCTCATGAGGGTCACCTGGGCCAGGTCGTCGCTTCCCCGGTCGCGCAGGTGCTGCACCGCGGCCCGGATCTGCTGGAGCGAGATGCCGGTGTCGAGCAGGCGCTTGACCACCTTGAGCACCAGGATGTCGCGGAAGCTGTAGAGCCGCTGGCTGCCCGATCCTTGAGCGGCGCGAACACTCGGCTCGACCAGGCCCGTGCGAGCCCAGTAGTCGAGCTGACGGTAGGTGATCCCGGCCGCGTGGCAGGCGGTCGGGCCCCGGTAGCCTCTCTCGGCGTCACCGTCGAAGAGCGCGCCCTGAACACCTCCGGACCCACCCCTTGTTACCGACACGGCCACCTCCTGTGACTACTCCCGGCATTGGCACCGTAAGCCGACCGGGCCGCCAGGTCAACGATCGCCCCCGGCGAGTCGCGACATGTAGAGGCAAAAGTCGACCGGTGTCACAGCTGATGCGGACATCAGGTGGACCGGCCGAAATCCTCCGGCGAGATCGTGTCCAGGAACTCCCGGAATTTCTCGACCTCGTCCTCTTGCTCATCCGGGATCGGAACGCCGGCCTCGTCCAGGATCTCGTCACTGGCGAAGATCGACGCGCCGGTCCGCAGCGCGAGGGCGATCGAGTCCGACGGGCGGGCACTCACCTCCGCGCCGTTGGAGAACACCAGGTCGGCGTAGAAGATCCCGTCCCGCAGCGCCGTGATGTTGACCGTGCTCAACTGCACGTCCAGCACTTCCAGCACATCCCGGAACAGGTCATGGGTCAATGGCCGAAGCGACACCATGCCCTGCTGGGCAAAGGCGATCGCGGTCGCCTCGACCGCCCCGATCCAGATGGGCAGGTAACGATCTCCCTGGGCCTCCTTCAGCAGGACAATCGGGCTGTTGGACGGCATCTCAACCCGGACGCCGACGACCTCCATCCGCCGCACTAGAGCTCCGTCCTCGCGGGCAGCGGGCGCGAACCGCGCCGGGCGCACCCGCGCTAAGCGCACCGAACAATCACTCTTGCTGCCAAACTACACCTGCCATCACCCTGATGCCGAGCGCAGGTCCGGGAGACCGTCCTCTCCGGCGGTGCCGGCTGGCTTGCCCGGGTACCTACCCGGGCGAGCCGGCGCCGAAGCGAGGCCGGCGTCGGAGAGTCCGTCCGCGACCAGGGTCGCGTGCAGCCTGGCGATGTGCGCGGCCGCGTCCCGGGCCACCCGCAGCGCGGGCTCCCGGCTTCCCTTCTGGCGGCTGAGAGGGGCGGCGACCTGCTCCACCAGGCTGACCTCTCGCTCGGCCGAGGCCTTCACGCCCCGCAGGTGCCGGGGCGCGATCCCGAACTCGCTCAGCGACACGGCGCACCGGACTACGGTCAGCGCGTCGGTGCCGTACTGCCGGGCGCGCCGGACCAGGCCGTAGTCCTCCAGCTCCGCCAGGAGGGTCTCCCCGGCCCCGGCCGCCTTCAGCAGCTCGCTGCGGGTCATGGTCTCCGGCGCGGGATCCGCGCCGGAGTCCATCGCCTCCAGCCGCTGCCGGATCACCCGCAGCGGCAGGTACTCGTCCCGCTGCGCGGTCAGGATGTAGCGAAGCCGCTCGATGTCGGCGACCGCGAACCGCCGGTAACCGGACTGCGCCCGAGCAGGCTGGATCAGCCCCTCCGCTTCGAGGAAGCGGATCTTCGAGGGGCTGATATCCGGGAATTCGTCGCGAAGCTCAGCCAGAACCTGGCCGATCCCGACGTACGCCCGGTGGCCGCTCGTCATGCGTAATCCTGCGCTCCGGGTCCGCGACGCCTGCCAACTTCCGCCCGGCTGGTGAGGAAGAGCAGCCGGAACTTGCCGATCTGCACCTCGTCGCCGCCGAACAGCTCGGTCTCCTCGATCCGCTCCCGGTTGACGTAGGTGCCGTTGAGGCTGCCCACGTCGCGCACGGTGAAGCGGTCACCCTGACGGTAGAACTCGGCGTGACGGCGGGACACGGTCACGTCGTCGAGGAAGATGTCGCTGTCGGGGTGCCGCCCGGTGCTCGTGAAGTCGTCATCGAGCAGGAACCGGCTGCCCGCGTTCGGCCCGCGGACCACGACCAGCAGCGCGTTGCCCGGCGGCAGCGTGTCCGCGGCCGAGAAGTCCGCGTAGGACTCGTCGTAGTCGCCGTAGTCCGTGTCCGGGCTGAGCGCGACCATCGACGTGGTCTCGCTGACCGCGGCGAAGCCGCCCGTCGGCGGGCCCTGCTGGGGGCCGCCGGCGTAGCCGGGGGCCGCCCTCGTCAGCGGCGCACCGCAGTAGGAGCAGAAACGCGCTCCCGCGGGATTGGGCCGACTGCACTGAGCGCAGTACACACCTGGCATGTCTGGAGTCGGCCTCCCATCATCCGGCGCAGGTCCCTCCCGCACCGCCGCCTCGGGCGCAGGCGACGTTGCCAAAGGTACCCGCGCGGAGGCCTGCTGGTCCATGCGCCACGCGAACAGCCTGCGCATGCCGCCCCTGCGCTCGCCGCTCTCATCGCGACGTTTCCGCCACACAGCCGCTTCACCTCCGGGTCACGCGCGCGCCGCAATCATGTCCGTTGCGGTACGCGTGGCCATCATCCCAATGCACCGTCAATTCCGCACGACTGCGTAATTAACATAGATTACCCTGTCGCGGGGCGCGAACTGCCGAAGCCGCCTACGTTCCCGCGCTTTCGACCACGGCGGCCCACTCGTCGAGCAGCAGCTGGGCCGAGTCG
>WRBL01000395.1 GCA_009784565.1 Streptosporangiales bacterium | reverse complement strand
GCTCCCGAATAGCGTGGCGTTTGTGACTCTTCCATCCTGCCCGACAATGCGTTAGCTGAGGGGGCGCATTATGGCTGACCGGCCTCCGTTCGGTTTCGGCCCGCCGAGCCGTCCTGGCGACGATAACCCGAATGAGCCAGGCGGACAGGGTCCCGGTGGCCCGGACCCGTTCGGTATTTTCGGCGGGGGCGCGGGCGGGCCGAACCAGTTCGCCGACGCCCTGCGCCAGTTCGCCGACCTGCTGTCCTATAGCGGCGGCCCGGTGAACTGGGACCTGGCGAAGAATCTAGCCCGGCACGCGATCGCGGCCAAGGGCGACCCGAGCGTGCTGGACAATGAGCGCGCGGCGGTCACCGAGGCCGTCCGGCTGGCGGACCTGTGGCTGGACGACGCGACGACGTTCCCGTCCGGCGTCCGCCGTATCGAGGCGTGGAGCAAGTCCGAGTGGCTGGAGGCCACCTTCGGCGTCTGGTCCAAGCTGTGCGAGCCCATCGCCGCTAAGGGCGTGGACGCGATGGGCTCCATGCTCACCATCGACCCGTCCCAGCTCGGGGATGTGCCCGAGGAGATGAAGTCGATGCTCGGCGGGCTGGGCGGGCTGTCCGGCCTGGCTCCGATGCTGAAGCAGCTGGGCGGCGCGATGATCGGCAGCCAGACCGGTTCCGCCGTCGGCGAGCTGGCCGGCGAGATGGTGTCTTCGACCGACATCGGTGTCCCGCTGGGCCCGGAGGGCACGGCGGCGCTGCTGCCGGCCGGCGTCTCCGCCTTCGGCGGGGGCCTGTCGGTGGACATCGGGGAGGTGCGGCTGTTCCTGGCTCTGCGGGAGGCCGCGCATCACCGCCTGTTCGCCCACGTGCCGTGGCTGCGCCAGCACCTCCTGGGTGCCATCGAGGCGTACGCCGCGGGGATCACGGTGGACATGAACAAGCTCCGCGAGGCGATGCCGGACATCGACATCAACAACCCGGAGGCGCTGCAGGAGGCCCTGTCCGGGGAAGCCCTGTTCCGCCCGGAGGACACTCCCGAGCAGAAGGCCGCCCTCGCCCGGCTGGAAACGGCGCTGGCCCTGGTGGAGGGCTGGGTGGCGACCGTCGTGGCCCAGGCCGCGGGCGGCCGGCTCACCCATGCCGACGCGCTGGCCGAGGCGATCCGCCGCCGGCGCGCGACGGGCGGCCCAGCCGAGCGGACCTTCGCGACCCTGGTCGGCCTGGAGCTCCGTCCCCGCATGCTGCGGGAGGCGGCGGCTCTGTGGACCGGCCTGGGCGAGGCGCGCGGCGCGGAAGGCAGGGACGCCCTCTGGGCCCACCCTGACCTGCTGCCGACCGCCTCTGACCTGGAGGACCCGGACGCCTTCGTCCGCGGCCAGGACGAATCCGGCCCGGCCGGCGACCTGGACATCTCCGACCTGGAAAAGGACACCGGCCCGGATTCCGGGCCCGGACCGGGCGAAGACGGCCCGGAGGGACCAGCCTGACCCCGTTCGCACGCCCGATCTTATGGACGATTTTCCCCATCGGGCGTGCGACGGGAGGCCGGGAAGATCGTTTTCCCAGGCCAGCAGGTGATCCAATGTCGGTGGCTGATGTCACTATCAGCTGCATGAGACCAGCACTCAAGGCGGGCCTGAGGCCGTTGTGGCGGGACCGCGATACGCTGCAGATCGGTGTCGATCCCCGGCGGGCGTCGGCGCTCGCCGGCATCGGGGGCGCCTCGGTGGTGGTGTCCCTGCTCGACGGGTCCAGGGACGCCGCGGAGGTGGAGCGGGCCGCCCGGGACCATGGCGTGCCCGGCGAGACGACCAAGCGAGTGCTCGGCCTGCTGGCCTCCGCGGGGGCGCTCGACGATTTTCCCGCCGCGCTGAACAAGTCGCTGCCCGCCCCGCTGCGGGCTCGGCTGGCTCCCGACCTCGCCTGCGTCTCACTGGCCTCCGGCGACGGTGACGGCGGCGCCCGGACCTACGCGCGGCGCAGGGCCGCCGCGGTGCGGGTCTACGGCGCCGGGCGGGTGGGCGCGTTCGTCGCCACGCTGCTGGCCGCCTCCGGCGTGTCCCGCGTCAGCTGCCGGGACAGCGGTCCCGCCGACTACTCCGACCTCTCCCCTGGCGGGCTCAGCCGGAACGACATCGGCCTTCCCCGCGGGGCGGCGGCGGCCCGGGCGATCCACCAGGCCGCTCCCGAGACCCGCCTCACCGAGGATCCCGCCCGGCAGCCGGATCTCGCGGTACTGGCCGGCCCTCCGGCTCCCGAAGAGGTGACCGCGCTGCTGCGGGCCCGGGTCCCGCATCTCTCCGTCCGGGCCGACGAGGCCATCGGCGTGGTGGGACCGCTCGTGATCCCCGGCTACACGGCCTGCCTGCGCTGCGCCGACCTGGCCCGGGCCGGCCGGGACCCGGCCTGGCCGCTGATCCTGGCCCAGGCCGCGGGTCCCCCGCGCGCCTGCGATGTCGTGCTGGCCGCCGGGACCGCGGCGGCCGCCGCCCGCCAGGCCCTGGCCTTTATCGACCAGGCCGGTAGCGCGCCGGCCGCCCTGAACGGAACACTGGAACTGGTGCTGCCGGACTGGCGATGGCACCGCCGGACCTGGCTGCCGCACCCGGCCTGCGCCTGCGGCGCCTCAGGGAGTGACGGGCAGGCACAGGACCTCGGTGGCCGGGCGTCCGATACGATCGCTTGCGATCGCGCATCGGGGGCCGGGGACGCGGGGGTCTCCCCCTCCGAACGCGCTGGGGCTTAACCCCGAAGGGGCAGCCCCCTGAGAAGTAGCCGGATAACCGGTCCTGTCAAAAGGTGCTGCTCTTGTCAGAGAATGGGAATATGAGCGACCTCCCCCGTAACGCCGTGAGCCGGACCGCGAAGCTGGCCGGCCTCCCCATCGGTCTCGCCGGGCGGACCGCCCTCGGGCTGGGCAAGCGGATCGGAGGGAAGTCGGCGGAGATCGTCGCGCAGGAGATTCAGCAGCGCACGGCCGATCAGATTTTTCGGGTGCTGGGCGAGCTCAAGGGCGGCGCGATGAAGTTCGGGCAGGCCCTGTCCATTTTCGAATCCGCCCTGCCGCCGGAGATCGCCGGCCCGTACCGGGCCACGCTGACCAAGCTGCAGGAGGCCGCGCCTCCGATGCCGGCCGCCAGCGTGCACAGGGTGCTGGCCGCCGACCTGGGCGAGGACTGGCGGGACCGGTTCGCGTCGTTCGAGGACCGTCCGGTCGCGGCCGCGTCGATCGGCCAGGTACACCGCGCGGTCTGGTCCGACGGCCGGGACGTGGCCGTGAAGATCCAGTACCCGGGCGCGGGCAAGGCCCTGTTGTCGGACTTCAACCAGATCAGCCGGCTCGGGGTCCTGTTCAATGTCCTGATCCCGGGCCTGGACCCCAAGCCCATGCTGGACGCGATGCGCGACCGCCTGGCGGAGGAACTGGATTACCACCTGGAGGCGGACGCGCAGCGGGGTTTCGCCGCCGCGTACGCCGGGGATCCCGACATCTTCGTGCCGGCGGTGGTCGATGCCTCCGATCACGTGCTGGTGTCGGAATGGATGGACGGCACTCCCCTGTCGGCGGTCATCAGCCACGGGACGAAGGCCGAGCGGGACTCCGCCGGCATGCGTTTCGTGCGGTTCCTGTTCTCCGGTCCGGCCCGGGCCGGGCTGCTCCACGCCGATCCGCATCCGGGCAACTTCCGGGTGCTGGACGACGGAAGGGTCGGCGTGATGGACTTCGGGGCCGTCGACCGGCTGCCGGACGGCCTGCCGCCGTTCTTCGGGCAGCTTCTGCGCATCATGCACGAGGAGAACCCCGACCTCGACGCCGTGGAGAAGGGACTGCGGGAAAACGGGTTCCTGCGCCCGGGCATCTCGGTTGACCTCGATGACCTGCGCTCGTTCCTCGCCCCGCTCGCCGAGCCCTCCGGGGTGGAGACGTTCCAGTTCAGCCGGGAGTGGATGCGGGCGGAGGCCGCCCAGCTCACGGACCTGAGCGGGTCGAACGCGGGCCGCAAGTTCAACGTGCCGCCGTCCTACGTGCTGATCCACCGGGTGGCGCTGGCGGGCATCGGCGTGCTGTGCCAGCTGGAGTGCGAGGGATCGTTCCGGGCCGAGGTACAGCGCTGGGTTCCCGGCTACGCGGACCCCCTGCCCGCCGCCTAGCGCGGACAGCGGAAGACCCGGGATGGCCCTCGCGCATCCCGGGTCTTCGCCTGAGAGGGAATTATCAGGGGGCGGTGTCGAGCGCCGCGTACAGTTCGTCAGCCCGGCGCCAGGCTTCCAGCAGCCTGCGCTCGGCTCGCTGCCGTACCCGGGTCATCTTCCGCAGCGCCGTCGCCTGGTGGGCGAGTCGCGCCTCGTGCGCCCGGGCCAGCGTCTCCTGGTACTGGTCCCGGGCCAGGGTTTCAGACAGGTACATCATTGTCCTTCGCATCGTGTGCGTTGTCTGTTGGCATGGCGGCGTGCCCGGCTTTCCGGGCACGCCGCGTCTTCCGGATAGTCCGCGCGCCGGAGGCGGCTAGGCGTTCACGCGGCCTGGCCGTCGGCCGCCTTGGCCAGAGCGGCGTCCGCCTTGCGCGGACGGCCCCGGGGCCGCTTGCGCGGAACGACGGTGCCGCGGAGAAACAGTTCGCCTCCCCAGACTCCCCAGGGCTCGCGGCGCTCGATCGCTCCGGCCAGGCAG
>WRBL01000394.1 GCA_009784565.1 Streptosporangiales bacterium | reverse complement strand
CCTGGAAGTGTCGCTGCCGGCGTCGTTCGCCGCCGTCGCGGGGGCCGGCCCGGCCGCGGGAGCGGGCGCTTCGGCTCCGCGCCGCCGCGCGGCCCGCAAGTCCGGCGGCTCCGCGGCCTCCGGCGACTCGCTCGCCGCGCCGATGCAGGGCACCGTGGTCAAGGTCGCCGTCTCCGAGGGCGACCAGGTCGCGGCCGGGGACCTGGTCCTCGTCCTGGAGGCCATGAAGATGGAACAGCCCATCAACGCCCACAAGGGCGGCACGGTCAAGGGCCTGAAGGCGGCCGCCGGCGACGCCCTCACCAGCGGCACGGTCATCTGCGAGATCACCGACTGAGCCGGTGATCTTGACGACGCGGCCCGCCCGGCCTCACGGTTAACCCCATGAGAGTGGGCGGGCTCGCGGTCGAGCCGGTATACGACGGGTACGGCCTCGTGGACGGCCGGAAGGTCATGCGAGTACCCGGCCAGCCGGACGCGTGGGACCGGTGCGGGCACCACCTGGACGCCGGCGGGAATATCCGGCTCACGTTCGGCGGGTTCCTGCTCCGCACCTCGTCGCGGACGGTGCTGATCGACGCCGGCGTCGGCCCGGCCGATGACCGCGCGTCCGAGAGCGGACGGCTCCCCGGCAACCTGCGCGGCCTCGGCGTCACGCTGGACGACGTCACGGACGTCGTCTTCACGCACCTTCATTTCGACCATATCGGCTGGGCCGCGCACGACGGGTCGGTCATGTTCCCCAACGCCACCTACCGGGTGCACCAGGCCGACTGGGACCATTTCTCCCGGGCGGAGACCGACCCCGGACATGCGCGGAAGCTGTCCCCGCTGGGCGGGCGGCTGGAGACCTTCGACGCGGAGACGACGCTCCTGCCCGGCCTCGACGCGCGCCCCGTCCCCGGCCACACGCCGGGATCGACGATCTACGTCGTGTCCAGCGGAGACGAGCGCCTGCTGCTGATCGGGGACGTGATGCACTCTCCGGCCGAGGTGACCGACCCGGACTGGGAGGTCGTCTGGGACGTGGATCACGCCGCGGCCAAGAAGGTGCGGGCGGAGCTGACCAGGGCGGCCGCGGACCGGCCCGACGTGATCGGGGCCGCGCACTTCCCGTTCGGCCAGGTGATCACCGTCGACGGCGGCCACCAGTTCCGGTTCCTGCGGTGAATTCCGGGACGGCGATCGTGCTGTGATTGACTAGATGCCGTGACCACCCCGCCTGGCGCGGCCGTCCGTCCGCGGCCCCGCAACCGCAGGCACCTGATCGTGGAAGCGGCCTGCCAGGCGTTCAGCCGGCGTGGCTACCACGCGGCGTCCATGGAGGAGATCGCGGCGCACGTGGGCGTCACCGCGACGGCGCTGTACCGGCACTTCCCGAACAAGTACGCGCTGTTCGCCGAGTGCGCGAACGTGACCGTCGACCGTCTCGTCGCGGCGGTCGACGAGATTCCCCCCGGGTCGGCCCTGACCGCTGTCCTCGCCGCCCTGACCCGCGTCACGGTGGCCCGCCGCGCGTCGGGCGGGTTCTACCGGTGGGAGGCCCGCTACCTCGGCCGGGAGGACCGCCGGGTTCTCGGGGCGAAGTTCGCCCACGTCGTCAGCCGGGTGGCGGAAGCGGTACGGCGCGAGTACCCGGGACCCGACGAGGATCTGCGGGCGGTGGCGGCCCTCGGCGTGATCGGGTCCGTCACGGCGCATCACACCCCGCTGGCCCGGCGCCAGACCGAGGACGTGCTGCTGGCCTCCGCGCTGGGAGCGGTTACCGCCGTCCCGCTGACGGCCCCGGACGTCGGGCGGCCCGTCGAGCTTCCGGCCCGGCCGGCGCCCCGCACCCGGCGGGAGGAGATCCTCGCCGCGGCCGTCCCGCTGTTCGCGCGGGACGGGTTCGCGAGCGTGACGAACGGGCAGATCGCGCGGCACGCGGGCCTCGCCCCGTCCGCGCTGTACCGGCACTACCCGGCCAAGGTCGACATCCTCGTGGCCGCCTGCCTGCAGGCGGCGGGGCTGCTGGCCCAGGCTGTGGACGTGGGCCTGCGGGACGCCTCCGGTCCCCGCGAGGCCGCCGTGGCGCTCGCCGCGGCCTACGTCGCCTACAGCTTTGAGCACAACGCGCTGACCAGCGTCGCGGAAGCCGAGATCGCCGGACTCCCGGCGGACCTGCAGCGGCCGCTGATCCTCGCGCAGCGCGAGCACGTCGACCTATGGGTGGAGCGGCTGCGCGCTGCCCGGCCGGGGCTGGACCCCCACCAGGCCCGGACGCTGGTCCACGCGGGGTTCGGCGTGGTGGTCGAGGCCGGGCGGAGGCTGCGGTGGAAAGACGACGCCCAGCACCGCGGCATGGTCACCGCCCTGGTGCTGGGCGCGCTGGGCCTGTTACCGCCCTAATCAGGTGTTCGGGTTGTTCGCGGAAGGGATCGTGATCGGGACGTACCTCGGGGAGGTGCCGTTGTCGAGGAACAGCAGGGACACGCCCTGGACGATCTTGGTGAATGTCTCGGCGCCCGCGGGGGCGACATCCGTCAGGCCCATGTCGAACAGGACGAACGACGGCCACCCGGCCTTGATGGCCGCCCGCGAGATGAGGTCGACGGGAAGCTGGAGCCAGTCCGCTACCTGGTCGCCGACCAGGTAGCGCACGAACTCGCTCATGAACCCGGTGTCCGCGCCCGCCACGGGCTTCTCGACGTATCCGAGCAGCGTCTTGGCCAGGAAGAGCCCCTCCGGCGTCGGGCCGAGGACCGGCGTCAGGATCTGGGCCGCCTGCGACTCGGCGTCAGACCAGGACCGCGGGATGAACCGCTCTTCCACGCCGAGCAGCGAGAGGGCGACCTGCCAGCTGTGCAGCCACGCGGCATCCTCCGCGGCCGACACCGGGACGCCCCAGGTCTGCAGGTTCTTGTGGGCGAAGGTGCTCACGCTGGCGAACGTGCGCAGGATGTCGCCGTTGCTGATCGGGATGGACTCCGTGGTGGCGTTCACCCATGCGGCGTCGGTCGGCAGCAGCGACCGCACCGCGGCATGCACCAGGCGCGTCTTGTTCGCGGTGACGATGAAGTTGCCCGTCGGGTCGAACGCGTCCCTGGCCATCAGGTCGTAGCCGAAGGTGAACGTCTTGGCCGCGCGCGCCTTCATGTCGGCGCCGCCCGCGGAGTAGTAGACGTTGCGGGCCTCGACCGGGATCGCCGTGCTCATCATGCCGCTGCCCAGCCCGTAGGACACGAACAGGAAGCTGCCGACCTTCTTGTTGAATTCCTGGGCCCGGGCCAGCAGGTCCGTGTCGGCCCACGAGGGCAGGGTGCTGACCTGCTTCAGGTAGGAGGTCAGGCCGGCCGGCACGCCCCCGGGCAGCGGGTCGTTATTGTGGATCCACGACTGGAACGCCGTGTTCACGGCCGCGACCTCGCCGTTCTTCAGCAAGGACGCCGCCACCGGGTCCGCCGCCGTGTCCCAGACCCCGAACGGGTCGGTGGTCGAGTCAGTCCCCGCTATCGATCCCTTGGACGACCAGGCCCAGGCCCTGGGCATGTCCGTCATCGCTCCCGCTCCCACGAGGCCGAGCGCGGCACCGAGGGTCAGGACTCGTCGTCGAGTGAGATCCGGCATTCGCTTACCTGCTTCCTGGTCAGCCAGGCGGCGCCTCCGACGGTGCCTGAGGTAACGACGTGGCAAGGTTCCCCATTGACCTGACCATGTGATTTTTCATTAACATATCGGGGTGTTTCGCCCCGGGGCAAGACCCATCTTCCTGCCGGGATGCCCCGTTCGCGGATCATCCGTAGAATGATGTTCTAGAAATGAATGCCTGATCCCGAGCTGATGGGCGGAACGTCTGACATGCCCGATCCGGAAACGTCCCGCCTGGGGTCCCCCGAGGCCGTGGAAGAAGAGCTGCGCGAGACTGGCTACCTGGCCGACCAGCACGCCGCCAGCGTCGTGTACCTGGCCGAACGGCTGGGCAAGCCCGTCCTCGTCGAGGGACCGGCCGGCACCGGGAAGACCGAGCTGGCCAAGAGCGTCGCCGCGATGACCGGCCTGCGGCTGATCCGCCTCCAGTGCTACGAGGGACTGGACGAGGCCAAGGCCCTGTATGAGTGGAACTACCGCAAGCAACTGCTCCGCATGCAGGCCGGCCAGTCCCCGGCCAGCGGCGACCCCAGCGGGGCGGCGGCCTGGCGGGACGTCGAGTCCGACCTGTTCGGCGAGGAGTTCCTGCTGGCCCGGCCGCTGCTGGAGGCTATCCGGTCCCCCGAGCCGGTCGTCCTGCTGATCGACGAGGTCGACCGGCTCGAGGTCGAGACCGAGGCCCTGCTGCTGGAGATCCTGTCGGACTACCAGGTCTCCATCCCCGAACTCGGAACCGTCACGGCCACCTCGACGCCCCTGGTCTTCCTCACCTCCAACAACTCGCGGGAACTGAGCGAGGCGCTCAAGCGCCGCTGCCTGTTCCTGTTCCTGGACTACCCGTCGGCGCAGCGGGAACGGGAGATCATCCGCAGCCGCGTGCCCGGCATCGGGGAACAGCTGGCGGCGCAGGTCAGCGAGCTGGTCCGGTCACTGCGCGCGATGGACCTGAAGAAACGGCCGTCGGTCTCGGAGACCATCGACTTCGCCACCACCCTCATGCTGCTGGAAGCCGACGAGGTCACCCCGCGGCTGTCGG
>WRBL01000393.1 GCA_009784565.1 Streptosporangiales bacterium | reverse complement strand
TGCCCGCGCCGGCCGCCGCGCACCGCCCGCAGCTAACCCGAAGTTGCTGGTTAGCCCGCGTGATCATGGCTGCGACCTGGCCATAACAGTCACCAATGTCTGAAAACCGCTAATGTAGCCAGAAAGATCTTGAAATCGCACTCCTCTGACCTGAGGAAACGCAAACCGGAGGAATTCTCCACGTAACTTCGGGCTAACCCGCATGACGCTCCTCCCTCGCAGCAGGGCGAGCCGGCGCGCACGCTGCCCGCGAAGTCACCGCGTGCGCGATCCCGGTGGCTGTCAACGGCCAAGTGCGTGTCGCCGCTGATGGCCATGAAAAAGTCCCCGCTCCTCGGCTACTTCTGCCTGGTTTTCGCTGGGACGGCACCTCCCTTGGCGCGGGCTTGGCGCATGCGGAACGACTCTCCTTCGGTGACGACGACGACGGCATGGTGCAGGAGCCGGTCGAGCAGGCTGACGGCGGTGGTGTGCTCGGGCAGGAACCGTCCCCACTGGTCGAACGGCCAGTGCGACGCGATGCCGAGTGACCTGCGCTCGTATGCGGCTGCGACGAAGCGGAACAGGAGCTGGGCTCCGGTGTCGTCGAGCGGGGCGAAGCCGATCTCGTCGATCAGGACGAGGTCGGCCTTGAGGATGGCCTCGATGACGCGGCCGACGGAGTTGTCGGCCAGGCCGCGGTAGAGGGCTTCGACGAGGTCGGCGGCGGTGAAGTAGCGGACCTTGTGGCCGGCCTCGACGGCGGCGACGCCGAGCGCGACGAGGCTGTGGGACTTGCCGGTGCCGGCGGGCCCGACGGCGCAGTAGTTCTCCGCGGCCCGGATCCACTCCAGCGAGGCGAGGTAGTCGAACGTCGGCTGCGGGATCGATGAGGCCGCGACGTCGAACTCCCCGATCGTCTTGACGACGGGGAACGCGGCGGCCTTCATCCGGGCGCGGGCGTTGGACTCGTCGCGGGAGGCCAGCTCGGCCTCCAGCAGGGTCCGCAGGAACTCCTCCGGTGACCAGCGCTGGGTCTTGGCGGTGGTCATCAGCTCGGGCGCGAGGCGGCGCATCGTGGCGAGCTTGAGCCGGCGCAGCCCGGCGTCCAGGTCCGCGGGCAGCGCGGGCGCCGTCGCGGCGGTCACCGCTCCTCCTGGGACAGGAGGCAGGCGCGCAGTTCCCGCTCGGCGGCGTCGAGGCCGTCGATGAGGCGGGCGGCGTCGCCGCGGCCGAGCATCGCGGCGAGCTGCTCGATGTCGGCCGTGTCCAGGGGCCGTTGCAGGCTGCGGGCGTGCAGCGCCCGGATGACGGCCTCGCTGGCCGCGAGCAGCCGGCAGGCCTCGGCGGCCAGGCCGGCGGGGACCGCGTAAGGGGCGGCGTTCACGACGCGCCCCCGTCCCGGCCGGCGACCCGGTAGTCCGACAGCGGCCGGACCGGGACCCGGGGCAGCTCGATGACCAGGGCGTCACCGGCCGGGCGGGGACGCGGGACGCCGGCGCCGGCCGCGAGGATCGCCCGGACGTCCTCGGCGCGCCAGCGGCGGAACGCCACCGCCCGCTCCAGCGCGGCGGTCAGGGCCTCGTCGTCGTGGGCGGCGCGCAGCGCCGCCAGCTCGGCGAGGTCGCCGGCGAGCCGGGTGTTGCCCGCGGCCGCCGACCCCGCGATGAACCGCTCCCCGGCGGGGCCGAGCGCGGCGATGGCCTTCTCGTCGGGGGTCTTCGGCCGGACAGCCCGGCGCGGGGCGGGCCTGGGGCCGCCGTAGTGCTCGTCGAGGACAGCGGCCTCGCCCGGCGCGACGGGCGCGTGCTCGGCGAGGACCTCGCCGGTCGCGGGGTCGGTGACCAGCAGCCGGCCGCCCGACTCGGCGACCGCGACCCGCTCGCCGGTGAACCTGTTCGGCACCGAGTAGCGGGCCGACCCGAACCGGACGCACGACAGCCGGTCGACCTTCCGCGCCGCCCCGGGCGAGCCGATCGCCGGGCGCAGCGACGGCAGCGGCCCGAGCAGCTCCCTTTCCTTCTCCATGCGCTCCGCCGGGACCGCCATGACCTCGGAGTGGACGGCCGCGTTGACCTCGGCGCACCACGGGACGGCGGCGGCGTTCGCGGACGCCGCGTCCGCGAACGGCCCCTGGCCGATCATCACGTCGCGCTTGGCGTAGCCGACGAGGTTCTCCACGATGCCCTTCGACTGCGGGTCGGCGGCCTCGCACCAGTCGGGCCGGAAGCCGTAATGGGCCGCGAACCGGACGTACTCGGCCGTCGGCACGACCTTGTTCGCGACGACGCCGCCCTTCAGGCAGCCCATCCGGTCCGCGAGCACCGTGCGCGGGACGCCGCCGAGCTCCTCGAAGCACTCCGCGAGCAGCCGCAGCGTCGTCGCGGCCTTCTCATCGGCCGCGAACCGCACGAACCGGACCCGCGACCACGCCAGCACGGCGCAGAACACGTGCAGCGCCCCGACGCTGCCCCAGTCGATCGCCAGCACCTCGCCCGGCGCCCACACCGCCGGCCGCCGGCCCCGGTGGTGGTCGCGCCGCCACTCCTGCTTCACCCGCGCGACCAGGCGGCGGAAGTTCCGCGGCGAGCCCTCGTAGCCGGCCGCGCGGGCAGCGGGCAGCAGCCGCTTCGCCGAGATCCTCCCCTTCGTCTCCTTCACCCGCCCCGCGACCAGGCCCTCGACCGTGTCGAAGTTCCGCTCCCTCGGCTTCCTCCGCGGACGCGTCCCCCCGGACGCCGCCCGCTCCACTACCCTCTTAACCGTCTTGTGCGTGGTCCCGCACATCGCGGCGGCACCCCGGTACGTGCCCACCAGACGGTAGGCAGCGATGATGTCCATTTCTTCCCCCGAAGACTTCATGACCTGGCGAGACTCCCCGGACCGAGACCAGTGAACGACTAGACACCGTCACCATCTCGGTTCGGGGGCTTCACAGCCTGACGACACGACGAGCAAGGAGCGGGGACTTCTAACTGGCCAAAACCGGGGACCTCAAGCTGTCCACCTGCGGATACTTTTTCACGGCCACGGACACCGTCCCAGGTCATGACGCTGAAACGCACAGCCGTCCGCTGCGTTGAGCAGCACCGCCAGGTACTTTTTAGACACGTCCTAAGCTGATACGTGAATCACCTGTACTTGGGCATGCCACAGTAACCGGCGGCATGCCGGTTTAAGGGGAAGTGCGCGTCTAGCTCAGGCGGCCAGGCTGACGGTGTGGCCGAGTGCCTCCAGCCGGGCTATCAGGCGGCGGGTCTCCCGCTCGGGGTCGGCCCGGCGGTCGAAGTAGTCCGGGCCGAGTTCCTCGTATGGTTTGCCGGTGGACAGGACGTGCCAGATGATGACGAGGATCGCGTGGGCGACCGTGATGATGGCCTTGTTCCGCGCGGCCCTGGACCGGTAGCCGCCGTTCCGCATGACGTGCCGGTGGTACAGGGACCTGAGGTAGCCCTCGTGGCGGACGGCGGCCCAGGCGCACTCGACCAGGACCGGCTGCAGGTGCTTGTTCCCGTGGCGGCGCTTCCCGGGGTAGTGCTTCCCCGCGGACTCGTGGTTGCCGGGGCAGATCCCGGTCCAGGAAGCCAGCTGCGCGGCGGTCGGGAAGTAGTCCGCGGGCCGGGGGCTGATCTCCGAGATCACGGCCCAGGCGGACAGGGCCGCGATGCCGGGAACGGTCACGAGGAGGCTGACGGCAGCCTGAAAGGGCTGCATCATCTTCTTGAGCTGGGCGTCCAGCTGCTCCAGCGTCTCCTCCAGGTGGCTGATGTGGTCCAGGTGCAGGCGGCACATCACGGCGTGGTGGTCCCCGAACCGGCCTTCCAGGGCCATGGACAGGTCCGGGATCTTGGACCGCATCTTGCCCATCGCGAGCTCGGCGAGCACCTGGCCGCGGCGTTCGCCGTCGATGAGGGACCCGATCATCGCGATCCCGGACTTGGTCGCGATCGAGGAGGCGACCGAGTCGATCTTGATCCCGGCGTCCTGCAGGACGTCCCCGAGCCGGGAGACCTCGCTGACCCGCTGCTGGGCGATCTTCTTGCGGTAGCGGATCACGTCCCGCGCCGCCTTGACGTCCGCGGGAGGCATGAAGCTGCCCGTCATCAGGCCGCACTCCAGCAGCTGGGCCAGCCATTCCGCGTCGCCCAGGTCGGTCTTGCGGCCGGGCACGTTCTTCACGTGCCGGGCGTTGCACACCAGCACCTGCTCGAAGTCGCCGTGCTCCAGCAGGGCGTGGTAGACCGGCATCGAGTAGGACCCGGTGGACTCCATGGCCACGTGGCTGACGCCGAGCGACGTCAGCCACAGTGCCATCTCCCGCAGCACGCCGTAGAAGGTTTTATAGGTGCGCCTGACGGTGACCCGGCCGTCCGGCCCGTCACCGGGCATCCGGACCGCGACCGCGATCACGTCCTTGCCCACGTCAACCGCCGCGCACTGCTCGTACAGGACCCGCATGAACGCTCCTCACCGCCGGACCGGACAGGAGCGCGCGCCCGCGGAGTCCCTGGAGAAAACAAGGAAGCTGATACACGCGTTCGCAGCGCAGCCGGGGGTACCCGGAGAAGCCGGGACTCCAGCGCCAGTCTTGTTAGCGGCCTCACAGGGCCAAGCTAAAACGGCGTCGGCGGACGCGCGCCACTGACGAGATTCTCATGCCCGGGGGCGGTCGCGCAGCGCCAATCCCCTCTTGTTAT
>WRBL01000392.1 GCA_009784565.1 Streptosporangiales bacterium | reverse complement strand
GCCGCGGCGCGTTCAGACGCCGAACTCGTCCGCGTCAGCGAGCGCAGCCGCGACCACGCCCTCGGATCAGCCGACCCCTGGGCCTCAGGCCTCCCGTCCCGCCTGCGCGACCTCTCCAGCGCCTTCCACCCCAACGCCGCCGGCATGCACGGCATCACCGCCGCCATCCTCGACCACCTATGAATTGCGAAGCTTGCCCGTGGCTAATCTCCGTCGTCCTCGTACTCCAGGCCAGGGATCACTGAGAACGTAGTGAGCCGACGCATGTGCAGGTGAGTTCCGCGTTCTTCGCGGTCTCCGGTTGCCGAAACCTGCAGGCCGTTGCGATGGGCGCGCACAGCGTCGTTGTAATCGTCTTCCGTCAGTTCCATCCGGTACCGGCGAGTCGCTCCGCTGTCGTCATCGATGCCCTCGACTACCACCTCGCCGGAGCCGAGCTTGCCCGACCGGTGAAGGCGGACGACAAGGCCCTGAACGGTCACGCCTGCTCGTGGCTGCCGGGTGCGGAGGAAATCAGCGGCCTCACCTAGGATCCGCTGCTGACCTGGCGTAACTCGCAGTGTGACCGGCCCACTGTGCTGCCCAGCCAACGGAGACTGAGTGAACCGCAATTTGTAGAGACCGTACTCAGGCCCGCCCAGCGACTGCAGAGCGCCGAGTTCGGTCGCGTTCACGGTCGGCCACACCGGGTTCTGCCCGAATACCCGCAGTGGCTGATGCCCGGCGCTCACGTCTTCGGCCAGTTGCTGCGCGGCCTGCGCGGCCTTCAGCATCCGACTGCTCACCCGTCGGCCGAAGGGCTGCGGGGGCAGGTCGAGCGACAGCTGTTCTTCTGCGCCCTGGTCTCTGGCCGTCTCATTGCCGAGGTCCA
This sequence comes from Streptosporangiales bacterium, assembly GCA_009784565.1. Classification (GTDB taxonomy): domain Bacteria; phylum Actinomycetota; class Actinomycetes; order Streptosporangiales; family Streptosporangiaceae; genus Trebonia. The sequence continues at coordinate 3,854 of WRBL01000392.1, read as the reverse complement.
CGACCAGCGGCATGGCCAGATTGAGGATGAAGCTGCCTGGCTGAGTTGAGAGGCGGACGTTTCCCGCGTACGATTCCGCCCAGACTGGCCGGTGGGGTGGCAGGACGAGTTCCCGGATCTCAATTGCCGTTGCCGAACCTACGACGAACTCGTGCAGTGCCGTCACTGCGGACCGGACCATGGCGAGCGGTGCCTCGCCAGACGGAGCATCCGGCGTGAGCCAAACCGCTACAGCGTCGGCTCCCCCGAAACTGATATCGGACCTGATCTCTTCCGGTGACCGCCGTTCCGCGTATGCGACCGCCTTGATGGCCGCGTTCATCACGTAGGCGTAGTCGTGTACGTCCTGACGCGCGGGGAGCACCACCACCGTCGGTTCCGGGTCATCGGGACCGCCGTCCTCTTGCCGCCGCACCCGCCATAGGCTCGTCCGGGCATCACGATCCCCAAGCGACCAGCCCGTAACCCGCAGATAGCTCTCCATCGCACGAAGGTCGGGAACGGTCATACCAGCATCCTCGCGTATCCGCCTGCGCCGCCGCCTATGAATCTACCGAGACAGCTCGGTGACCAGCAGCGGGGACACCGCAGCAAGCTCAGCGAGGACCTCGGCTGTACTGCTTGCCTTCATCCGCGTGAGTTCCTCGTCCGTGATACCGGTTCAACACCGCCGTCGCCCGGATAATAGATAGAAAGCCGCCTATCTCCCGTTTACCATCAAAGGACCGGCGGCTGGAGCGAAGCATGCAGTTCATCGAGTCGAGCATCGTAGGGCTTCGCGCGGCGGTCATTACCTTCAGGCGGCGGGAAACGCCCCTTCGGTTCGTTCTCTTCCCGATGGTGCATATCGCCGAGCAGCAGTTTTATGACGAAGTGGCGGCGCGTGCCCGGACGTGCCCGTGCGCTGGGAAGCGGACCCGGATGCCCGGCCGCAGTCGGCCGCGGACCGGGCGAAAACCCACGCGCTCGACATCGCCGGGGCGTTCACTCTGGTGCTCGGCCGCAAGTTCATCGATCCCTTGCTCGTGTCGAGCGTGGAACAGGCGGAAATGTACGACGAGAGCGCGGAGAATGAGACCGGCGGCTGGCTGGACCGGCTGCTGGAATACAACGTCTCGACCGTGCGAAACACACGCCTGATCAGCCTGATCGACGAGATTCACCGCGATCGCGCCACCGAAGAGATCCACGTGGGTGTCGTCTTCGGCGCACGCCACATGCCGGCTGTGGCCGCCCATCTCGGCGATCCCCTCGGCTACGTCGCCACCGACGCCGAGTGGCTCACCGTAGCCCATCGCTGAGCCCGGTCCCAGGGCTCACCTGCCCGTCGTCCTCCGTTAAAGCAATCCTTACCGAGAGTTACTAATGGGGTGGATGGGTATGACGCGGTGAGCGGATCGCGCGTGGGGGCGCGCTGAGGGGGACTGCATGGATCTTGTGACGAGAAACGACCTGGAACTGCTGGGCCGGCGCGGCCAGCCGGGAACCCACGTGTCGCTGTTCATCCCGACCCACCGGTTCGGCAGCGGGATGCAGGCGGACCGGATCCGGTGGAAGAACATGCTGTCGGAGACGGAGTCCGTCCTGGCGGACCAGGGACTGCGGGCGGCCGACATCGCGGAACTGCTGCGGCCTGCCCGGGCCCTGCAGCTTGACGCCGGGTCCTGGCAGCAGATGAGCGACGGCCTGGCGCTGTTCATGCGTCCCGGCTGGCACCGGGCCTTCCGGGTCCCGGCGAACCTGCCCGCCGTAGGTGCCGTCGGCGGGCACTTCATGATCGCGCCGCTGCTGCGCCTGCTCGCCGGCGACCGGCACTTCCTGGTGCTCGCGCTGAGCCAGCGCCAGGTGAGGCTGCTCGAAGGCAGCATGAACCATGTCGAGGAACTCGACCTCCAGGACGTTCCCACCAGCCTGCGGGAGGTCATCGAGCCGGCCGAGCCCCGCTCGGCCGCCATGGCCCGGATGACCGCCAGCACGGCCGGAGGGCGTTTCGGCCGCGCGGTCTTCTACGGGCACGGGGCAGCCGACGAGCACACGAAGAAGGACGATGCCCGCCGGTTCATCGGCCAGGTCGCCGACGGGCTGCGCGGCTACCTCGCCGACCAGGACCTGCCCATGGTCCCCGTCGGCCTGGACTACCTCGTGGCCATGTACCGGGAAGCGAACGCCTACCAGCACCTCACCCGCGAGGCGGCGCTGATCAACCCCGACCACCTGTCCGACGCGGACCTGCACGCCACGGCGTGGCCCGTCGCCGCCCCGGTCCTCGAACGGCAGGCCCGTGACGCGGCCGAGCTGTTCCGCCGGCTGCACGGCACCGGCCGGGCCTCGGACGACCCGCAGGCCATCGCGGACGCCGCGCGGCAAGGACGGGTGGAGTCGCTGCTCGTGGCCGCGCAGCCGGGATTCTGGGAGCGGTTCACCGCCGATGCCCCGGTCGTCCAGCTCAAGGGCCGGAAGGATCCCGTCGACGTCGAGCTGATCGACCGGTCGGCCGCCGACACGCTGACCCGCGGAGGGCACGTGTACGTCCTCGACGGACCGGACATGCCCGGCGCCAGCGACATCGCCGCCGTCTTCCGCCACTGACGCGGCGCCGCGAACCCGGTCAGATACGCTCGGCTCGTGTTTCATCTGGATCATCTCTGTCTCGGCGTCCCCGACCTGGACGAGGGGGTCCGCAGGGTGCGCGAGGAGACCGGGCTAGCCTCCTACTACGGCGGCGTCATCGCCGGAAGCATCGCGAGCACGATCTTCCCGCTCGGCGAGGACGCCTACCTGGAGGTCGAGGCCGTGACGGCCCCCGCCGCGGTGCGGGACTCCGGGGCCGCCTGGTTCGGCCGGGCCCTCGCGGACGGCGACCGGTGGATGTTCTGGAGCCTGCGAGCCGACACGCTCGGGGAAATGGAAGCGGTCGCGCAGCGGTTCGACGGCGAGGTGGCGCGGCGTCAGGGGCGCGTCCAGCCCGACGGCACCCAGCGCGTCATCACCACCGCGCCCGGCCCTGATCGCGCGTTCGACACATGCTGGCGCCGGGGGCTGCCGAACTGGTTCTACCGGGACGACCCGGCCACCAACCCCGCCCGCTCGGCGGCGGACCACGGTGATCGCGGGGCGGGCGTGACCCGCCTGGAGGTCGGCGGCGACGCCGGTGAACTCCGGGAACACATCGGCGCCGGGACCTTCGACCGGCTGCCACTGGAGGTCGTGCCCGGCCCTCCCGGCATGCGCGCGGTCACGGTCCGCACCGCGTCCGGCCGCGAAGTCACCCTGCGCCGCGACCCGGCCGGCCTATAGGGGGCATGAACGGATCTCCGCTTCTCCCCTTCCGTCACTTGAACGCCAGGATCAGCCGGGGCGGAGAACGGTCCAGATGCCCCAGTGGGCTTCGCTTTGCAGCGCGTTCCAGGGCCGGGATGTCGCGGTTTCCATGGCCTCGACGAGCTCGCGGGCGGGGACGCGGAACGGGGCCCCGTCGCCCAGGGCGTTGGAGACGATCAGCGGGGCGCCGTCGGCGAGTATCCGGCTCACCTCCGCGGCGAACAGGGGCCCGTCGCCCAGCACGACCGCGTCCGCGCACCCGTCGGCCAGCGGCAGCCGGTACGCGTCGGCCTGAACGCGGTGTCCCGATGCCAGCGACAGCATCCCGAAAGACAGGTCCAGCGATATCGCCCGCGGCCAGACGGCCCGGATCAGCGGCGTGAGCAGCCCGGTCCCGGAAGCGATCTCGACCGCGAGAGTTCCCCGGAAGGGGCCGCCGCGCGCGAGGGCGTCGGCGAGCACGGGCGGCCGGTACCCGCCCCGGTCCCCGTTCCAGTCGGCGGCGGCCTGATCGAACTCCGCGCGCAGGCCGG
>WRBL01000391.1 GCA_009784565.1 Streptosporangiales bacterium | reverse complement strand
GGGCGACAAGGCCGGGATTTCCCGGTTCGGGGACGCGACGGTGCCGCTGGACGAGACCCTCGTCCGCGCGGTGGTCGACCTGTCCGGCCGTCCCTACGTGGTCTGCACCGAGCCGGAGAACATGTCGCCGATGATCGGGACCTACGACACCACGCTCACCCAGCACATCTGGGAGTCCCTGGCCCACAACGCCGGCATCTGCCTGCACGTGGACGTGCTGCGCTGGCGCAACCCGCACCACATCGTGGAAGCGCAGTTCAAGGCGGTCGCGCGGGCCCTGCGGTCCGCCGCCGAGCGCGACCCCCGGGCCGCCGGGGCGGTCCCGTCCACGAAGGGCGTCCTGTGACCGGAAAAGCCTCCCCGAACGTCGTCGTCCTCGACTACGGCTCCGGGAACCTGCGGTCGGCCGAGCGGGCGGTGGCCCGCGCGGGCGCGAACGTCACCGTCACGGCCGACTCCGACGCCGCCGTCGAGGCCGACGGGCTGGTCGTGCCGGGGGTGGGGGCGTTCGCGGCGTGCATGGCGGGGCTCAAGGACATCGGCGGCGACAAGATCATCGCTCGCCGGGCCGAGCTCGGCCGCCCGGTGCTGGGCATCTGCGTGGGCATGCAGGTCCTGTTCAGCGAGGGGGTCGAGCACGGAGAACGGGCCGGCGGGTGCGGCACCTGGCCCGGCACCGTCGACGGCCTGAACGCGCCCGTCCTGCCCCACATGGGCTGGAACACGGTCGCCGCCCCGGAGGGGTCGCGCCTGTTCGCGGGCCTTGACGCCGGCACGCGGTTCTACTTCGTGCATTCCTACGCGCTGCGGATGGCCTCCGCGGGCCCGCTCCAGGAGGCCGGGGCCACAATCACGGTCGCCGAGCACGGCGAGCCGTTCGCCGCCGCCGTCGAGCACGGCGTGGTGTCCGCGACCCAGTTCCACCCGGAAAAGTCCGGCGACGCCGGGAAAATCGTGCTTTCTAACTGGCTGGAGATCTTGTGACCACGCAAAACGCTTTGGAACTGCTGCCCGCCGTCGACGTGGCCGACGGCCAGGCGGTCCGCCTCGTCCAGGGCGAGGCCGGGAGCGAGACCTCCTACGGCGACCCGGTCGCCGCGGCGATGGCCTGGCAGGAGGCCGGCGCCGAGTGGATCCACCTGGTCGACCTGGACGCCGCGTTCGGCCGCGGGTCCAACGCGGACCTGCTGGCCGAGGTGGTGGGCAAGCTTGACGTCAAGGTCGAGATGTCCGGGGGGATCCGGGACGACGCCTCCCTGGAGCGGGCCCTGGCCACCGGCTGCCGCCGGGTCAACATCGGCACCGCCGCGATGGAGAACCCGGAATGGGTCCGCTCGATCATCGGCAGGTACGGCGACAAGGTGGCGATCGGGCTGGACGTCCGCGGTACCACCCTGGCCGCCCGCGGCTGGACCTCCGAAGGCGGTGACCTGTACGAGACCCTGGAGCGGCTGAACGCCGAGGGCTGCTCCCGGTACGTCGTCACCGACGTGCTCAAGGACGGCACGCTGAAGGGCCCGAACCTGGACCTGCTCCGGAACGTGTGCGGACGCACGCAGGCGCCGGTCGTCGCCAGCGGCGGAGTGTCCTCCCTGGATGACCTGCGCGCGATCGCGACGCTGGTGCCCGAGGGCGTGGAGGGCGCCATCGTCGGCAAGGCCCTGTACTCGGGCGCGTTCACGCTCCCCGAGGCGCTGGAAGCGGTGTCCGGCAAGTGACCGTCGCCGTACGGGTCATCCCCTGCCTGGACGTCGACGCCGGACGGGTGGTCAAGGGCGTCAACTTCGCGAACCTCCGCGACGCGGGCGACCCGGTCGAGCTGGCCGCCCGGTACGACGCGGAGGGCGCCGACGAGCTGACGTTCCTCGACATCACCGCCTCCAGCGGCGGCCGCGCCACCATGTACGACGTGGTCCGGCGCACGGCCGAGCAGGTCTTCATCCCGCTCACCGTCGGCGGCGGCGTCCGCACCTGCGACGACATCGACGCCCTCCTGCGGGCGGGAGCCGACAAGGTCTCCCTCAACACCGCGGCGATCGCCCGCCCCGAGCTTCTGCGCGAGGCGGCCCGCCGGTTCGGGTCCCAGTGCGTCGTCCTCTCGGCGGACGCGAGACGAGTGATACCGAACGGGTCTTCGGCGACGGCCTCGGGTTTCGAGGTGACCACCCATGGCGGGCGGAAGGGCACCGGGATCGACGCCGTCGACTGGGCCCGCCGGGCCGTCGAGCTGGGCGCGGGCGAGATCCTGCTGAACTCGATGGACGCCGACGGCACCAAGGAGGGCTTCGACACCGAGCTGATCCGGCTGGTCCGCGCGGCGGTCACGGTCCCGGTCATCGCCAGCGGCGGCGCCGGCGAGGCGTCGCACTTCCCCCCGGCCATCGAGGCGGGAGCGGACGCGGTCCTGGCGGCGAGCGTCTTCCACTTTGGCGCGATGCGCATCGGCGACGTCAAACAGGCCCTCCGGGCCGCTGGCCACCCCGTGCGGTAGCCGGCGGCCCGGTCCCCGGCTACTTCGCGGTGGCGCTGCCGGTGACGGCCATGGCGGCGCCGGCGATGCCGGCGTCGTTGTGCATGACGGCGGGCACGATGCGGGCGCGGACGCCCTTGATGCGGGGCACCCACTTCTCGGATTCCTTGCTGATCCCGCCGCCGACGATGATCAGGTCGGGGGCCAGGAGCGCCTCCATGCGCTGCATGTACTCCTCGACCCGCTGGGTCCAGTCCTTCCAGCCCCACTCGTGGGTCTCCTTGGCGTGCTCGGAGGCCCGCTTCTCCGCGTCCTTGCCCCGGATCTCGATGTGCCCGAACTCGGTGTTCGGCACGAGAATCCCGCCGGTGAACAGGGCGGAGCCGACCCCGGTTCCGAAGGTCAGCATCAGGGCCGTGCCGCGCTCGTCCTTCCCGGCTCCGAACGTCATCTCCGCGATGCCCGCGGCGTCGGCGTCATTCACCACCGTGACCTCGGCGCCGATCGCCTTCCCGAAAGAATCCGCGGCGTCGTGGTCGATCCAGGACTTGTCGACGTTGGCTGCGGTGCGGACCGTGCCGTCGGTGACCACGCCCGGGAAGGTCGCGCCGATCGGCCCGGTCCAGTCGAACTGGCCGGCCAGTTCCTTCACTACCGCCGTGACCGCGTCCGGCGTCGCCGGGTGCGGCGTGAGGATCTTCTTCCGATCGGTGACCAGCTGGCCGGTGGCGACATCGACCGGCGCCCCCTTGATGCCCGTGCCGCCGATGTCAATCCCGAGAACCTGCATAACCTGAGCCTTCCCAATCGCTGCTTGCGTGATACCGCCGCGCGGAGCGGCGCCCGCCGTATGGAATCCGATTATGATCGAAGCAGACCCGCGAGAAAGGGGCGACCGGATGAACTGGCTCAAGGTCGGAGCCGTCGTGATCGGCGGCATCGTGGTGTTCTTCGTGGTCGGCTCGGTGATCCACGCCATCCTGGCGATGTTCTCCGCGATCGTGTTCGTCGCCCTGGTCGCGGGCGGAGCGTACGCGGCCACCAGGATAGTCAAGAGCAGACGGCGCCAGGAACTCCGCCAGCGGCCCGAGTACTACGAGGCGCAGCAGTCCCGGTACCAGGCCCGGCCGGAGCCCGATCTGCGGACCGCGGCTCGCCGCCCGGCCCCCGGCTCCTCCATGGCGCACCGTCCGGACGTCGAGGACGAACTGTCGCGCCTCAAGCGCGAGATGGGCAGCTAGCCGTTCCAAACGTCCTCCTGGGAGGCCGTAACCTGTAGGGCGGATTTGCGATCGCCAGGAGGAACGATGACCAAAGCCGCGCGCTCGTCGAGCGCCCGCCGGGAGTACAGCCTCGCCCTGCTGGCCGGCGCGGTCGGTGCCGGGCTGATCTGGCTCGCCCTGCGCGAGCGGTGGGCCCAGGCCGTCTTCACCCAGCCCCGGCCGCTGCCCCAGCAGACGGTGAACGTCACCGGTTCCGACCTGGTCCCGCTGGCCGGAGGCCTGGCGATCGCCGCGCTGGCCGGACTGGCCGCCATCATCGCCACCAAGGGCAAATGGCGCAGCGGCATCGGAGTGCTGGTCGCCCTGTTCGGCGCCGGCGCGGGCGCCGCGGTCATGACCACGGTGACCGCGGCGACCGTGATCAGCGTGGCCTCCAGCCACGTCGCCTCGCCCGGGTCGGCGGCGATGTCCGGCGCGGCGGGCTCCACGACCGGCGGCTCGTCGGTGTCCGGCGGCTCGGCCGTGGTGGTCTCCGGGTCCCACGGACAGGCGATCCTCGGGGGCGGCCAGTGGCAGATCCTGGTCATCGTCGGCGCATTGGCGATCTTCGCCGCCGGGCTCGCTACCGCGCTGCGCGGCGCGGACTGGCCCGTGATGTCGTCCAAGTACGAGTCGCCCGTCGGCCAGCGGGAGACGGCGGCGACGGGTGAGCCCGGGGCGGAGATGGTCCCGGCCGGCCCCGCGGACGCGGCGTCCATGTGGGAGTCGCTCAGCGGGGGAGAAGACCCCACGGGCCCCACGGGCTGACCATCGGCGAGTATCGGGAATGCATTGGAAAGGCAAACTCATGGGGGGCCGCCGCCGGGCCGGAACCAGGCGGGCTAGCATCGGTGACGCAACATTTCCTACTTAAGGAGACGGCGGTCCGCGGTGAGTGTGCTCGACGAGATCCTTGATGGCGTCCGTGCCGATCTCGCCGAACGGCAGCGGCACGTCTCAATTGAGCAGCTGAAAGAGAAGGCGCGCGAGGCTCCGTCCCCGCGGGACGCCGTCGCGGCGCTCAAGGCGGACGGCGTCAGC
>WRBL01000390.1 GCA_009784565.1 Streptosporangiales bacterium | reverse complement strand
GGAGCCCTGGCCCATGACCGCGGCGAGGGCGATGGCCAGCACGATCTGGGGCAGGGCGAGGAACCAGTCGGTGACCATCATCAGTATCCGGTTGGTCGGGCCGCCGAAGTGCCCGGCCAGCATGCCGAAGACCGCGCCGATCACCATCGTGACGATGGTGGAGATCACGCCGATGGTCAGGGACGGCCGCGCTCCCCAGATGGTCAGCAGCAGCACCGAGCGGCCCGCCTGGTCGGTGCCGAGGGGGAAGGACCCGTTCGGCGGGGCCATCGAGGCCCCGGTCGCGTCGATGACGTTCAGGTCGGAGGGGTGGATGAACAGCGGCGCGCCCACGGCCGCCGCGGTCATCACGACGAGAACGACGAGGCCGGTCATGCCCCCGGGCTGGGCGGCGAACCCGCGGGCGAAGCGCGATAGCGGCTCCAGCCGGGACGGCGTCCCCGGGGCGGCCGCCGGAGGGGTCTCGATCGCGGTCACTGGTGCCTCACCCTCGGGTCGAGGAAGCGGTAGACGATGTCGGCCAGCAGGTTCATCATGATCACCGAGGCGCCGAACACCACGAACAGTCCTTCCAGCAGCGGCAAGTCGGGGATCTTCAGCGCCTGGTAGGTGAGGAAGCCCAGGCCGGGCCAGGAGAACACGGACTCGACCGTGATGGCCCCGGTGACCAGCAGGCCGAGCTGCATGAAGATGACGGTGACGGTGGGCAGCATCGCGTTGGGCACCGCGTGCCTGCTCCGCACGTCGTCGTCGCGCAGGCCCTTGGCCCGGGCGGTGAGCAGGTAGGGGCTGCCGAGTTCGTCCACCATCGAGGACCGCATGACCATCAGGAACTGGGCGTAAATCACCAGGGTGAGCGTGAGGCAGGGCAGCACCATGTGGCCGGCCACGTCGAGAACGTGCCCGAAGCCCGCGGGCCCGCCCGGGGTGGACATGCCGCCCGAGGGGAAAAAGGGCAGCAGGACCAGCAGCATCAGCCCCAGCCAGGGCGGGGACATCGACCAGAACGCCAGCGACACGCCGGAGGATGTCCGGTCCAGCAGGCTGCCGGGCCGCCAGCCGCCGCGGATCCCGAGCCACATGCCGACCACGATGGCCAGGACGGTCGCCGTGCCGGTCAGCAGCAGCGTCGGTCCCGCGCTCTGCGCGAGGAGGGACGAGACCGGTTCCTGGTACTGCCACGAGAAGCCGAAGTGTCCCTGGAGCGTGTTGGCGACGAAGGTCCCGAAGCGCTGCAGCGGGGATTCGTTGAGCCCCATCTGCTGGCGCAGGAACGCGACCTGCGCCGGGCTGATGTTCGGGTGCATCCTGACCTCCGCCTCAAGCGGATTGGACGGGATCAGGTTGAAGATCGCGTAGCCCACGACCAGCAGCGCGATGAAGCTGGCCACGGCGCCGGCCAGTTTGCGGGCCAGGTAGGGCAGGAAGGCCGAGGCCCCGGAGGCGCGGTCTCCCGCGCTCCGGGGCTCCGGCAGGGTTGTTGCTGTCACTCACGCTCCCCCGCGGTGCGACGGCGGCGCACGGCGAACAGCGTGCCGACGGCGGCGAGCACCACGACGACGACCGGGATCCCGATCTCCAGGCCGGTGGAGGACCCGGCGCTCGCGGACGCGGCGGCCGGCTTGGCGCTCTGCATGTCCTGATAGAAGAACTGCTGCGGGTAGAAGCCCTTGCCGTTCTTCGAGCCGTAGACGAGGTTCTGGACGTGATCGGTCCGGACCGCTTCGAGGTTGTCCTGGTAGTACAGGATGATGTCCTTGTTGGCCTTGTAGAGCAGGTTCTGCATCTGATCGACCGTCTGGGTCCGCTGCGCCTGGCTGAACTCGGTGGCCTGCTTGGCGAACAGCTTGTCGAAGGCCGGGTCGCAGTAGAAGGAATCGGTGGCGCCCGGGGTGGTCTGGTTGGCCGGGAGCGCGGCGCAGGTCTGGATCTGGAACAGGGTCGTCGGGTCGGGACCCGGGGTGTTCCAGCTGTCCATCAGCATGTCCCAGTTCCCCGCGGGCAGCGCCGAGTTGAGCTGGTTGTAGCTCATGGACTTGATGGTGAGCTTGATCCCGACGGCCTTCAGCCAGGCCTGGATGTACGGGGCGATCTGCGCGTCGGTCGGCTCGGAGTCGGCGTGGATCCCGAGGGTGAAGGCGAGCGGCTTGTGCGTCTTCGGGTCGGTCCGGACGCCGCCGGAGCCCTTCTTGAACCCGGCCGCGTCGAGGATCTGGTTGGCCTTGGCCGGGTTGTAGGCGTTGGACTCGCTGGCCGGCGGGTTCCACCAGTACTGGGGGTAGGCGGGCGGCCAGTAGCCGGCGCCTTCGACGCCGAGGCCGTCCAGGACCTTGCTCACCAGTTCCTTGCGGTTGATCGAGAGCGTGATGGCCTGGCGAATGGCCCCGTTGGCCAGCAGCGGGTTGCCGTTGCCGAACTTCTTCCCCGACTTGGTGCGGGCGCCGGTGTTGACCTCGATCGCGTCCCAGATGTTGGACTCGGTCGGGGAGAGCCCGACGCCGCTGGTGTTCTTCAGCGCCTGGTACTGGGGCGGGGTCAGGTCGTCGATCATGTCCAGCCCGCCGGTCTTCAGCGCCTGGACCGCGGCGTCGGAGTCGCTGTAAAACTGGACGATCAGGTGCTTGAAGCCGGGCGTGCCCGCGTAGAAGTCCTTGTTCGCGGCGAGGGTGGCGTACTGGTTGTTCGCGTACCCCGTCAGGGTCCAGGGCCCGTAGCCGACCACGGGATACGGGCCGTGGTTGACGTCGCTCGTCAGGTTCTTGACGTGGCTCGCCCAGACGTGCTGCGGGACGACCGGGATCTGCGCGACCTCGTAGGGGACGTTGGCCTGGGGCGACTTCGTCTTGATCGCGAGCGTGGTGGCGTTCGGCGCCGTGACGCTCGCGAAGTTCGACACCTGCGACCCGTTCACGGTTCCGGCCGCGGAGTTGCTCATGATCAGGTTGAGGGTCCAGGCGACGTCCTTGGCGGTCAGCGGCTGGCCGTCCGACCACTTCAGCCCCGGCCGGAGCGTGAACGTCCACGTCCGACGGTCTGAGGACGCCGCCCACTTCGTGGCCAGGTAGGGCGAGAGATCGCCCGTCTTGCCGACGGTCGTGAGGAACGGGTAGATCGAGTCGATGACCTGCTGGTCGCCGATGCCCTCGGCGATGAACGGGTTGAAGGTCGTGAACGACGTATCTGCCTCGACCCGCAGCGTCGAATCGCCAGGCGACGTGCTGGCGGAAGCCGCGCTCGCGGTCGAGATGGCGGCGGGAAGGGCGGCGAGGGCCGCAAGGACCAGCGCGGCGCTGGCCAGCCGCGCGCGTCTGAGGGGGCTACCGATTCTGGACTCCACGCCCGGCAACCTAGACCCGCCGCCCGGGGCTGTTCAAGATCCCACGGTAAATTTCCGATACACAAACACGACAATTTGTTACTTTTTTACCGAAGGCGGCGGCCCGTGACCGGGGCGAGGCCGCCTGACTGTTCCTGGTGATAACGGGGTAGTAACGGTGACATCGGCCGCGGTGCCAGTTTTCCGTGGGGACGGGGAACTGACTTTCGCCGTGGCGCAGTACGCCGTCTTCCTTGGGGGTGAGCGGCATGCCGCTCGACGGTGCGTTTCTCGTTGTCGCCGCGCTCACGGCCGCGGCCGCCCTGGCCTGCGCCGCCGGGCTGCTGCGCGCCCGGTCCCGGCGCAGCCCGCGGCGGGAGACCGCCGCCGTGCTGCTGGTCGTCCTTTCCGGCGCGTGCTGCGCGCTCTCGGCCAGCGGACTGCGCTACCACGACCTCGGTCAGCCGGTCCGCGCCCCGGACCGGCTGGCGACCGACGTGGTCACGATGACCGCCATGTTCGCGGTCCTCGGGCTGCTGGTCGCGAGCGGCCAGGGCTGGCACCAGGCCTGGCCCCGGATCATGCACCGGCTCACGGCGCTGATCGCGTGCGTCGCCGGGATGGCGCTGTGCTCGGCGATCGGATCCGGATCTCCCCAGGCACTGGCCTACTTCACGCTCTACGTGGCGTTCCTCGGCACCTCCCTGGCCGAGGTCCTCGGGCTGTCCTGGCGGCAGGCCCAGCTCGTATGGGACCGGCCGCTGCGCCACGGGGGGCTGCTGCTCACCTGCGGCGGGGCGGCCGCGGGCATCGCCGCGCTCGCCGGGCAGACCGTGTGGGCGGTGGCCACCGCCCCGCATATGCTGCCCCCGGCGCTTCCGGCCGCCCGGTCGTGCGCCGGGCTGGTGAACCCGGCGCAGTGCGCGTTCACGGTGGCGCTGCCGGGAGTATCGGTCCTGCTGGCCGCGGCCGGCGTGGCCCTGCCGGTGCTGCTGTCGTCCCTCATGGGCCTGTGGCGGTACTGGAGGCAGGTACGGATGCTCCACATGCTCGGCCCGCTGTGGGAACGCATGCGCAATACCTTCCCGGAGATCCGGCTTCCCGAGCACGGCCCCCGGAGCCGGATGGACCCGGAGTTCCGGCTGTACCGGCGGGTCATCGAGATCGGCGCCGGACGGGCCATGCTGCGCCCGTACTCGCGTCCCGGGATATCGGCCGCCGCCGCGGAGACCGCGGCCCAGTTCGGCCTGCGCGGCGAGGAACTCCGTGCGACCGTGGAGGCCGCGGAGATCGTCGCCGCGCTGCGGGCGCGCCGCACGGCGGGCTGCTACGACCCGCAGGCCTGGGAGCCGCCGCCCGATCACACCGACCCGGATGTGCCCGACCTGCCCGTGGAGACGGCCTGGCTGGTCAAGGTGGCCCGGGCCTACGCGACGTCGCCTATCGTCTACCAGCTGATGACTCCCCGGCGCCAGT
>WRBL01000389.1 GCA_009784565.1 Streptosporangiales bacterium | reverse complement strand
GTCAAGTTAACTGGGATCGTGGCGCCACGGTCCCCGGCGCACTGGTGCGCGCGAACAGCACCACCGCAAAGGGAGTGCACTCATGACCGACTCATCAGGGCGGCTGCCCGTCTACGTCATCTCCCACGGCGGCGGGCCGTGGCCGTGGATCATGGACCTGATGCCCGGCGACTGGACCGGGCTGCAGCGGTCGCTGCAGGCGATTCCCGGCGAGCTCGCCACCGCGCCGCGCGCGGTGCTCGTCGTGTCCGCGCACTGGGAGAACCCGGTCTTCGCCGTACAGGGCCAGGCCAAGCCGCAGATGTACTACGACTACGGCGGCTTCCCCGAGTTCACCTATCACCTGCAGTACCCGGCCCCCGGCTCCCCCGAGGTGGCCGCCCGCGTCCTGGAACTGCTCGACGGGGCCGGCATCACCGCCGTCCGCGACGACGAGCGCGGCTTCGACCACGGCATGTTCGCGCCGATGTACGTCGCCTGGCCGGAGGCCGACGTCCCGATGCTCCAGCTCTCGCTGCGCGACGGCCTCGACCCGGCCGAGCACCTCGCCGTCGGCCGGGCGCTCGCCCCGCTGCGCGACGAGAACGTCCTGATCATCGCCAGCGGGGTGCCGACCTTCCACGACCTGAGCTCCTTCGGCCCGGCGGCGCGAGTGCCCGCGACCGAGTTCGACGGCTGGCTCACCGAGACCATGACCGGCAACTCCGGCGCCGAGCGCACCGCGCGGCTCGAACGGTGGGAGACCGCCCCCTCCGCCCGGCGCGCGCACCCCCGCGAGGAGCACCTGATCCCGGCGATGGTGGCCGTCGGCGCGGCCGAGGACGAGCCCGGCACCCTCCAGTACCACGAAGACGACTTCATGGGCTGGATGCCGTCGTCCGGCTACCGGCTGGGGTGACCGGCCGGCGTCCCGGGGAGATCACCGGGTCACGGGCGTTCTCCCCGGACATCACCGGAGCCGATCTGCTGGCGGAGCAGCAGTGACAGTTCGGTGAGAGTGCGGGCCTGGCGCGGGAAGCTGACCTCCGCCGTCCTCCCTCCGTCCGGGCCGATCCAGGACAGCTTCGCGCCGCCCAGGTTCAGGTCGGCCAGCCAGGCGGCGGCCAGGTCAGCACCCGGCACGCCGGTGCGGGCCGCCGCGAGTCGGCGGAGGTCGCCGCCGTGCGCCTCGTTGGTGTGCTCGGCGAGATACCTCGCGCTGGCCGCGAGCCGGGCCGGATCCGTGGCGGTGTAGTCGGCGACCGGGATCGGGCGGGTCACCGCGGGCCAGCCGGGCTCGCGGGTCTCAACCACGACGCGTTCCAAGGCGAGCATCACCGAGCTGACATGCCGCCCGTGTTCGCGGGCGTGGCCGATCATCTCCAGGCGGCCGGTCAGGATGGCCGTCGTGGTCACGGCGGCGTCGGCCGGGCCGTCCACCCTCAGCACGGCGGCCCGGCGCTGCTCCGCGGCCGCTGCCAGCGCCGACGTCAGGTCGCAGCGCAGTACGGGCCAGCCGTTGTCGGAGTACAGCCCCATGATGGACCGGTCGAGGCCGGGCGGGAGACCGCGGATCGCCAGGGACACCTTGGCGGCCCGCGTGACGGTTTCCCTCGCCAGGCGTGCCCAGTGGCCGGTCACCGTTGCATTCCCCGTTCATTCTCGCCGTTCGCGGCCGCCCGGCAGGCGGGTCTCAGGGTGGACACCGACTTGACCTCCTCGTTAATTAGGTAAGGCTAACCTAACTTCACTCGGATATGCCCTGTCAAGCGGGCTCCGCGCCGCCGGACGACACGCCTCGGCACACCCGCAGATCACGAGCCCTGGAGCAGGCAGTCCATTTCTGAGCAACCAGGCTCGCGACACGGAGAGCATCAGGCCTCGCTTCGAAAAGCCCCGCAACGCGTTGCCATATCAAACGCGGATCACGATCACATTTCTTGACGATAACGGTCAGATAACGTCGACTATGCTAGTCCTGGCTATCTCGATACTTTCACCGGGTGAATTCAATCGCCCACGAATCCCCTATCGAGATCATCCGCAGGCATCCGCCGCTGTCGGCGGAACTCGCCCGGGTGCTCGCGCCGGTTCCGATCCCGGGGAAGGGGGCCGTCACCGTCGACCTCGTATCCAACGACGCCAGCAATGTCGTTCCAGCGCAGTTCACTGCGGACATGGTCACCATGGTCCGCGACCGGGAGACCCGTGACCCTCTGCTGCTCATCGTCATTGAACCCCAGGGACGCAGCGAGAACGAGAAGAACTTCTCCTGGCCCGCCTACCTCGGCAACCTGCGCGAGGCTCACATGTGCACGGACGCCCTGCTCATTGTCGTCTGCTGGAACGAGACCGAGGCCGCCAAATGTCGTCGGCCTATCCAGCTCGGCCACCCCGGCTTCACCCTGGAACCGATCGTCATTGGCCCGAAGAGCGGACCCGATCCTCACGGCGCCAGTCCCTGGCTCACCGTCCTGTGCGCTGCGATCAAGGCCATGCCCCTCGACACCCACGACGCTCGCCGCGCGGTCCTCAATGCCGTCACGGCAACCGGCAGCAATATCACTAACCGTCGCAGGCTGACGACGATTATCATGGCAACCGCGACCGACAAGGTCCGGCACGCGCTGGAGGCCCTCATGCAGACTGCGGAGTACAAGATCGACTACTTTGACCGGGTAGAGGCGCAAGGAGAGGTCAAAGCTCTTCTCAAGATCCTAAAGTCCCGTCGCATCGATCTCACCGACGAGCAGCTTGAGCAGGTCAAGGCCTGCGGCGACCCGGAGCAGGTGAATCTCTGGATCGACCGTGCCCTGGACGATGGCGCCTCAGCCGAGGGGATCTTCAAGGAGTAGCCGGGCTACGACTACGCGGCCAGTGCCGCGACGGTTATCGCGGCCGCGAGGCCGACGCGGCGGGCCAGGCGGGTGGCGCGGGGGATGTCGGCGGGGACGGCCGGACGGCCGCCGTCCATGACGGCGCGGTGCTCGACGCGGGTGCCGTAGTAGGTGTTGGTGCCGCCGAGGCGGATACCGAGGGCTCCGGCGAAGACTGCTTCGATGACGCCCGCGTTGGGGCTGGGGTGCGCGGCGGCGTCGCGGCGCCAGACACGCCAGCCGTCCGCCGCTCGCGCGGGGGCCACGGCCAGGGTCAGCGCCCCGGCCAGGCGGGCCCCGGGGAGGTTCAGGAGGTCGTCGAGGCGGGCGGAGGCCCAGCCGTAGCGTTCGTAGCGAGCGTTGCGGTGGCCGACCATCGCGTCCAGGGTGTTGGCGGCGCGGTAGCCGAGCAGGCCGGGGGCTCCGGCGAGCGCGCCCCAGACCAGGGGGGCGACAACCGCGTCGGAGGTGTTCTCCGCGACCGACTCGGTGACGGCGCGGGCGATCTCCCCCGGAGTGAGCTGGCGGGTGTCGCGGCCGACCAGGTGGGTCAGGCGGTCACGGGCGCCGTCCAGGTCGCCGGCGGCCAGGCGCGCGTGGACCGCGCCGGCTTCGCGCTCCAGGGAACGGCCGCCGAGGACCGCCCAGGTGGCGACGGCCGTGACCGCGACCGTGGCGACGGGCGAGCGGCGGGACAGCCGCCCGGCCGCCGCGCCCAGCGCGGCCGCTCCCCCGGTCAGGATCGCGGCGTGGGCGGCGCCGCGAATCCGGGAGTCCGCGTACAGGCGCTGTTCCAGGGCGCGGGCGGCGGTACCGAACCCGGCGACCGGGTGCCAGCGCGACGGGTCGCCGAGGACCCGGTCGGCGGCGTAGCCGAGGAGCAGGCCCAGAGCCCGGGCTGAGGAGCCGCGCGCGAGCGACGTCACGGGCGCGCGACCTCGTCCAGGGCCGACAGAAACCGGTCGGTCGTCTCCGGGGGACGGACGGCGATCCGTGCCCAGGAACTGTCCAGCCCCGGGAACGTGTCGCAGCGGCGGACCGCGACCCCTCGGCTGCGGAGGGCCTCGCGGGCACCGTTGCCCAGACGGGCCAGCGTGAACGATGCCGACGAGGGCACGTGCTCGATGCCGCGTGACCGTAGGCCGGCCTCAAGGTGGTCGCGCCACTGGCTGATGGCGATGGCGCGGGCGCGGGCTTCCGGGGCGGCCTCGGCGGAGGTGCAGGCGATGGTGGCGGCGATCGCGGGACCGGAAACCGACCAGGGAGTCTGGATCGCTTCCAGTTCCGCGATGACGTCCGGGTCACCGCTGACGTAACCGGCCCGGACGCCGGGGATCGACCAGTGCTTGGTCAGGCTCCGGATCACCATCAGCCCCTCAACGGACATCGCGGCCAGGGATTCGGCCTCGTCCGGGACGGCATCCATGAACGCTTCGTCCACGACGACCAGGCGGCCGGGACGGAGAAGTTTCCGGACAACGGCAGCGGGATGCAGGACCCCGGTGGGGTTGGTCGGGTTGCCGACGATGACCAGGTCGGCGTCGGCGGGGACCGCGTCCGGTTCGAGAGCGAACCCGTCCTCGGCGCGGCAGGCGACAGTCGTGACGGCATGCCCCGCCTGTTCCAGGGCGGCGTGCGGCTCGGTGAACTGCGGATGCACCACGGCCGGCTTCCGCCACGGGCGGGCCCGGGCGATCAGGGTGAACGCCTCGGCGGCGCCGGAGACCGGGAGGACTTCGGCGAGGGCGCGTTCGTGGTACCGCGCGATCGCTTCCCGGGCGGGGGCCGCGTCCGGGTAGCTGGAAGCGTCGTCGATGGCCGCGTGGAGGGCGTCATCAAGCCATGAGGGCCGGTCCCCCGCGTACACGTTCACGGCGAAGTCGAGAAGGCCGTCGCCGGTCTCGGCGTCGCCGTGGTGCCGCAGCGGATCGGCGACCGGGGCG
>WRBL01000388.1 GCA_009784565.1 Streptosporangiales bacterium | reverse complement strand
GACGACGGGCCCGACCCCGACGACGGGCCCGACCCCGACGACGGGCCCGACCGGGATGACGGGCCCGGACGGGACGACTGGCCCGGCCCTCCGGACCCGGACGAGGAACTCCTTCAGGACACCGACGACTATCAGCCGGCCAACACGAGCCCCTGGCCCCGCAACGGGTCCTGGGGCCGGTAAAGAGCCTGGTGCGGACAACCGGGGACCGCACCGGGGAGGGCGGCTCGCGGGGAAACCCGCGAGCCGCCCGACTTGCCCGGGGAAACTGTCAGTCCCGCCCACTAAGCTCGACACTGTGAACGAAGAACGCCCCTTCGCGTGGCAGCCGGGTACTGCCACCGGCATCGGGTCGATGCCCGGCGACCGTCCGCTCGAGACAGCGCGGACGGTCGCCGGCACGCTGCCCGAGTTCCCGTACCTGCCCGAGCTTCCCGGACGCGGACCCGGGGCCGACATGATCGGCCGGACCGCGGCCCTGCTGGTGGAGATCCCCGCCGAGGTCACCCCGCGCGGCTGGCGGATCGCCGAGCGGCCCGGCCGGGACGCGAGGCGCGCCCGTTCCCACCTCTCCGTCGACCTGGACGTGATCGAGGAAGTCCTCGACGGCTACGAGGGGCCGCTGAAACTGCAGGCGGCGGGCCCGTGGACCCTCGCGGCGACCCTGGAACAGCCGCACTCCATGAATCCGGCGCTGGCCGATCCCGGACTGGTCGCCGACCTCGCCGCTTCCCTGGCCGAGGGCCTGGCGGCGCACGCGGCCGAGGTGGCCAAGCGGCTGCCCGGGGCGACGCTGGCCGTGCAGATCGACGAGCCCGCGCTGACCGCCGTCGCCGACGGAGCGATCCCGACCGCGAGCGGCTACGGTCGGCTCCGCGCCCCGGACGAGGAGTTCCTCCGCGCCCGGCTCGGCCAGGTGGTCAAGGCCGTGAGCAGGTGGTATCCCATTGTTCACTGCTGCAGTAACGACTATCCGTTCGGGATAATCAGGGGCCTGGGGGTTCGGGCTCTCTCGCTGGACATGAGCAAGCTGCGGACTCAGGACTTCGATGAGCTCGCGGCCGAAGCGGAGGCCGGGCTGGGGCTGCTCCTGGGATATCCCGAGCGGGCCGGGTCCACGCCCAAGCAGGCCGCCGACTCGGTCGCGGAGGTATGGCGCCGGATGTCCCAGCCCCGGGCCCGGTGCGCCGAGCAGGTCGTGATCACCCCGGCCTGCGGGCTGGCCGGATCGACACCCGCTCAGGCCCGCGACACGCTGAAGTTCGTGCGCGAGGCGGCCCGCATCCTTCCGGAAGTAATGGGGGATTAATGGAAATCGACGAGGCGCGCAAGCGGCACGCGGAGCTGAGCGAGAAGCTGCTCGACGCGAAATACCGGTACTACGTGCTCGACTCTCCGACGATCTCCGACGCCGAGTACGACACCGGCCTGCGCGAACTGGAGGCCCTGGAAGCCGGGCATCCCGAGCTGCGGACGCCGGACTCGCCGACCCAGCTGGTGGGCGCCCCGATCTCAACGCAGTTCACGCCGGTCGAGCACCTGGAGCGTCTGCTGTCGCTGGACAACGTGTTCTCGGCCGACGAATTCACCGAATGGGCGGACCGGGCGGCGGGCCGCGGCGGGACCGGGCCCTACCTGTGCGAGCTGAAGATCGACGGGCTGGCGATCGACCTGGTCTACGAGAGGGGACGCCTGACGCGCGCCGCGACCCGGGGCGACGGCCGGACCGGCGAGGACGTGACGCCCAACGTGCGCACCATCCGGACGATCCCGGACCGGCTGTCGGGTCCGGACATCCCCGAGGTGCTCGAGATCCGGGGCGAGGTGTTCCTGCCCGAGGAGTCCTTCGAGCGACTGAACACCCAGCTCCAGGAGGCGGGAAAACCCGCGTTCGCCAACCCGCGGAACGCCGGGGCCGGATCCCTGCGGCAGAAGGATCCGCGGATCACCGCGTCCCGCGCCCTGGGCGCCATCGTCCACGGAATCGGCCGGATCACCGGTTCAGAGGACAGTGAGATCAGCGGGTCCGCCTCTGGCCCCTCGGATGAAGGGCACCTGGAAGGGGCCCCGGAGACCCAGTCCGGCTGGTACGAGAAGCTGCGGGAGTGGGGGTTCCCGGTCAGCGACCGGTACAAGGTCGTCTCCTCGCTGGACGAGGTCCGGGAGTACATCGAGTACTACGCCGATCCGAAGCACCGGCACGAGTCGGAGTACGCGATCGACGGCGTGGTCGTGAAGGTCGATTCCCTCCAGACCCAGCGGGCGATGGGCATGACCAGCCGCGCGCCGCGCTGGGCCATCGCCTACAAGTACCCGCCGGAGGAAGTCACCACCAGGCTGCTCGACATCCAGGTCGGGGTCGGGCGCACCGGCCGGGTCACGCCGTACGCGGTGATGGAGCCGGTCAAGGTGAGCGGCTCGACCGTCGCGCAGGCGACCCTGCACAACGAGGACGAGGTCAAGCGCAAGGGCGTGCTCATCGGCGACACGGTGATCCTGCGCAAGGCGGGCGAGATCATCCCCGAGGTCCTGGGGCCGGTAACGGAGAAGCGGGACGGCTCGGAGCGCGCGTTCGAGTTCCCGAGGGAGTGCCCGTCGTGCGGCACCACCCTGGGCCGGGGCGAGGGAGAGGTGGACTGGCGCTGCCCGAACACCCGGCACTGCGTCGCCCAGCGGAAAGAGCGGCTGTCCTACCTGGCCGGGCGGGGCGGATTCGACATCGAGGTCCTGGGCTGGGAAGGCGTCGTCGCGCTCATCGACGACGGGCTTGTCTACGACGAGGGCGACCTGTTCTCGCTGAACGCCGACACGCTGCACCGGTCGCCCTTCTTCGTCAACAAGGCGGGGGAGCTGAAGAAGAACGCGTCGGAACTGCTGAGGCGGCTGGAGGAGGCCAAGACTCAGCCGCTGTGGCGGATCCTGGTCGCGCTGTCCATCCGGCACGTGGGCCCGACGGCGGCCCGGGCGCTGGCGGACGCGTTCGGTTCGGTGAACGCGATCGCCGAGGCGAGCCACGACCACCTGGCCAGCGTGGACGGCGTCGGGCCGACGATCGCCGGCGCGGTGGTGGACTGGTTCTCCGTCGACTGGCACCTGTCGGTCGTGGACAAGTGGCGCCGGGCCGGAGTCCAGATGGAGATCGGTGGCTGGGATCCGTCGGCCGCCGCCGGGCGGCTGCTGGCCGGGGTGACGGTGGTCATCACCGGGACCCTGGAGGAGTTCAGCCGGGAGGAAGCCGCCGACGCGGTCCGCGCCGCGGGCGGCAAGGCGACCTCGTCGGTGTCGAAGAAGACGTCCTTCCTCGTGGCGGGGGAAAACGGCGGGTCGAAATATGACAAAGCGGAATCGCTGGGGATTCCCATCCTCAATGAGGATGGCTTCAAGGCGCTATTGTCGGGCGGGCCCGATGCCGTAGCCCAATAGGATGAGACCATGCCCATTACCCGCGACGAGGTCGCTCACCTGGCGAAGCTGTCCAGGCTCGCGCTCAGCGACGAAGAGCTCGATCACCTGGCACCTCAGCTTGACCAGATCATCTCGTCGGTCGCTCAGGTGCAGGAGGTCGCGGTGGAAGGAATTCCGCCGACCTCGCACGCGACCGGCCTGACCAACGTGTTCCGCGAAGACGAGCCCCGGCCGTGCCTGGGCCCGGACGAGGTGCTCTCCGAGGCTCCCGAGTCCGAACTGCAGCGGTTCAAAGTGCCGCGGATCCTGGTCGAGGAGTGAGGGACATGACTGACTTCGTCACAATGACCGCGGCCGAACTGGCCGCCGCGGTGGCCGGAGGGGACGCCTCCGCCGCCGAGATCGCCGCCGCGCACCTGGCCCGTATCGAGGCCGTCGACGGTGACGTCAACGCGTTCCTGCACGTGGCCGCGGACGCCGCCGAGCAGGCCGCGGAAATCGACCGGAAAAGGGCCGCGGGCGAGAAACTCGGGCCGCTGGCCGGGGTGCCGGTCGCGGTCAAGGACCTGTTCGCGACCAAGGGGATGCCGACCACCTGCGGATCCAAGATCCTGGAGGGCTGGCACCCGCCGTACGAGTCGACCATTACCCAGCGGCTGCGCGAGGCCGGTGCCATCCTCATCGGGAAGGCCAACATGGACGAGTTCGCGATGGGCTCGTCCACCGAGAATTCCGCCTACGGGCCCTCGCACAACCCGTGGGACCTGTCCAAGGTTCCGGGCGGATCCTCCGGCGGGTCGGCCGCGGCGGTCGCCGCCTACGAGGCGCCCCTGGCGCTCGGCACGGACACCGGCGGATCGATCCGCGAGCCGGCGGCCGTCTGCGGGATCGTCGGCACCAAGCCGACCTACGGCGGTTCCTCCCGGTACGGTGTCGTGGCGTTCGCGTCGTCACTGGACACGCCGGGACCGTTCGGGCGGAACGTGCTGGACACAGCGCTGCTGCACGAGGCGATGTCCGGGCACGACCCGATGGACTCCACCTCGATCGACGCCCCGGTACCGCCGGTCGTCGCGGCGGCCCGGCAGGCCGACGTGGCCGGGATGCGAATCGGCGTCGTCCGCGAATTCTCCGGAGAGGGCTACCAGCCCGGCGTGATGTCCCGGTTCAACGAGACCGTGGAACTGCTGGAGTCGCTCGGCGCGAAGGTCACCGAGATCAGCTGCCATCACTTCAAGTACGCCATGTCCGCGTACTACCTGATCGCGCCCAGCGAGGTGTCCTCCAACCTGGCTCGGTTCGACGGGATGCGGTACGGGCTGCGGGCCGGTGCCGGGTCGGCCGAGGAGACCATGTCACTGTCCCGGGACGCCGGGTTCGGCGACGAAGTCAAGCGCCGGATCGTGCTCGGCG
>WRBL01000387.1 GCA_009784565.1 Streptosporangiales bacterium | reverse complement strand
CTGATCCTGTTCGCCGGCCACGAGACCACCACCAACCTGCTGTGCAACGCCATGGTCATGCTGTCCCGTCACACCGGGCAGCGGGACATGATCACCGCGGACCCGTCGCTCGCGAACCGGGCGGTGGAGGAGGTCTTGCGCTTCGAAGGGCCGATCAAGATCCTCGTTCGCTGGGTGCACGAGGACCACGAGCGCGCCGGCCGCGAGATCAAGGCCGGGCAGCGGGTGTTCCTGGTCCAGCAGTCCGCGAACCGGGACGGCGACGTGTTCCCCGACCCGGATTCCTTCGACATCACCCGGTCCGTCAAGCCGCTGCACGTGGGCTTCGGCCGGGGTCCGCACGCGTGCCTCGGCGCGCAGCTTGCCCGCATCGAGGGGCGGGTCGCGCTTCCGAAGATCCTCCAGCGCTTCCCCCGGATCCACGTCGACGGCGACGTCACGTGGAAGCCCAGCATCGCCTCCCGGGCGGTCGAGGGCCTGACGGTCAGCGGACTCCGGTGACCGTCATGTTAGCTGTCCAGCCCTGAAAAGCGGGTGAGCAAGCATGATCAGCAACGTGACGACCGGCGGGCTGCTCGTCACGGCGGCCGCGCGGCACGGCGAGCGGACAGCCGTGGTGTTTCCCGGCTCCCGGGAGGACTATGCCGGGCTGCTGGGCCGGGCGGAGGAGCGGGGACGGCTGCTCATCGCGCACGGCGTCGAGCCGGGCGACCACGTCGGTCTCCTGATGACGAACAGCCCGGCCTACATCGAGCTGCTCTTCGCGATCGGGCTGACCGGTGCGGTCGCGGTCCCGGTCAACTCCCGCTACCGCGCGGCGGAACTCGCCTACGTGCTCGGGGACGCCGACATCTCACTGCTCATCGTCGGCGAGCCGCCGTCCGGCGAGGTGTCCCTGCGGGACAGGCTCGCCGGTGCCCTGCCCGAGCTCGCCGGCTCCCGGGCCCGGGCCGGCCTTCACGCGCCCGCCGCCCCGGCGCTGCGCCGGATCGTCGGGCTGGACGGAGCCTCGTCCGCCGGCATCGCGGACATCGCGGATATCGACGCGAGCGCGGTTACGGCCGGCGAAGTCCGGGAGCGCTGCGCCTGCACCCGGGTCCGCGACGCGGCCCTCATCATGTACACATCCGGGACGACCGCGCGGCCCAAGGGCGCGGTGCTGTCGCACGAGTCGGTGGTGCGGACCGGCGAGGCCCTCGGCCACGACCGGTACCGGCTGACGCCCGACGACGTGCTGTGGGACCCGCTGCCGCTGTTCCACATGTCGGGCATCGTGCCGCTGATGGCGGCGGTTTCCGCCGGGGCGGCGTTCGCCTGCCAGTACCGGGTCGACGCGGCCGAGGCACTGAGAATGATGCGGGACGAACGCGCCACGATCGGGTTCGCGTGTTTCCCGGAGATCGCGATGGACCTCCTCCAGCAGCCCGGGTACCGGGCCGGGGGCCTGGACTCGCTCCGGGTCGTGCATCTCGTGGGCGTCCCGGACATGCTCGCGAAGGTGCAGGCCGCGTTCCCCGGTGCCGTTCAGGTGAACGCGTACGGGTGCACCGAAGCCGGCGGCCTGGTCGCGACGTCCGAGCTCGGCGACACCGCGGAGCAGCGCACCACCTGGTCCGGGCGCCCTTACCCCGGCAACCGGATCCGGGTCCTCGGCCCCGACGGCGAGCCGCTGCCCGCCGGGACGCCCGGCGAGATCGCTGTGCGGGGGTTCGGCCTGTTCGAGGGCTACTACAACAACCCGGAGGCCACCGCCGCGTCCATGGACGCGGACGGGTGGTTCCGCACCGGGGACCTCGGGGAACTGTCGGAGGACGGCCGGGTCAGGTACGTGTCACGGCTCAAGGACATGCTCAAGGTCGGCGGCGAGAACGTGGCCGCCATGGAGATCGAGTCCGTGCTGTGCGGTCACCCGGCCGTCGCCATCGCCGCGGTGGTCGCCGCCCCGCATTCCCGGCTCGGGGAGGTGCCGGTCGCGTTCGTCGAGCTCGTCCCCGGTGCGGCCGTGACCGAGGATGAGCTGATCAGCCACTGCGCCGCGTCGATCGCGAGCTTCAAGGTGCCGCGCGCCGTCCGGTTCACGACGCAGTGGCCCATGTCCTCCACGAAGATCCAGAAGCACCGGCTGCGCGAGCGGCTGGACGGAGAGACCTTCGGGTAAGCCGACCGCCCTGCCCAGCTCCCGTGATACCAGGTAGGCGAGGGTCAGGCCGCGGCCGAGGGCGAAGCCGCTGTTGTAGCCGGAGCCCGTCGTGGTGAGCGCCGCGCACGAGCCGACGGCGTACAGCCCTCCGACCGGAGCGCCGCGGTCGTCGAGCACGTGACCGTCGCCGTCGACGCGCACCCCGCTGGAGCCGATTCCCGTGCCGACGAACTTCAGGCGCAGTCCGTGGAACGGGGGCTCAGCGAGGGGACCGAGCACCGGGTTGGGGGTGTTGGCCGGGTCCCCGGCGAACCGCCGCACGTACTCGACCGTGCCGCGGCCGAAGTCCGGGTCCGCGCCCCTGCGCGCGTTCTCGCTGAATCGCTTCGCCGTCTCCTCAAGCCGGAAGCCGTCGATGCCCAGTTCGCTCCCGAGTTCGCGCAGGGTCGGCGCGGACGTCACCCAGCCGTCGGGGTACTCCCCGCCCGGCGGAGTCGCGGCCAGGCCGTACTTCCGGCGGTGCTGGTCGTCCCAGACCAGGAAGAACGGAAGGTGCGGATCACCCGGGTCGAGGGTCCTGGACACGATGTCGACCCAGTACGAGTCGTCGCAGTACCTCCTGCCCGTGCTGTCGACGATCATGGTGTGCGGCATCGCGTACTCGGGGCCGTAGCCGTACCCGGTGCCGACTTGCGAACGCCAGCCGGGCAGGATCGGGACGCTGGTGGCGGGGATCGCAGCCGTCGCCCCGCCGACCGAGCGGGCGAGGGTGATGCCGTCGCCGCGCAGGGTCTTCGGGGCGACGCTGCCGAAGTCGTTCTCGCCGAGGCCGAGGAACTCCGCCACCAGGCCCGGATTCCAGTCGTAGGTGCTGGTGGCCAGGACGACCGGGCCGTGATCCTCGATGGCCGTGCCGCCGGGGCCCTCGGCCCGGACCCCCGTGACGCGCCCGTCCGGCGCGGTAAGAAGTTCGGTGACGCGGTGGGAACGGACGATCGTGATCCCCGGCTCGCGCAGCGCGCGCGCCAGGAAGCTGGCGACGACACCCGTGCCGAACGTCAGCGGGTCATCGCCTGGACCGTCGGCGTGTTCCGGGGCTGTCTTCGCGCCGGCGATGCCGAACGCGGGAACGCCCGCGTGCCCCGGGATGTCTCCGGCGTCATCGACGTAGGTGAGCCGCCGGCCTTTGGAGAACATGTCGGCGTACGTCGTTCCCACCGGGAAATAGGGGCTGACCAGGAGACGGTCGCGCCACTCGCCGAGGACGCTGCCGTCGATCACGTCGTTGGTCAGGTACCGGCCCTCGCCGAGCGCGCCGTCGGCCTCCCCGTGGTAGTCGGCCAGCCCCGGAATCACCGTCCACCGGATGGCGCCGACGTCCTCCCAGTAGCGGGCGGCGACCGGCGCCATGTCGATCCAGCGGGCCATCGCCTCCTCGTCCAGAGCCTCCGGATGGCCCTTCGCGATATCCCGCACGTACCGCTCCACCAGCGCGGGATCATCCGCGATGCCCTGGCGCTCGGCGACGTGGTTGGCGCCGACCCACACCTGGCCGCCGGACCAGGCGGCGGCCCCGCCGACCATGTCGCCGGCCTCGAAGACCGTGACGGATTTCCCGGCCAGCGCCGAGCCGAGCGCCGTGGCGAGCCCGGACAGGCCCGCGCCGACCACGATCACGTGGCTCCCAGCGTCTGCCATCTGCTACTGCTCCTTCGGCTTGCGGATTCCGAGTTCCTCTTCGAGCCGCTCGCGCAGCCGGAAGGTCTGCACCTTGGTGGAGGACATGGGCCACTCGGTGACGAAGCGCACGTGGCGCGGGACCTTGAACCGGGCGAGGCCAGCGCGGCAGTGCGCGAGGACCTCCTCCTCGGTCAGCGTCCGCCCGGGGCGTACCTCGATGAACGCGGCGGGGACCTCGCCGTAGCGGTCGTCGGCCACTCCGGTCACGTGGGCGGCGTTCACCGCGGGATGGGACAGGAGGCGGGAGGCGATCTCGATGGCGGCCACGTTCTCCCCGCCGACCTTCAGCATGTCCTTGCTCCGGCCCTGGTAGCGCAGCCGTCCGTCGGCACCGAGCACGCCGACGTCCCCGGAGTGGTACCACCCGTCAGCGTCCACGGTCGCGGCGGTCTTGACCGGGTCATTGTGGTAGCTGTCGAACATGCTGGGGCCGCGGACCACGATCTCGCCGCGCTGCCCGGCCGGCAGCGGGCGGCCCGCCTCGTCACGGATCCCGACCTCGATCCCGGGGAACGGCGGTCCCTGCGTCGCCAGCCGGGCGTCATCGTCGTCATCGGGGGCGACCATCACCACGGAGCCGCCGAACTCCGTCATCCCGTAGGCGTTGACCATGACCGAATGCGGCATCCGCCGCTGCATGGACCGCAGCGCCTCCGTCGGCGCGACCGTGAATACCGTGCGGACGGACCGGAAGCTGTCCGGGGTGTAGGCCGGAGAATTCAGCAGCCCTTCCGTCAGCGGCGGGAACGCCGGGAACAGGGCCGTCACCCGCTCGTCGGCGATCAGACGCAGAGCCGCGTCCGGCTCGAAGTGGCCCATCGTGACGAACGTCCCGGTGGCGTGCATCGTCGCGATCATCGGCTGGGTGGACGCCGTGTGAAACATCGGGCACGGGGCGAACATCCGCTCCCCGTCCTGGAAACCCAGCCGGTCCCGGGTGCTGACCCCGGTCCGCATCAGCGCCTCGTGCGTGAGCACGCAGCCCTTGGGTTTCGCGGTGGTGCCCGACGTGTAGAACAT
>WRBL01000386.1 GCA_009784565.1 Streptosporangiales bacterium | reverse complement strand
GTCGCCATCATGTAGCCGTCATCGTGCCACTGCTCGCGGAACCAGTCCCAGTCCGCCGAGTCCCGGGCCAGCACCCACGATTCCACCACGTCCCTGATGGCCTGCGCGTCATCCGTCATGATCTCCTTCTACACCATCGATGACCGGAGACGGGAAGGGAGCCGCCGTGCCATCGGCCCCCTAGACGGGCGCCGGTGTGACATCGAGTCCGGGGAAGGGGGCGGCGAGGCGGCGGGGGCAGCGGGGGGCGGGGGTTAGGTCCAGCGGAAGCGCCATACGGCGAGGAAGACGCCCGCGACGGTCCAGGCGGCCAGGACGACCGGGTCCTCGAGGGGAACGTGCTGGACCGGGGTGTAGCCCTGCTGGAGGATCTGCGCGAGGGGGCGGACCGGGAACAGGCCCACGATGACCGACAGCCAGTGCGGCACGCTGAACGCCGGGTCGAAGATGCCCGACATGATGGCCAGCGGCAGGTAGCTGGCGTTGGCGATCGGGGACGCGGACTCGGCGCTGCGGGCCAGCGTCGACAGGACCAGGCCCAGCGACCCGAAGCACGCGGCGCCCAGGGCCAGTCCCCCGGCGAGCTCGCCGATTCCGGCCACGCGCGGCACCGCGCCGAAGGCCAGCCAGCCCAGCGCGCCGGTCGCGGCCGTGATGGCGGCGGTCGTGGCGGCGGTGCTGCCGAGCACCCCGGACAGGTACGCGCCCGCCGGGATCGGGGTGGTCCGGATCCGCTTCAGCACCCCGTCATGGCGCAGGGTCGCCAGCTTGGTCCCCAGGTTCACGTAGGCCGCGACGACCACCCCGAACGCCATCATCGACGGCACGAAGATCATCTGCGCCTTGACGTGGGTGTGGGGCAGGAACCCGCCCGCGGTCGTGGACCCGATCAGGAGCAGCAGCGCCACCGGCAGCGCGAACGTGAACAGCGCGTACTCCGCGCTGCGCCAGAACGTCCGCTGCTCGGCCAGTCCCTGCCGCACCGCCAGCCGGGCGACCCGGGTGACGGGACGGCGGCGCGGGGCCGTGGCCCCGGGAAGTACCGCGGTCACTGGCCAGCACCTCCGGACACCAGCTGGAGGTAGGCGTCCTCCAGCGTCGGGTGGGTGACCGACAGGTCCTCGAGGTCGCCGAGGCGGCAGGCCGACGCCCACGTGAACAGCTCCCGCAGCGCGGTGGCCGCGTTCTTGACCCGGCAGGTGGCGACGCCGTCTTCCACCCGCAGGGACAGGCAGCCGGGGGCGGGAAGAGCCGGGATGATCCGTTGGGGATAGGTGAAGGTGATGGTGGTGGGGACGCCGGCCTGGCGGGCGACCTCGCGCACCGGGCCGCAGACGCGGATCTCGCCGTCGCGCAGCAGGGCGAGGCGGTCGGCCAGCCGCTCGGCCTCGTCGAGGTAGTGCGTGGTGAGCACGATCGTCTTGCCGAGCGCGCGCAGGTTCTCGATCGCGGCCCAGCAGCGGCGGCGGGACTCGGGGTCGAACCCGGTCGTCGGCTCGTCCAGGAAGACCAGGTCCGGGTCGCCCGCGAGGGCGAGGGCCAGGTCGAGGCGGCGGCGCTGGCCGCCCGACAGCTTCCGGACCTGCACGTCGCGGTGGCTGTGCAGTTCCACCACCGACAGCAGTTCGTCGACCGGCCGGGGGCTGGGGTAGTAGTCGCGCCACATGCCGATGAGCTCGGCCACCTTGGCCTGGCGCGGGAAGCCGCACTCCTGCAGCACGATCCCGAGCCGTTCGCGCAGCACGGCGGGCTGGGCGCCGGGATCCATCCCCAGCACCCGCACGGTGCCGCCGGAGCGGCGGCGGAAGCCCTCGAGGATCTCGACGGTCGTGGTCTTGCCCGCGCCGTTCGGGCCGAGGAGGCAGAAGACCTCTCCCCGGCGGACCTCGAAGGTCACGCCGGTCAGCACGGAGCGGTCGCCGTAGCTCATCGTCAGGTCGCGGACCTCGATGGCGGCCGGCGCCGACGGCGTCGCCGGCGTTTCCGGGGTCTCCGGCGCCGGTCGGGTTTCCAGCACGGTCACGGTCGTTCTCCCAGGGGTCGCCAGGGCTGGGACGCGCAGCATGACGCCGGCGTCAGGGTCACGACCGGCGAGTCTACGCGCAAATTGCCCATTCGCCGTATTCAACCGACAAATGGTTCAATTTGGAGATACTGGACAGTTGGCGGGCCGGGCCCCTAAGAACCGGCAAACTCCGCGTCGAGACGGTCCAGGGTCACGCGCAGGTTGTTGTCCCCCACCAGTTCCCGGGCCTCGCCCACCGAGAGCCAGCGCAGGGGGGCATCCTCGTTCTCGGGCCGGATCGCCTCCGGGTCCGCGGTGGCCAGGAAGTACCGCACGTCGGCGTGCTCGTGCGCGGGCTCCCCCTTCCCCGGCGCGACCTGGCAGACCACCACGTGCCGCAGCGACGCGCCAGGCCAGGGCCGCAGGTCGGCGAGGCCGCTCTCCTCCTCGGCCTCGCGCAGCGCGATCCGGAGCGGGTCGCGCTCCCCCGGGTCGCCGTGGCCTCCCACCTGCAGCCACCTTCCCTGCCGCTGATGCCAGCGGAGCAGGACCCGGCGGCGAGCCGGGTCCACGATCAGCGCGGAGGCGGTGAAGTGCAGCGGCAGCGACCGGCGCCAGGGCTCGGCCTCCGTCTCCGCCAGGCGGAGCATCCGCTCCAGGTCCGCTTCCTCGGTCTCCCCCTGCGCCCGGTAGCCGGCGAGCCATCCGTGATCCATCGTCGCATCCTGCCATCCGCCGCGACGGAACAGGAGAAGAACGGCATCTCTCGGGTCACAGCAATAACGCTGTTATCACAACGTTGTCAGGGATCGCACGGAGTTGCCACTCGCACCCTTATGCCCCAGTATGCTTTGGGTCTCGCCTACAGACCGCGCAGGCTGACGCCACTGCCCGGCGGCACCACCCCCTCACGCCAACCGCGAAAGCGGTCGGGTGAGCTGGTCAATCTCGGAGCGGTCGAGCCCAATCGGCTCGTTCACCGCTCCCGGCCGGCCACCTGGCGGCTCGGGCGGCAGCATGCATCACGGTCATGATCAGCGCCTCCAGCCTCGCGAGCCCGGACACGCCCGGATCCCCATCCCGGGCGGGATGCCCCGTCCGCGTCCGGCCCGGCGGGCGGCGCGATCACGGCGAACCCGTCCACGCCGGGACCCGAAATTTTCCGAACGGATCACGGCGCCTGACCAGCAGAAATGTACTCGACGATGAGCAAGATCGAAACTATTTCGGCAACTTGCGGAATAGACAACGATTCCCTTTCGTTCCGGCACACATGGGACGCGAACCTCGCAGACACCGCCGGAGCCCAGATAACGAATTGGTGTTCTAAGCCGAGGGTGCTAGAAATTTGATCGAACGCATGGTCTAATCTAGAACATGCGTACGATACGGAGGCGGCGGACCGGCCAGCGGGCCCCAGTGAGGGGCGGCGTGCCGGCACCCCTTCCCGGCGTCCCGGCGTCCGCGCTCCCCGGCGGACGGGCAGCACAGCAGCACCAGCCGTAACAGCACTGCTCAGAACGTCGCCTTAGCTAGCTCCTGTAAGGAGTGAGATTGATGAGCGATTTCGAAAATATGAACTACGAAGACAACGAGCATCACATCATGTTGGACACCAGGGCGGCCGAGCTCGAGCGCATGCTCGGCTCGTACGCCCCCGCCCCGGAGGCCGCCGCCGACCCCTCGGCCGAGGGCTACGGCCTGAACGGCACGTTCGAGGTCCCCGCCGGCAGCACGTTCGAAGCGCCCTCCCCTTTCGGCGTCGCCGATCCGGACGGCCGGACCGAGGCGCTCATCAACGGCGGCCGCCCGGGCAGCGTGCCGCCCGGCCGCATGGGCTTCTTCCGCGACCACTGGAAGTCGCTGTCCGCGGTCGCGGCCGGCGCCGTCGCGGTCTCGCTGATCACGGTCGCGGTCACCGGCGGCGGCCCGAGCGGGTCCTGGCCCGCCAGCGTGGCCCGGATGCAGGCGCAGATCACCAGCGCCTGCCAGAACCCGGACGTGGCCGCCGAGCCCGGCCAGGTGAACTTCGCCTGCGCCACCGACACGCGCCAGGTCCTATGGGTGT
Organism: Streptosporangiales bacterium; assembly: GCA_009784565.1. Classification (GTDB taxonomy): domain Bacteria; phylum Actinomycetota; class Actinomycetes; order Streptosporangiales; family Streptosporangiaceae; genus Trebonia. Next base: position 840 of record WRBL01000386.1, on the reverse strand, counting down.
ACGCGCTGCTGACCAGCGGCGGCAACCCCGGCTACGTCGACCCGGTCACCGGGCGCCGCGGGCTCGAGCCGATCGCCCCGTCCCAGGGCGGCGAGGTGGCGTGGTCCCTCAACCTGCACCAGCCCTACAACGCGGCGGACCCGGTGATGAGCCTGGAGGTCGCCGCCCGGGCGATCAACAACATCATCGGCGGCGCGACCATGACCAACTCCTCCGGCCAGCCCTCGGTGCAGGCCGGCCTGGAGGGCAAGGCCTCGAACTGCCAGCGGTACACCGGTTCGGCGGCCCTGACGAAGAAGGCCGGCTATCCGGCGCTGTGCGCCAGGCCGCTCACCGCCAAGGGCAAGCAGGCGCTGGTCACCGACGCGTTCCGGCAGTGGATGACCGGGGCGCCCAGGCAGACCGCCGCCGACGCGGGCACGCTGTTCGCCAGCTCCGGCGACCCGTCCAGCCCGAAGGTCAAGAAGATCCTGGCCAGCCTGCCCGGCTCCGGGTCCTAAGCAGCGATCACTAGCGAACGAAAGGGGGCAAGGTGAAATCCGCGCATCCCGCCACGAAGCCCTGGTGGCAGCAGGCCACGGCTCTCGTGTCCGTCAGCACGGGCGGCGTCATCACCGGGCTCTCTTTCGCCCACGGCGCGCCGGCCACCATGACGGCCCCGGCCGGCACGGCACCGGTGCACCTGATGGCGCTGGAGAAGGCCGCGGCCCCGGCCGGCTCCAGCGAGTCGGCGCTCGCGTCCGACACCTCGCTGCGCTCGGCGATCGTCAACGTGGCCAAGTACTACCACCAGCTGGCCAGGACCCGGACCCCGGCGCAGATGGAGGCGCTGATCTGGGG
>WRBL01000385.1 GCA_009784565.1 Streptosporangiales bacterium | reverse complement strand
TCGGGCGCGTCCCCGTAGGGGACGCGCACCATGAAGTAGCCGTTGACGGAGTTGGGGCCGTCGCCGTCGGCGACGTACCGTCCGTTCGCGCTCACGTCAAGCTGGTAGACGGCCTGCCCGGTCGCGCTGCCGGCGCCGGGAAGGTGCCAGTAGACATAGCAGCGCCAGTCGTTGCCGGGCCCCTCCTGAGCGACCAGGCCCGATCCCTTCACGCACGACGCGGTGGCCCGGAGTTGGGCCGCGGTCACGTGCAGGTGGTCCACCTCGGCGTACTGCACCGGGTAGATGTGGGCGAACGACGCGGCCAGGGACCGCTGCAGTTTCCCGGCGTCGACCCCGGAACCCGTCGCGCCGGTGGCGGCGGCCACCGCCCCGGCGCACAGCGCCCACGCTCCGAGCAGCGGCAGGATCCCTAGGAGGATCGCCCGCCGCATCGAGCCGTCGTTGGCCAGGGTGGCGAAGTCACGCCTGACGAACAGCCAGTACGCCAGCGCGGTCGCGACCGCGGCCCAGGCCAGGCTGACGATGACGCCGCTGATCAGGGAACCGAGCTGCGGCGGGCTGGTGAACAGCCCGTCCCAGGACATGAAGGCGAAGCTGGGCAGGGCCACCCGCACGGCGGCCGGCATCGACAGCGTCTGCGAGGCCAGTTCCATCCCCAGCCCGCCGAACGCGGGCAGCAGCAGGCCAACCGGGGAACGGCCGAAGATCACCGAGGCCAGCAGGCCGATCGCGGCGAAGGCCAGGACCGGGGCGAGCGCGCACAGCCAGGCCAGCAGCAGCCGCCCGGCGACGTCGCCCGCCGTGAGCTGATGGCCGTCCAGGCCGGTCAGCGCGCGGCTGCCGACCACGAGCCCGCCGGCGATGCCGGAGACGGCCAGGCCGGGCACGCACAGCATCAGGACGGTGAGGCTGGCCAGGGCCTTGGCCGCGAAGATCCGGCGCGGCGACCGGACCGCCACCAGCAGGTGCCGCCAGGTGCCGAGCCGGTCCTCGGAGGAGAACACGTCCCCGGCCACGATCGACGTGAGCATCGGGAAGAACCAGCTTCCCGCGAACGACAGGACGACGAGGGCCCCGCCCCACCCGGTGGCGTGCATCTGCCGGCCGAACAGCGTGTCGGCCGGCAGCGTGCCCTGGCTGCTGACCACGATCACGGCGACGGCCGGGCCGATCCAGCACAGCGCGATCAGGATCCTGATCCGCCACTGCGCCAGGAGCTTGACCAGCTCGAACCGGTAGCCCCGTGCTACCGAGACCCGGCGCGGCTTGCGCGCTTCCGCGGCGGCGGGCCCGGCGGTCGTGGTCGTCATCGCGGCTCCCGGGGGCCGGCCGGGGCCCCGGGCCCCTGCTCGGTGAGGGCGAGGAACGCGGTCTCCAGCGGCGAGACGACGGGCGTGAGCTCGCGGACGGCCACGCCCGCGCGCACGAGGGCCGGGATCAGGGCGTCGAGCGCGGAGACCAGCGCACGGACCACGACCGTCTCGTCCCGGCCGCCGGGGGAGTCGATGACCTGGATCCCGGTCGTCCGCGCGGCGACGGCGCGGGCCTGGGCGGGATCGGAGGTGACGAGGCGGTAGTCGGCCGCCCGGGTCTCGTCGGCCAGCTTGCCGACGGGTCCGGAGAACACCACGCGCCCGGCGGCCAGGATGGTGACCTCGGAGCACAGTTCCTCGAGGTCGTCCATGCGGTGGCTGGACAGCACCACGGCCGTCCCGTCGGCGGCGAGCCGGGTGAGCGTGGCATGCACGTGCCGTTTGCCCTGCGGGTCGAGCCCGTTCGACGGCTCGTCCAGCACCAGCAGGCGCGGCCGGGTGACGAGGGCGGCGGCGAGGCCGAGCCGCTGCCGCATCCCGAGGGAGAACCCGCGGGCCTTGTCGTCGGCGACGTCGGTGAGGCCGACCTGTTCCAGGACGCCGTCGATGTCCGCGGTCGGCATCCCGGGACCGCGCAGCGCGGCGAGGGCCGCCAGGTTCTTCCGGGCGGTCAGCGCGGGGTAGAGGCCGGGGCCGTCCACGAACCCGGCGACGCCGTCCGGAGCGGGACGCCCCCGGCCGGCCGGGGCGCCGAGAACCTCCAGGGTGCCGCCGTCGGCGGAGGCCAGTCCCAGGATCAGGCCCAGCAGGGTGGTCTTGCCCGCGCCGTTCGGCCCGACGACGCCGTGGACCTGGCCCGCGGGGACGTCCAGGTCGACGCCGTCCAGGGCGATGACGTCCTCGAAGGATTTCGTGAGCCCGCGGGCTTTCACCGCGGAGGATGCGTTCGTGATGCCTTCAGGAAGCACACAGCAAACATTACGCATGCACCTGGATCAGGCGTTGACTAAACCTTAACGTTCGGAAAACCCGGTCTGTCCGGATCGCGCATGAGATGCGAGTTCAGAGCTGCTTGCTAGTATCGCGGTCTTACTGGGAAACAATCGTGGGGCGGGGCGCCCGCACTCCCGTCAACGGGCGCCCGGCCAGGTCCTCAGCCGCCGTTCCTCGCGCCGTCGTCGGTCTTGTCCTTGCTGGTGATGCCCAGCTTGGCGTCGGCCGTCTCCCAGTCGGTGGCGATGGCCTCCTGCGCGGCGGCCAGGCTCACGTCGCCGTCGCAGACCGCCTCGTGCAGGTCGTTCTCCACCTTGTCCTTCGGGTTGGGTTGCTTGCCGACCTCGGGCCACAGGTTCGCGATGTCGTTGGACCCGCCCAGCTCCAGGGAGACCAGGTGATCCAGTTCGCTCTTCTTGGAGTGGCTCACGCCGTAGGCCGGGTAGGCGACCTTGTACTTGGCCTTGCCGGTCCTGTAGGACGACGGGCGGACTTTCTTGGTGTAGCCGCCCTTCTTGCAGATGGTGGACTTCAGGTTCGACTGCGTGACGTCCGGGTCGATCGCGCCGGGCGTGCACTTGGGGTCGGGCAGCTGCCCGTCGTCGCCGAAGTGACAGGTCGTGAAGTGGACCGAATAGGTGACCTTCTTCGGGTCGTGGATCTTCAGCAGCCCGTTACTCGACGTGCGGGCCGCCGCCGAACCTGAGCCCGAGCCGCCCGATCCGCTGGAGAGGGAAGAGAAATCGGAGGACTTGCAGCCGGACAGTGCCACCGTGGCGACCAGGGACGCGGAGACGGCGAGCACGCGGAGGGGGGTTGAGGGGGACATCGTGTTCTTTCTGCTCGTACCGGACAGTAACGGCAGAACGATACGGTTCCCGAAGATTCTCTCGGGGGAGGCGCGCCGGCGCTGACGTGCGGGTTGACCGGTGTTTACGAGTCCGGGCCGTGCCGCGTGAGAAATTCCCGGGCCCCGCGCAGCCGGGTGGCCAGCCGGGCCTGGGTCCGGGTGCTGTCCAGCCGCACGTCCAGGGGGCCCGGCCGTCCGGTGGCGGCGCGCGATCCGGACGGCAGCGCGGCCCGGTTCAGGCCGTCCCGGTCCGCGACCAGCTCGCCGATCTCAAGCCGGCTGACCGCGTCCGGTCCGGCGAGATGGAAGATCCCGGCGTCCGGCGCGGCGGCCAGTTCGAGCAGGGCGCCGGCCAGGTCGCCGACGTGGACGGGGCAGCGGATCTCGTCGGTGAACAGAACCCCCGCCTTCGCCCCGGTCACCAGGTCATGGACGAGGGTCTCGTGCTTGGAATCGCCGTCCCCGGCGATCAGCGACGTCCGGGCGATGGCGGCACCGGGGGCGATGCCCCTGACCGCGGTCTCAGCCGCCGCCTTGGCCGCGCCGTACGGGAACAGGGGATCGGGCCTCGCGTCCTCCTGGTAGCGGGGCGCGTGCCCGGAGAACACCGCGTCGCTGGACACATGGACCAGGCGCGCGCCCGTCCCGGCCGCGGCCAGCGCTACGTGGGTGCCGCCGTCGGCGGTGGTTTCCCAGTCCGACTGCAGGTAGGCGGCGTTGATGATCGCGTCGGGCCGGATCTTCCCGGCCAGCGTGATGACGTCATCCCGGCGCCGGATGTCGAGCTGGTGCCAGGCGACGTCTTCGGGCCCCGCGGGCGGGCTGGCGTGGAACGTGGCGGAGACGTCGTGTCCCGCGGCCCTCGCCTGCCGCACGATCCGCTGTCCGAGGTAGCCGCTGCCGCCGGCCACGAGAAGGCGCATGCCGACAGGGTAGGGGATCCCGGTCTCGCCAGGCCGCGAATTTGATAACAGCAAGAAGCGTCGAGCCTGCCGCACTGGGCGGGGGAATGCGGACGCGCGCGCCGGGCCGCCGGTGACAGGATGCCCTCATAGGCGACGACGGGGATTTCAAGGCGGACCTGCACCGGTATCTGCGCACCGCGCGCGAGGCGGTGCTGTGGAAGCTGGAGGGACTGCCGGAGTGCGACGTGCGGCGGCCGGTGATGCCGACCGGCACGAACCTTCTCGGGCTGGTCAAGCACCTGGCGGGGGTGGAGTTCGGGTACTTCGGCGACACGTTCGGCCGTCCGTCGCCGGACGCCCCGGAGTTCGACGACGCCGACCCGAACGGCGACTGGGTCGCCGAGGCGCACGAGTCCCGCGAGGACATCGTCGGCCTGTACCGGAAGGCGCAGGCGCACGCGGACGCCACGATCGCGGAACTCGCGCTGGACGCGCCGGGGAGGGTTCCCTGGTGGCCCGCCGACCGGGCCGGGGTCACCCTGCACGGGGTCCTGATCCACATGATCGCCGAGACTGACCAGCATCGCGGCCACGCGGACGTCGTCCGGGAGCTGATCGACGGGACGGCCGGACTCACCGCCGTGAACTCCAATCTCGGCGTGCCAGCGTCGGAGCAGGACGCTTTCCGCGCCCGCATCGAGGTCGCCGCCCGGACCGCGGCCGGCCTGAATCCTGCGGGCTGACTGCCGGTTCATCCACCAAGCTGATAACAGCAAGATGCCTTGCTTAACAACCCCACACCGCACACCGAACTTGTGCAGGCTCCACCCATCACCGATAGTCGGAACATGAGCAATGGACG
>WRBL01000384.1 GCA_009784565.1 Streptosporangiales bacterium | reverse complement strand
CCCCGCCGAACAGCCTCCCGGGGCGGAAAAACTGAGACTGAAACACCCGGCTAGTCTCAGCCAATCTGTCTCTCCGCAGGTCAGGACAGAGAGACAGATTGAGTTATCTGAGATCGGACAACCGTCTCAGGAGCGACATCGGTGAGACGGAACTCTCCATGATCCTGGGGGAGGTGGATGCTCTCGCGGCGGCGGTGCTCGTCACTCGGTACATCGCTCCGGGGGCGATAGCGCGTGTCACGGCAGCCGGGCGGCTGCGCGAGGAAGGCTTCACGGTCGTACACAGCCCTACCAAGACGAACCGGTTGCATGTGAGCGTCTACCCGCCGCTGACCAGCGCTGGAGAATACGCCGACTGGGGTGACCAGGTGGCGATCAGATTCAACGCGTGCTTCACTGAGGAAGAGAAGGAGCAAGATACGACATGAGCATGCTGCCGGTACTGGGCAATCTCGCCTGGGCTCCCGTATCTGCGATCGAGAACGTGGAAGTACTCGACCGCTTTAACGGCGTGCCCACATTCGGGATTTTCAGCGTGAGCGGCGAGCGACAGCTCTTCTGGCGTGTCACCGGCTACGTTCCCCGCGAGTATTCCATCTGGCTCTACATGCCGCTGACACCAGCCGACGAGAGTCGCCTGGCCGACGCCGAGCCATCCGACCTCTTGGATGGCCTGGCGTTTCGCTCTGGCGCTGCCCGATACTCCACCGTCGGCATTGCCAGAGACTACCGGCTGGTGTTCGAGCGGGAGTGGCAGATTCCGCCCAGGGCTGACGCCCGGGATCTATTTGGGGACCTCCTCCGCTTCCTTCGGGACGCGCTCACCATCGCCCTTCGCGAAGACATGCCGCCCGCGCGCCGCGAGCTCGTCTACACGGCGTCTGAGGCTATTCGCGAACTGGCGGACGCCTGAACGAATCGGTTCATGGCCCTGCCGAGAGGGGCTCAGGCATCCCTCCTCAGCCCGCGGGCGGGAGTACCAGGAAATCGGCTGACGGCACACTGACCAACGATGCCTATGCCGCCTAACGCAGATAGACGAGACGCATTTCGGAGATCGGAATTCCGCCCCGTCCGAGAGAAGCAGCCCCGGAGCCCCGGGAGGCCGATAATCCGGAGCACGCGGACGAGGCGGACCGGCTCGCGCGTCTCCCCCACCGGGGCACGGTTCAAGACCGGGACCGGCGGCGTGGGGCACGCGTTCCAGATCGTGCGCGATCCCGCGCCGTACCAGCCGCTGTACGAGGACATCCTCGGGTTCCGGCTCAGCGACCACATCGAGTTCGGTCCCGAGATCCTCGGCACGTTCCTGCACTGCAACCCGCGGCATCACTCGTTCGCGTACGCGCCGATCCCGCCCGCGCCGCAGGGCGTCGGGCACCTGATGTTCGAGGTCGACGACCTCGACCTGGTGGGCCGGGCCTGGGACAAGGTCGCCGACGGGGCGGCGCCGGTCGCGCTCACCTTCGGCAAGCACTCCAACGACGAGATGCTGTCGTTCTACGCGGTCGCGCCCTCGGGCTTCCAGGTCGAGTGCGGCTACGGCGGGAAGCTTATCGACGACGAGACGTGGACGCCGTCCCGCTACGACGTGACCAGCTCCTGGGGCCACAAGCGCACCGACCCGAACATCCCGGAGATCTGACCTCGCGCCGCCGCGGCCGCCGCGCCCGGGCGGCCGCGGCGGTCAGGACTCGCCGGAGGCTGCGACTCGCTCGTCGGCGACGGCGGCGGCCGCCTGGCCCTCTGCGGTCAGGACCGGGCTGGTCGGGACGCGGCGGGCGGCGCTGAGCAGGGCGAGGACCGTGATCACCGCGGCGATGGCGGCCCCGAGCACGCAGACGCCCGCCCACTGGTGCGCGTCGTACATCGCGCCGCCGAGTGCCGAGCCGAGGGATCCTCCGATGAAGTAGCTGACCATGTAGCCGGCGTTGACGCGGCTGCGGGCCTCGGCCAGCTTGTAGATGACGGACTGGTTGGTGACCTGGAGGCCCTGCACGCCGACGTCGAGGACGATGATGCCGGCGATCAGCAGGATCAGGTTGTCCCGCCCGGCCCACAGCAGGGCGAAGGATCCGGCGGTGCAGACCGCGAACACCACGGTGGTGATCTTGGTCAGGCCCCGGTCGACCCAGCGGCCGGCGAAGTTCGCGCACAGCGCGCCACCCGCCCCGACCAGGCCGAACAGCCCGATGACCAGGTCCGAGTAGTGGTACGGCGCGCCGGACAGGAGGAACGCCATGGTGGTCCAGAAGACGCTGAACGCGGCGAATCCCAGCGCGCCGAGGAGCGACCGGAAGGCCAGGGTCCGTTCGGTGACCAGGAGCCGGGCCGTGGTCGTCAGGAGCCTGCCGTAGCTCACCGACGTCTGCGGGATCTCGTCCGGCAGGACGCGGCCGAGGACGACCGCCAGGGCCGCGGCGAGGACGGCCGCGGCGATGTAGACGACCCGCCAGCTGGAGACGTCGGCGACGATGCCGGACGCGGTCCGGGCGAGCAGGATGCCCAGAAGGAGGCCGCTCATGACGGTGCCGACGACGCGACCCTGCTCGCCTTCGCGGGCCATGGACGCCGCCATCGGGACCAGGATCTGCGCGGCCACCGACCCCAGGCCGACCAGGAGGGCGACGCCGACGAGCATCATGACGCTGGGCGCGGCCGCCGACAGCACGAGGCCGACGGTGGTGACGGCCAGCACCGCCGGGACGAGACGCCGGCGGATCATCAGGTCCCCGAGGGGCACCAGCAGCGCCAGCCCGGCCGCGTACCCGGCCTGGGACAGCGTGACGACCAGGCCCGCCGTGCCGGAGCCGGTGTGGAAGTCGCCGGCGATCGCGCCGAGGATGGGCTGCGCGTAGTACAGGTTGGCCACGCTCAGCCCGGTGGCCACCGCGAACAGCAGTACCATCCCGCGGCCGATGCCCCGGGAACGGTCGTTCATGAAAGTTCTCCAGATCAGATCGGGGATGCGCGTCGTGGTCGCACGCAGGACGTCCTTGACCTGGGCAGCCCAGTGATCACCAACCGTACCGGACGAATTCTTATTCCATGCATGCAACTTCCGGTTTCGTTATTGGTGCCCGGCCTGGCTGCGCGTTCGCCAGCTGGCCCGGGATGGCGAAATACCCGGGACCTTGGTCCGTCCGGTTCGGGACTGACGGATGCTCCGGGCGGGGTGCCCGTCCCGTATCAATGAACGGGGCACGCGGCGGCTTCACTTCTTTGGGGACATTCATGGCGATCGAGTCCGACAGGAGCCTGTCCTGCCCGGAGATCCCGGCCGGGGAACTGTTCGGCCTGGAAGGGGCGTCCCCGTGCGAGGCCGGCGCCCGCGAGATCATCGAGGGCAGCCGGGTCCTGGTCACCGGGGCCGGCGGCTCCATCGGCAGCGAGATCGCGCGCCAGGCCCGCGCCCTGGGGGCGGCACAGGTGGTGTGCGTCGACCGGGACGAGTACGCGCTGTACCGGCTGCAGCTCGACGGCGCGGGGCAGGCCCCGTTCACCGACGACTCCGTCGTGCTCGCCGATGTCGCCAGCCGGGCGCAGCTCGCCGCGGTCTTCCGGCGGCACCGGCCGGACGTCGTCTTCCACGCCGCCGCGTGCGGGCACGCGCCGCTGCTGGAACGCCACCCGGCCGTCGCCGTGACCACCAACGTGGCCGGGGCGATGAACGTCGCGTCACTGTCGGCGCAGTTCGGGGTGCGCGGGCTCGTGAACGTCTCCAGCGGCGAGGCGGCCGCCCCGGCGTCCGTGCTCGGGCTGACCGAGCGGCTCGCGGAGATCGTCACCGTGCAGCTGGCGACGGGCACCCGGCCCGCCTCCGTGCGGTTCGGGGACGTGTTCGCCGCGCGCGGGTCGCTCGTAGAGACGCTCGCGTACCAGGTATCCCGGGGGCTGCCGGTGACGATCACCGATCGCGCCATGGCCCGGCACTTCACGACGGCTCCGCGGGCCGCCGGGCTGGTGATCGAGGCGGCCGTCCTCGCCGACGGGCTCAGTACCTTCCTCCTCGAGACCGGACAGCCGAGCCTCATCATCGACCTCGTCAACCGGTACGCCGCCGCCTGCGGCTACCCCGTGCCCACGATCCGGTTCACCGGCACCCGCCCGGGCGAGGACCCCGTCGAGCGGCTGGCCGCGGACGGGGAGACCCCGCGGCCCACGGCCCACCCCGAGGTCGCCGCGGTGGACGCGGTCACCGTGCCGCTGGACGGCATCGTCACGCTCTGCCGGGCCGCGGCCGCCAGCGCGTGCCCCGGCGTGATCCGCGAGATGCTGGGCGACCTCGCGCTCGAACTCGCCGTCGCCGGCACCGCCGCCCACGGGAACGACTTCGAATCCCGGGAAGAGGAGATCGCCTGATCCCGCTCCGGCGGCCCGGTTACAGAACGCGGCGGGGGTGCCGGCCGTCGACGTAGCCCACGAACGGCGGGAAGATGTTGTATCCCAAGAGTTCCTGGAGACGTTCGGGCAGGTCGCGGACGGTTTCGCGGGGGACGGCCAGGCAGTGGTTCTCCTGGGGCCGCAGCCAGCCGGCCGCGTACTCCAGGATCACGCCGAGCCGTGGCCGGGACGTCTGGTTCGCGCCCCCGCCGTGCCAGAGGCTGCCCAGGTAGAACAGCGCCGACCCGGGTGACATCACGGCTGTCTCCGCCGGATCGTCCGGTCCCGGGCGGCGGCCCGGCTCCCACCGGTGGCTGCCGGGGATGAACCGGGTGGCTCCGTTCTCCTCGGTGAACTCCTCCAGCGGCCACATCGTGTTGACGACCAGCGGAGGATGCGGCTCGGGAACCGGGTAGATGGAGTCGTCCCGGTGCAGGACCTGAGCTTCCTCGCCGGGCCCGATGCTGATGCCGACCGGCGCGCTGAGCTGGCAGGGTCCCAGCACCTCGTCCAGGACGCCGAGCAGCAGCGGGCCGGTGGCGGGCGCGTCGAACGCGCGGGTCTTGGCGAACAGTGCGTAGATCCGCTGGGT